>LDXQ01000088.1 GCA_001443485.1 Candidatus Sysuimicrobiota bacterium CSP1-3
TGGGGCTCCTGCGGCGGGACCTGGACGGGAGTCTGCACCGGGAATGACCTGAGGGGAGAGGAGCAGGGGACCAGGATGTTTTCGTATCCACCCGAACGACTGGAGCGGGTCGCCACCCGGGTGCTGTGCCTGGGGAACCCCCTGCTGGCCGACGACGCCTTTGGGGCGGCGGTTGCCGCCGCGCTCCCGGGATGCGTGCCTCCGGAGGTGGAGGTCGTCCGAAGCGAGGTGACGGGGTTCGGGCTGCTGGACGACCTCCTCAACACCGGGCGCCTGATCGTGGTCGATACCGTGCAGACAGAGACAGCCGAGCCCGGCACAGTCTACTGTGTCCGGGAGGGTGATCTGCGTACCGCGCCCGGTCCGTCTCCCCACTATGTCGGGCTCTTCGAGATGCTGGCTCTGGCCCGCACCCTGCGCCTACCCGCGCCGCAAGAGGTCGTGATCCTGGCGGTGGAGGCCGCCGACTGCATCACCGTCGGCGGCGCGATGCACCCGGCCGTCCGCGCGGCGGTGCCGCTGATCGTCGGGCAGGTGGCGTCAATCGTCGGGGAGGAGTTGGGAAGTGTCCCTCCGACTCCCAGCTGGAGGTCCGCAGCGTGATCGGGGTCTGGAAGTCCTATTCGGCGGTCTACCTGTATGTCGTGGCGGCGGCGATGCTGGTGGTCTTTGGTGTCCCTATGCTTGTGGCTCCCGCCTGGTGACGTAGCGGTAGCGGTACGGTGAGTTGAGGGCACATGCACGAACTGGCGATCACTGAAGATATCCTGACGGCGGCCCTGGACGCGGCGCGGCGGGCGGGCGCCCGCGCGATCCGGCGGCTGCACCTGATGCTCTCCAGCGCTTCGCACATCGAGCCGGAGACTGTGCGGCTGCACTTCACTCTGATCAGCCGGGGCACGCCGGCCGAGGGCGCCGAACTCGTCTTCAACACGCGGGCCGTGGAACAAGTCTGCCGCCACTGCGGCCGCGTGTTCACGGCGACCAGCGATCTCACCTGTCCCGCCTGCGGTGCGCCGGCGCTGCCGGAGCCGGCGGACCACGAGATGACACTGGAAGATATCGACGTGGACGTGCCCGCCGAGCGAAGCTAGCAGATCAAGCGTTGAGCTTCTCCCTGCAGAGACGCGTGTGGCGGCGTTCGTGCGTGTTCGTCCCCCTCGTTATCGTCACGGCTGCGGCCGCAGCATGGTCAGGATCATCTTGAATCTCGCGGTCGCCTTCACGGCGTGTGGCGCGTTCGCCGGCAGCAGCAGGACATCGCCGGCGACCAGCTGATGCGGCACCCCGGAGACCCGCACTTCGGCAGCACCGTCGAGCATGAGGATCAGCGCATCGTACGGGGCGGTGTGTTCGCTCAGCTCCTGGCCGGCGTCGAAGGCGAAGGCCGTCACCGTGCCCGCCGGCCCCTTCAGCAGCGTCCGGCTGACGATGGCGGCCTCCTGGTAGCCGACGAGATCCGCTGCGGGTCGGACGGCGCCCTCAGCGCCCGAGGACGACATCGATTCCCGAGAGCACCAGCCGGAGCTTGGATCGTGGCAGTTTCCCGGTCCGTTCGGTGAGATCGGTCTTGTCCAACGTCACGAGTTGAGAGACATTGGCGACCGATTCCTTCGGCAGTCCGGTGACGTCCGGCGAGAGCAGCACGTTCCCCGGCGCGGCCGCCCACTTCACGTTGCTTGTCAGGGGAACACAAACGACTGTCGCGATCCGGCTGCGGTTCAGCGCGTCTCCCTGTACGACGACCACCGGATGTCGAAACCCCGGTCCGGACCCCCGCGGCTCCGGCAGGTCCGCCCACCAGATGTCACCCTGGGTGATGCTCACCAGGCGCTGCGCTTCAGGACACGATGGGCTGCCGCCCGCGCGAACTGGTCCCCCGGTTCGTTGATCTCGTCGAGCGCCCGGTCCATCGCTTCAGTGACGCGGTCAGGGGCGTGACGGGCGACGTACTCCGCAAGGGCCCGGCTGTACACCTCGCTGCGGGATCGTTTCATGCGCCGCGCGAGCCGTTCCGCCTCCGCGAACACCTCGTCGGGAATAGACACTGCAGTCTTCATACTCTGAGTATAACCATTCAACGCGGAGGATCAAGGCGTGCCGCCTGCCCCTCGCGCTAGCGCGGGACGATCATGATGCTCTGGATCCCTCCCACCCTTGGTGATGATTCGACAGTTCGGAAGATGGGTTGCCCCCCCACTCGAGGTTGATCGCGCCTCACTGGTCGGGCACACAGCTGCGCAACTTGAGCCACCCGGGCCTTCGACCGGGCTTTTGCTCTCTGGGTACGACAGAGGAGTTGGGCCCCAGACCACAGTGCCAGAGTGACGTACTCCCGGGCGGTAGATTCGATGATCATCGTGGAGACGGCCGGTACCATCACACTCTGGTGCGCTGCAGCCTCTTCGGAGGAGCGTCCGCCCCGGGTGCGGGACCTGGGCGAGTGCGAATCCTCCATGTTGCCCAACGTGGGATCGGGTGTGTACCCGATGCCTGTCCGGCGGCCTCTCCATAGACTGGAGAGGGTAGATTCGATGCAGCCGGGAGCGCACGCCGTCATTGATCTTGCGGGGTTCGGGCAGGTGCTGGACCTCCTGCGGGCCTCCGGCTACCGGTTGATCGGCCCCGTCCGGCGCGACGGGGCCATCGTCTACGATGAGATCTCCTCGGCGGCCGACCTGCCCGCCGGGTGGACGGAGGAGCAGGGTCCCGGCACTTACCGCCTGCAGCGGCGCAACGATGGGGCCCTCTTCGGGTACGCTACCGCCCCCGATTCGTGGAAGCGCGCCCTGCACCCGCCTGTGCTCCGTCTGTGGCAGGGCCGGCGGGTCAACGGCGACCTGCAGGTGGCGGATGAACCTGACGACGCCGGGCCGCGTGCCTTCATCGGCGTCCGCGCCTGCGACCTGCACGCTATCGCCATCCAGGACCGCGTCTTCCTCGCCGGGCAGTATGCGGACCCGGCCTACAAGGCGCGCAGCGAAAACGTCTTCATCGTCGCCGTCAACTGCGGGCAGGCCGGTGGCACCTGCTTCTGCTTATCGATGGGGACAGGTCCCAAGGCGACCATGGGGTTCGACTTGGCCCTAACGGAGATCGTGGATGGCGGCCACCGGTTTCTGGTTGAGGTGGGGACCGCGCGCGGCGCGGAAATCCTCGACGGCGTGCCGCACCGCCCGGCCGACGGAGCGGATGGGGAAGCGGCCGCACAGGTCGTGGCCAAGGCCGCGGCGCAGATGGGGCGGAGCCTGGACACCCGCGACATCAAAGATCTCCTCTACCGCAACCTGGAGCACCCGCGCTGGCAGGAGGTCGCCGCGCGGTGCCTGACCTGCGGTAACTGCACCATGGTCTGCCCCACGTGCTTCTGTACCACCGTGGAGGACGCGACCGATCTCGCCGGCGACCACGCCGAGCGATGGCGCCGCTGGGGCTCCTGCTTCTCGCTGGAATTCTCTTATGTGCACGGCGGGAGCATCCGCGCCTCCGCCGCCTCCCGGTACCGCCAGTGGCTGACGCACAAGCTCGCCACCTGGATCGACCAGTTCGGCACATCGGGCTGCGTCGGCTGTGGACGGTGCATTACCTGGTGTCCTGTGGGCATCGACATTACGGAAGAAGTCCGCGCCATCCGCGAGACCTCTGCGGCGATGGCGGGGGCAGGGAAGGAGGAGCACCGTGCAGACGCTTGAACCCGTCCTGGCGGCACATCCCTTCTTCAAGGATTTGAAACCTGAGCACCTTCAGGTGCTGGTCGGGTGTGCGTCCAACGTCCGCTTCGACGGCGGCCAGTACATCTTCAAGGAAGGTGAGGAGGCGGATACCTTCTACCTCATCCGCCACGGGACGGTGGCGCTGGAGATGGCGGTTCCCGCGCGCGGGGGCGTGACGGTCCAGACGATCAACGAGGGGGACGTGCTGGGATGGTCCTGGCTCTTTCCTCCCTACCGCTGGCACTTTGACGCCCGGGCCACGGAACTGACGCGCGCCATCGCGCTGGATGGGAAGTGTCTGCGGGACAAGTGCGAGGAGGATCACAACCTGGGCTATGAACTGGTGAAACGGTTTGCCCAGATCATCGAGCTGCGGCTGCAGGCCACGCGCCTGCAGTTGCTGGACATTTATGGCCATGCTCCAGGTCGCTGAACCTACCGCGGCCGTCGGCCCCGTGGTGCCGCGCCTGTTCCGCGTCCGCGGGCGGCGCCGCGAGACCCGCGACACCATCACGGTGGACCTGCAGGCGGTGGCGCCGGCGGACGAGTCCGGGTTCACACCGGGGCAGTTCAACATGCTGTACATCTTCGGGACCGGCGAGGTCCCCATCTCTATCAGCGGAGACCCCGGCCGGGTCGACTTCCTGGCGCACACGGTGCGGGCGGTGGGGGCGGTGACGCAGTCGCTCGCCGCCATGAAGCGGGGCGCACTCGTCGGCGTGCGCGGCCCCTTCGGTACCTCCTGGCCGGTCGAGGCCGCAGAGGGCAGCGACGTGGTCATCGTCGGTGGCGGCATCGGCCTGGCGCCGCTGCGCCCCGTCCTGTACCGGTTGCTCGCCCGCCGGGAGAAGTTTGGCCGCATTGTGCTCCTCTACGGGGCGCGCACGCCGGGTGATCTGCTCTACGTGCGCGAGCTGGAGCGGTGGCGCAGCCGTATGGACCTGGACGTCGAGGTGACGGTGGACGCCGCGGCAGGGAGCTGGCGGGGCAACGTCGGCGTCGTGACCACACTCATCCCGCGGGCGCCCTTCGACCCGGCCAGCAGCGTGGCCCTGGTCTGCGGCCCGGAGGTGATGATGCGCTTCACCGTGCGCGAACTCCAGGCCCGGGGTGTGCGGGACGACCGGATGTTCCTCTCCATGGAGCGGAACATGAAGTGCGGCGTCGGGCAGTGCGGGCACTGCCAGTACGGGCCGTTCTTCATCTGCCGCGACGGTCCGGTGTTCCCCTACGGCCAGATCGCCCCGTTCTTCCGGGTGAGGGAGATCTGAGATGGCCCGCCAGCGCCGGCCGAAGGTTGCCGTCTGGAAGTTCGCCTCCTGTGACGGGTGTCAGCTGACGCTGCTTAACTGCGAGGAGGAGTTGCTGGCCGTCGCCGGGGAGGTGGAGATCGCCTACTTCCTGGAGGCGTCGCGTGCCGTCGTCCGGGGGCCCTACGATCTATCGTTGGTCGAAGGCTCGATCTCCACGCCGCACGACGCGGCGCGCATCCAGATGGTGCGGCGCGTCTCGCGGGTCCTGGTGACGATCGGCGCCTGCGCCACGGCCGGCGGGATCCAGGCCCTGCGCAACTTTGCCGACGTGGAGGCGTGGCGCGCGCTGGTGTACGCCCACCCCGACTATGTGGAGACCCTGGCGACGTCGACGCCGGTCGCGGCCCACGTGGCGGTAGACTTCGAACTGCGCGGCTGTCCCATCAACAAGGGGCAACTCGTGGAAGTGCTCACGGCCTTCCTGCACGGCCGCCGGCCGGCCATCCCCACCGACAGCGTGTGCCTGGAGTGCAAGCGCCGGGGGACCGTGTGTGTCATGGTCGCCGACGGGACGCCGTGCCTGGGGCCGATCACTCAGGCCGGCTGCGGCGCGATCTGTCCTGCCTACCAGCGCGGGTGCTACGGCTGCTATGGCCCGATGGAGACGCCCAACGCTACCGCCCTGGCCGACTGGTGGAAGCACCTGGGGGTGCCGGACGGAGACATCGCGCGCGCGCTGCGCACCTTCAACGCCTGGGCCGAACCCTTCCGCACGGAGAGCGAGCGCCGTGAGCCGCACTAGGACCATCAAGGTCGACTACCTGGCGCGTGTCGAGGGCGAAGGCGCCATGTACGTGCGCGTGCGCGGCGGACGGGTCACCGACGTGCAGTTGCGCATCTTCGAACCGCCCCGCTTCTTCGAAGGGTTCCTGCGGGGACGGCGGTTCAGCGAAGCCCCGGACATCACGGCGCGCATCTGCGGGATCTGCCCGGTGGCCTACCAGATGAGTGCGGTGCAGGCCATGGAGGATGTGTGCGCCGTGCCGGTAGATCCGCAGGTGCGGGCGCTGCGCCGGCTGCTGTATTGCGGTGAGTGGATCGAAAGCCACGCCTTGCACATCTACCTGCTGCACGCCCCGGATTTCCTGGGCTACGAGAGCGCGGTGCATCTGGCGAAGGACCACCCGGCGATCGTGGAACGGGGGCTGCGGCTGAAGAAAGCTGGCAACGACCTGATGACCCTGCTGGGGGGGCGGGCGGTGCACCCCATCAACGTCCGCGTGGGCGGATTCTACCGAGTGCCGACACGCCGGGAACTGGTTCCCGTCACCGAGCAACTGAAGTGGGCGCGCGACGCGGCGCTGGAAACGGCGCGCTGGACGGGGACCCTCGAGTTTCCCCACTACGAGCAGGACTACGAATTCGTCGCCCTCTCCCATCCCGACGAGTACGCCATTACGGAGGGACGCCTCGTCTCCAATCAGGGACTGGACATCGCCGTCCGCGAGTACGAAGAGCACTTCGTCGAGGAGCACATCCCCTATTCCAACGCGCTGCACTCTTCCCTGAAGGATCGAGGCGCGTACCTGGTCGGACCGCTGGCGCGCTACAATCTGAACTTCGACCGGCTCTCCCCTCTGGCGCGGGAGGCCGCGCGGGCCGCGGGCCTGGGCCCGACCTGCCGGAACCCCTTCCAGAGCATCGTTGTGCGCAGCGTGGAGATCCTCTACGCGTGCGACGAGGCCCTGCGGCTGATCGCGCAGTACGTGCCGCCCGAGCGGCCGTCGGTGGAGGTCGTCCCGCGCGCGGGGACGGGGTACGGGTGCACCGAGGCGCCGCGCGGCATCCTCTACCACCGCTATACCGTCGACGACGCGGGCTTCATCACGGACGCGAAGATTGTGCCGCCCACGGCACAGAACCAGAAGGCCATCGAGGCGGACCTGCGGGCTTTCGTTGATCCGCGCATCGACCTCCCGGAGGAGACCCTCACCTGGCAGTGCGAGCAGGCCATCCGCAACTACGACCCCTGCATCTCCTGCGCCACCCACTTCCTCGCCCTGCGGGTAGACCGGGAGTAGGCGATGAGCACTCCCGTCGACGCGGACCGCCTGGATCGCCCGCGGGTGCTGGTGATCGGTGTGGGCAATCCGTACCGGCGCGACGACGCCGCCGGGCGAGAGGCCGTCCGCCGCCTCCGCGACCGCGCGCCCCATGTCATCGCCACGCTGGAACACGACGGCGAAGGCACCTCGCTGATGGAAGCCTGGCAGGGCGCGGATCTGGTGATCGTGGTGGACGCGGTCTCCTCGGGCGTCGCTCCGGGGACGGTGCGGCGCTTCGATGTCCGCAGCGAGCCGCTGCCGGCCGCCATCCTGCGCGATTCCACCCACGCGGTGGGCGTGCCGGACGCGGTGGAACTCGCCCGGGCGCTGGGCCGACTTCCGCCGCGGCTGATCGTCTATGGTATCGAGGGCCGGGCCTTTGACGCTGGTGAGGCGCTCTCGCCGGAGGTCGAACGAGCCGTGGACGAAGTGATCTCCCGCATCCTCGGCGACGTGCAGGTCGAGGGAGGTCCGCCGGCGGATGCGTGAACTCCGCGTGCGCGCGTCCACCGGCCGGCCGCCGGTGCAACGGCTGCGGGTCACCATCCGCGGCGCGGTGCAGGGCGTCGGGTTCCGGCCCTTCGTCTATCGTCTGGCCACCGACCTGGGCCTGGTCGGTTGGGTGAGCAACACCGCCCAGGGGCTCTTCATCGAAGTCGAGGGCGCTCCCGCGCATCTGGAGGAGTTCCTCCGCCGACTGGATCAGGAGCGGCCGCCGCGCGCGGCCCTTACCAGTCTGGAGACCGTCCTCCTGGAGGCCGCTGGATTTTCCACCTTTGAGATCCGGGCCAGCGACGCCAACGGCGCGAAGACGACGCTGATGCTCCCGGACATCGCCACCTGTCCGGACTGTCTGCGCGAGATGTTCGACCCAGCGGACCGGCGCTATCTCTATCCATTTACGAACTGCACCAACTGCGGCCCGCGCTTCAGCATCATCGAGGCCCTCCCCTACGACCGGCCCAACACGACGATGCGGCACTTCGATATGTGCGCCGACTGCCGCGCCGAGTACGAGAATCCGCTGGACCGGCGGTTTCACGCCCAGCCCATCGCCTGCCCCCGCTGCGGTCCGCGCCTGGCGTTATGGGATCGCGCGGCCACTGTGCTGGCGACGGACGACGAAGTGCTGCGCCAGGCCGCGGATGCGATCCGTGAGGGCGCCATCGTCGCCGTCAAAGGGCTGGGCGGTTTCCAGTTGCTGGTGGATGCGCGGAACGGAGACGCGGTGCAGGAACTGCGGCGCCGCAAGCACCGGGAGGAGAAGCCGTTTGCTCTCATGTACCCGGCGCTCACACTCGCGGCGGAGCACTGCGAGGTCTCCGCGGCCGAAGCGGAGCTACTGACCTCACCCGAGGCGCCGATCGTCCTGCTGCGTCGCCGCAGCGACGCCGCTGTGGCCGCGGTCGTGGCACCCCGCAATCCCTATCTCGGCGTGATGGTCCCCTATA
>LDXQ01000089.1 GCA_001443485.1 Candidatus Sysuimicrobiota bacterium CSP1-3
CCGGCCGCGCCGCCGTCGCCTGGGCGTCGTGGGATCGGTGGGTCTGACTTTCTTGATCCTCCTTGCCGCCACGGCCGTCTTTGCGCCCTGGGTCGCCCCCTACAATCCCGAGGAGACCAGCGGCGGTCCCTTCGAGGCGCCCTCGCGGCTGCACCTGCTGGGCACAAACGACATCGGGCAGGACATTCTCAGCGAACTCATTTTCGGCGCGCGCATCTCTCTGGTGATCGGGTTCCTCGCCGCCATCGTGGCCATCAGTATCGGCACGGCGGTGGGCACCGTGGCCGGGTACTTCGGCGGCTGGGTGGACACCGTGCTCATGCGCGCGGTAGACGTCGTGCTGGTGATCCCCTTTCTCCCGCTGATGATCCTGCTCGCCGCGTACTTGGGGCCGTCTTTCTGGAACATCATCCTGGTGATCGGCCTGCTGGTCTGGGCGCGTCCGGCGCGCGTCCTGCGGTCGCAGGTACTTTCGTTGAGATCGCTGGAGTACATCGACGCCGCCCGGGCCCTGGGCGCATCCGCCGGCCGCATCCTCCGCCTCCACGTGCTGCCGGGGGTCATCTCGCTTTCGCTGGCGCAGTTCATCCTGGCGGCAAGCAACGCGATCCTGATCGAAGCCTCGCTCTCCTTCCTCGGCCTGGGAGATCCGACGGCGAAGTCGTGGGGGTCGATCCTGTACTACGCCCAGGTGCGGAGCGCCTTTCTCACCGGCGCCTGGCTGTGGTGGGTCCTCCCGCCGGGGCTGCTGATTACCCTGGCCGTGCTGGGGTTCGCCTTCACCGGCTTCGCGCTGGAGGAAGTGCTCAACCCCCGGCTGCGGGGGATGAGTTAGCCGACATCACGGTGGAGGGAGCATGACAACACAATCTGGCGACGCAGTCACCGTTCTGCTGCTGGCCACCTTTGGACTGGAGATCGTGGAGGCCGGGGGCGCCCTGGCGCTGAACGCCGCGCGCGGCGGGCGGAGCGAGGCCGCCGTGCTGCTGTCCCGTCCGGAATCGCGCCCGCAGATCGAGCGGGCCGCGGCGATTCTATCCACGGGCGTGCGGTTCCTGGACGGCAGATACGGAGAGATCGAACCATCGGTGGACCTCAAGCGGCGTATCGTCACGGTGGTGCGGGAGGTCCGGCCCGACATCGTCATCACCCAGGATCCCGAACACTCCTTCGCCGATCTCGACCCCGACCGCCGGCCGGCGATGATCCTCTACCTGGAGGCATTGGCGCTGGCCGGTCGGGACTGGATGGTCGCTGAATGCGGCGGCCACGCGCCGCACACGGTGCGGACGATCTTTTACCTACGACCGCAGCGACCCAATTGCGTGGTAGACGTCGCGCCGGTGTGGGAGCGGATGAAGCAGGCACTGGCTGAACTGGGCGGCCAGATGGCCTTCAGCGGGCAGACCTTCCGGCAGACGTTGGGCGAGGGGCTCGAGCATCTAGTTCCGGGTTCGGCGTCCATGGATGACCGGGCCCTCGGGCTGGCTGCCCACGTGGAACTCGAACGGGCCATCCTGCTCTCTCATGGGATCGCGCACCACGGCCGGTTCGTGCTCGCGGAACCCTACCGCCGCGAAGGGCCGTTCCATCTCCAGACCCTCGTGATCTAGGGCGGCCGCTCGACCGCGGAGCTCTGGCGGGCAGCTCAGTGCGAGTGGACCGGGAGCCCGTCGTGCGCGTGTGCGGCGATCCGGTGATGGATCTCCCCGACCTCCCCGGCGGGATCGATATGTATCGTGGTCCGGGAAAGAAAAGGAACGTGGTGCAGGAGCTGGTGGTGGACGGTTTTGGCGAGATGGTGCCCTTCGGCAACGGAAAGCGCGGGAGAAACGGCGACATTGAGCTCCGCGTGGAGATGATGGCCGATCCAGCGAGCGCGCACATCTGTGACCGCCTGCACGCCGGGGATGTGCACGGCGGCGTGCGTGAGCGCCTCGATCACCTCAGGCTCCACGCCGTCGAGCATCCGCGTGAAGACAGCTTTCCCGGACTGCCAGACGATCGCGAGAATCGCCAGGGTGATGGCGAGACCCACTAGCGGGTCCGCGAGAGGGTAGCCGAGCCAGACTCCCACAGCCCCCACAAGCACGGCTAAACTCGTCCAGCCGTCCACGCGCGCATGGTAGCCGTCGGCCACGAGTGCGGCGCTGCCGATCTCCTTCCCCACGCGGATCCGAAAGACGGCGACGCCCTCGTTCCCCAAGAAGCCGATGATGGACGCCGCGACCACCGCCCACAGGTACTCCACGGGCCGGGGATGCAGGAGGCGATCCACGGCCTCGTATCCGGCGACAATCGCGCTGAACAGAATGATGAAGACGATGACGACCCCGGCGAGATCCTCCACCCGCCCGTAACCGAAGGAGAAGCGCCTGGTTGGCTTGAAGCGCGCGAAGAGAAAGGCAATCCAGAGCGGGACGGCTGTGGCCGCATCCCCAAAGTTATGGATCGTGTCGGCGAGGAGCGCAACGCTGCCGGATAAGAAGACAACGACCACCTGGAACATGGCGGTCGCCAGGAGCCCGACGAAGGACCACTTGATCGCCCAAATCCCCCGCTGCGTCGAGAGGATCGTCGGATCGATCATCCCGTGGGTGTGGCTATGGCCGCGACCGTGGCGATGGTGATCATCGTGGTGGTGTTGATGGTCGTTCGCTGAGTCATGTCCTTGAGCCATTGTCTGCTCTCCCCGCCGTCGACGCTTCGCCTTAATGATGCCTGCTGAAGAGGCGCGGTCAAGCCCCCACAGCATCGGGTCGACTGTCTAGCCCTTTCGGGCGGACGAGTCCACTCGAAACAGGAGCGCCGAAATCGGGCGGCGGCCCGATGTCCAGGGCCCGCGGCGCCTGCGTATCCTGCATGTGGAAGGTCGGGCCTGAAGGATGGAACGGAAGGAGCCGCGCATGAGCGTTTGGCGGTGGGATCCCTTTGACGAACTCGTTGCGCTCCGGGAGTCAATGGAGCACCTCTTCGAAGAAATGTACAGCTGTCGGCCGCCGCTATTTCGCGACGCGCCCGTGATGTGGGAGACCGATGCCGCGCTGGTCTTCCGCGCCGAACTGCCCTCCGCCGACCCGGCACGGATCGAAGTCAGCCTGAGTGAAGACACGCTGACCGTCACCGCGGAGGGGCTGCGGCGCACCATCCCACTGCCCGTGACCGTCGCGCCGGGTCAGGCGCGGGCGACGTTTCGCGACGGCGTGCTGGAGGTGCGCATGCCGAAGGCCGGCGCGGAGAAGGTCACGCGCATCACCGTGGAGGCGGCCTGAGGACCGCGCCCCACGTCGCCGGAGGCCCCGCCATGAACACCCCACCGCGCCGGCTGCTCATCGCCACCGACCTCTCGCGGATGAGTGAGGCCTTCCTCGCCACCGTCGCCGACCTCACGCGGGGCCTCCCGAGCGAGTTGATCCTGCTGTACGTCAGCAACATCGCCGAATTCGCCGAGATCCAGAATGAGACCGGCATGGCCTTTGACCAGTATATGGAGAGCGTCCGCTCCCGGCTGCAGGATACGGTGGAACGGCTCTTCGGGCCGGGCGTCGCTGCACGGGTCGAGGTGCTGCCCGACGACTCTGTCGCCGACGGCATACTGGCCGCGGCCGACCGCATCCGCGCCGACGTGATCGTCATGGGGACACACGGCCGCAGCGGGCTCTCCCGCCTGGTGTTGGGCAGCGTCGCCGAGGCGGTGCTGCGGCGCGCCACCGTCCCGGTGCTGGTGGTCCCGCTGGCGGCGCTGGAACTGCGGCAGGCGCAGATCACCTTCGCCGCACGGGCAACCTGAGGGAGGACGATGCAGACAGTGAGTCTGGCCAGGCGGATCGAGCACGCGGTGCTGAGCCCGGATGCCACCGCAGAAGACCTGGCGCGGGGCGTGCAGGTGGCGGTGCGCTGGGGCGTCAGGGCGCTCGTGGTGAAACCCTGCCACGTGGCCGCGGCAGCACGGCTGCTCGCCGGCGCCGGGGTGAAACTCGTGACCGTGGTCGGCTTCCCCCACGGGAGCCAGACGACCGAGACGAAAGTCCAGGAGACCCGGCAGGCGGTCGCCCGCGGCGTCGCGGAAGTGGACATGGTCCTGAACATCGGGGCACTGAGGCAGGAGGACCTCGCCGCGGTGTTCTACGACATCCGCGCCGTCGTCGAAGCCGCGGACGGTCGCCCGGTCAAAGTCATCCTCGAGACCTGCTACCTGGAAGACCCGCAGAAGCGCCTGGCCTGCCGGCTGGCCGCCCACGCCGGCGCGGCCTACGTCAAGACCAGCACCGGCTTCGGAGCGAAGGGCGCGACGGTCGCCGACGTGGCCTTGATGCGGCGCACGGTCGGCACGCGGTTGGGGGTCAAGGCCGCGGGCGGTATCCGTTCCTACCCGGACGTGCTGGCGCTCATCCAGGCGGGCGCCGACCTGATCGGCACCAGCCACACCGAGGCGATCCTCACCCAGTCCGCGCGGGAAGCCGCGTAGTCTAGCGCACCGGCCCGAACACGGCGCTGTTCCCTTTCCCCGTCACCCTCAGCATGCCCACGGCACCGCGGTCGATGCGGAAGATGCTGTGGTCCACCAGGAGGTAGGTCCCCGGTACCTGCAATGACATCTCCACGATCGACGCGCCGCCGGCGGGAACGAGCGTAGTCTGCACGTTCAGGTTGCCCCCGCTGCCCACCGCTCCTTCGGGATACACGCGGTCGAAGATCTCCCCGATAACGTGGAACGACCAGATGAGGTTCGGGCCACCATTGCCCGCGAAGATGCGCACCTTCTCACCGACCTGCGCCGTGAGCGCGTTGCCGTCGACCAGTGAGCCGACCCGCCCGTTGAAGACGACGTACTCAGGCTGGGCGACCTTGCCCTTGCCGCTGTCGTAGGCCTGCAGCCCCTTCTCCCCCAGCGCGCCCTTCGTGTAGAACTCGCTCTGCATCACGTAGTACTCGCGGTCCACGCGCGGCAGGCCACCCTCCGGCTCCACCAGGATCAGGCCGTACATCCCGTTGGCGATGTGCGTGGGGATGTGCGGGCTGGCGCAGTGGTAGACGTAGAGCCCGGGGTTGAGGGTTTTGAAACGAAAGGCGGCCTCCTTACCGGGTGGAACCTGCGTCAGCCCGGCTCCCCCGCCAGGACCGTTCACCGCATGCAGGTCAATGGAGTGGATCTGTTTGCTGGTCTGGGCGTTTCGCAGCCGCAGGACGATCTCATCGCCGACGCGCACGCGGACCATCGGGCCGGGGACTGTCCCGTTGAAGTTCCAGAAGACGTACTCCACGCCGTCCGCCAGGACGCCCTTGTCTTCCCGCGTCTCCAGGTTCACGGTCACCCGGGCTGGACCGCGCCGCACCGGCGACGGGACCTTCGGCGCCGCGGTCAGCGTGGCCGTCACCTGCGGCAGGGATGCCGCGCTGAGCGCCGGGCCGCGCGCCAGCATCGCGAGAGACACCACGAACAGGATCAGCACACCCATGCCGAGCAGGAGATATCGCCGCGCCATGCGCACCGCCCCACCCCCTCGTGAAAATGTCCTAACCTTGCGCTTCCTCCCGGCGGCGCAGCCGCCGGGCCACCTGCCAGATCACCCAGATCAGCAATACGACCGGCAGCGCCCAGAAAAGGACGAAGACGATGGAGATGGTCCATCCGAGGATGTCGCTCATGATGCCTCCTCAGCGAAATCGCCGTACACGATAATTGCTGTCCAATTGGCTATCGGCTGTCCCTCCCCTTCCGGGACGGCCGCGGATATGTAGGCCCGCGCCTAGACGGTGAACTGTTCGCCGCGTTCGGGGACGCGGACCGTGAAGCCCCGAGAGGTCAGGCGGTCCGCGAAGACCAGGGACTGACTCTCCTCGCCGTGCACGCAGAGGACCTGCCCCACCCGCGGCAGGCGTCCGACCCAGGCCAGCAGCTCGTCACGATCGGCGTGGGCGCTGAATGAGTCCAGCACGCGCACCTGCAGTCGCACCTCGTGCGGCTCCCCGAAGATGTTCACCGGTGAGGTGCCGCCGGCCAGCCGCCGCCCCAGCGTGTGCGCCGCCTGGAAGGAAACGATCAGCAGGGTGGAGCGCGGGTCGCCGATGTGCTGGCGGAGATGGTGGCGGATGCGCCCGGACTCGCACATCCCGGAGGTCGCGATCACGACGAAGGGCTCGGCCATGTCGTTGAGTTGTTGGGACTCCGCCTGCAGGCGCACGTAGCGCACTTCCTTGAAGCCGAATGGATCGCGCCGCTTCAGGCGTCCCCGCGTCTCCTCATCGAAGCACTCGGGGTGCCGGCGGTAGATCGCGGTGGCGTCCACGGCCATCGGGCTGTCGACGAACACCGGCAGCGAAGAGAGGTGGCCGCTCTCGCGGAGGCGACGCAGGGAATAGATCAGGTCCTGGGTCCGGCCCAGGGCAAACGCGGGGATCAGGACCTTTCCCCCGCGCTGCGCAGTCTCCATGACGACCTCGGTCAGGCGCGCCTCCCCTTCCGCATATGACTGGTGCAACCGGTCGCCGTAGGTCGTCTCCATCAACAGCAGATCTACCGCCGGGGGGACCTCCGGGTCGCGCACGATGGGGGCGCCGAGACGTCCGAGATCGCCGCTGAACCCCAGGACCCGCCCGTCGGCCTCCAGAACTGTGATCGCCGACCCGAGGATGTGACCCGCATCGTAGAATCGGACCCTGGCCGGGCCGATGGAGAATGTCTGCCCGTACGGCACGGTCGCGAGGCGACGGATCGCCCGCTCCGCATCCTTCCCGGTGTAAAGGGGCGTCACCGGCTTCTGGCCCTGACGCCGGCGGATCTTGTTAACGAAACGGATGTCCTGGCGCTGGACCTTCGCGCTGTCGCGCAGCACCAGCGCCGCCAGGTCGCGCGTGGCCGGCGTGCAGTAGATCGGCCCGTTGAATCCCTGGCTCACCAGGGTAGGCAGGTTGCCGCAGTGGTCGAGGTGCGCGTGGGAAAGGACGACGGCATCGATACTCGACGCCGGGAACGGCAAGCTGGCGTTGACCTCCTGGGATTCCGCTCGCCGCCCTTGAAACAGCCCGCAGTCCAGCAGCAGGCGGAGGCCTCCCGTCTCGACCAGGTGCATCGAGCCCGTGACCGTCCGGACGGCCCCGTAGGGCGTCACCCGCATGGCTGCTCTCTTGAAGTCTACCCCACCCGGCCGCTGCTGCCCCTCTGGGAAACCGGTTCTGCGGCTGACTTTCCATGCCGCCGCGTCGGCCTACGCTAGTATCAGCCCCATGCGGAAGGGCTCAGGCTTGCCGGAACGACGTGGCGAGCTGGACCGCCTCAGCGAACGGCATGGCCGCCCCTCGAGCCTCGGCCTGCTCAGCGGCGCCGAGCCCGAATGCTTCGCGGGTTGGATTGAGATATCGGCGCTTATATGCGGTCCAGAATCCGAATCCAGAGACATCCATACCGACCTCGCGCATCTTGGCTTCCGCCGCCCCATTGAGCACGAAGGCCCGTTCGAGGTCGCCCACCCCACCTGTGGACATGGCCATGCCTTGCATCTCGACACCTGCCTCGGCGATGTTCCCGTAAGCCAGGGCGGCGAGCAGGCTACGGGCGTAGCACCCTTGGGCGGCAGCCGGATCGCCAACGGCGAGTGCACAATCGCCCAGGTAGTGCAAGGCATAGTGTTTCCCTCGGAGGTCTCCGAGGCGCTCGCTCGAAGCGAGCAACTCCTCGGCCATCGGGACAGCCTGGTCGACCCGTCCGAGCGCCACCAGCACCTGACCCACGCTGACAAGCCCGCGGTTGATCAACCAGTCCTCCCCTTCTTCCCGGAAGACGGCGAGGGCCTGCTCCATGAATTCCAGCGCGCGCTCGTTGTCGTCACCCAGGCAATGGCTCCAGCCCAGCGCCTCCACCGCGAACGCCCGCTCGAGGCGGTCGCCGATCTCCTCCCAGATTCCGATGGCCTCCTCGGTTCGCTGCCGCGCTCGTTTGAAGTCTCCCAGCCAGCAAAGCACCATCGCGAATCCGGTAAGCGCTCGAGCCCGAACGGCTTCGCGCTCCGGGTGGGCGGCGAGCGCCTGCTCCAGTCTCTCGGCACCCTCCACAAGATGCTCCGAGTGGAGATGCCAGAACCACGCGAGAGCGCCGACGAGACGAAGATGCTCTCGGGCGTCCCGTTGCCGACTCCAATCCATCGCGGCACGAAGATCGTCGTGGTCCCGCTCGAGGCGAGCCAGCCAGGGAAGGCTCTCGCGGACCCGGGCCGCGTACGCGCGTTCGGCGAACTCCAGGAAATACGCGAAGTGCGCGGCCAGAGCATCCTCTTCCTCCGCGGCCTCGATCAGACGCTC
>LDXQ01000090.1 GCA_001443485.1 Candidatus Sysuimicrobiota bacterium CSP1-3
ATCGTCCCAATCAGCGCCCCGGAGATCAGAAAGGAGACCGCATCCAGCGCGATGGCGACGGGGGCGGAGAGGACCTGGATGACGACACCGGCCACGCCCGGCCCGGAAAGTTGCGCCGTGGAACGACTGGCCTCAAGTTTGCTGTTGCCCTCGACCAGCCGCTCCCTCCTGACCAGGACCGGCAGATACGCCTGGTAGGCCACATCAAAGATGACGGTAAGAATCCCGAAGAGGAATCCGAAGAGATACAGGTGCGGCATCCGCAGCACCTTGCCAAGCGCCAGAAGCACGACGACGCCCAGCACCGCCGCCCGTCCGAGGTCGCCGGTAATCAGGATCGGGCGGCGCGGGATGCGGTCGACCCACACGCCGGCGAAGAGGCCGATGAGCAGGAAAGGGGCCGTCTCCGCAGCCGTGAGGATGCCCATCTCGCCGGGAGTCGCGCCGAGGGTAAGGGCGGCGATGATCGGCAGCGCCAGCGCGCTGAACTGGCTGCCGAAGACCGAGATCGTCTGCGCCACCCAGAACTTCATGAAGTCGGGATGACGCCACAGTGTCTCCTCGGCCTTCATCGGGCCTCCTCAAAACCCCACTCGGGATCAGGTCGTCGGGGCGAAGATGGAGAGATAGTGCCGGAAGAACGCCGACAGGGCCGGCGGCCGGCTCATCGTCCGCACCAGCAGGCGCAGCGCGGGACGGGGCAGCAACAGCGCCGCCCCATTTCCCCACAGGAGCGCGCGGTAGCGGCGCCGCTCCCGGTCGATGACGGCGCCGTAGCGCGCCCCGGCCTCCTCCAGCGTCCACCGTCCGTCCAGCACGCCGCGCAGGAGGTGGCCGCAGGTCTCGCCGGCCAGGACCGCGGTGCGGATGCCTTCCCCGGTCAGCGGCAGGCACTGCCCCGCGGCGTCGCCGGCGACGAAGACGCGGCCGGTCGCCGCGGGCCGCCAGCCCGTCGCCAGAAACCCGCCGTGCAGCGGTCCGGGTTGCAGATCGAAGCGCTGCAGAAACCGGAGCAGCGCGGGCAGCAGTTTCGTCTCCCCCAGGTAACTCAGTACACCGAAGCGCGTTACCTCGCCGCAAGGGAAGGCCCAGGCGTAGCCGTCGCGCACCTCCGGCAGGAAGTGGAACCAGAGGCCGTCGGCGGGCGGCGCGGCGATCTCCGTCTCCAGGCCGAAGGCGATCCGTCGCCCTCGCACCGGTCCGGCCAGCGTCGAGCGGGGGCCGGTCGCGTCCACGACCATCCGGACGTCGATCTCCCCGGCGGTGGTGCGCACGCGTGCGTCCTCGATCCGCTGCACGGAGGCCTGCCGGAACTCCGCGCCCGTCCCCGCGAAGGCCAGCCGGCAGTAGGCGGCGTAGTCGAACGTGCAGAAAGGCTCGGGCAGCGGCCAGCGCACGGCGTCGTCGCCGACGGCGATCGCCAGGTGGTCATGCCGCTGCATGATGGCGGGGCCGGCCCCCATGCGCTCGACCAGGTGCGTCGGCGCCGCGCAGGCGGAGGTCTGGCCCGCCCCGAGCGGCGCGCGGTCGAGGAGCAACGCCGCGGGGCCCAGGACGCGCGCGGCGGCGAGGCCGGCGAAACTCGCGCCGGCGATCAGGACGTCGTGTTCCACACTCATCCCCCTCGAGGCTATTTCAACGGGCGCGCATGGTCGAACTTCGCCAGCCCGGAGGCGGCCGGCACCTGCACCCGGTCGTGCCCCGCGATGGACAGGCCCAGACCGATCGTGCGCAGCGCCTCGACCAGCCCGCCCTTGATGTTCAGCGCCCCCTCCAGCGTCGCGGGGTCGCCGATGGCCGTGATGACGAAGGGCCCCTGCAGCCGCTGCAGGTCCACCACCACGGTGCCGCCCACCTGACCGAAGCCCGTCATCGCCGTGACCCGCAGATTGTTGACCGCTACCGCCTCCGCGCCCGCCGCCCACAATTCGTTGACGACAGCGACGATGTCCTGGTAGGTGACGACCACCGGGTCGCTGCCGGCCGGCCGCGTGGGCGAGTCCTTCATCGTCACCGTGACCCCAGGCCCTTCCATTGCCTTCAGGCCCACCGCGGCGCGGAGCGTCTCGAGTTCCTTGGACATGGCCGCCGTGAGGCTCTGTCCCTCCGCGGCCGCCCGCTCATACACCTCGAGGCGATTGCGCAGTTCGGCCACCTCCGCCTCCAGTGCCACGTGCGCCTCACGCTCCTCGCGCAGTAGGGTCGCCAGCGCGTAGACGTTGCGCGTGGGCACCTCCGGCTGCGCCACCAGGGCGCGTCCCGCCCGGGACTGGATCACGACGAGGAATCCCAGCGCCATCAACACCAGGGCCGTCAGGACCTGCAGAAACGGGATCGAGAGGGGGCGCGGTCGCGGCGCGGGCTGTTCCATCGGCGGTCGGGTCTGTGCTCCTCTGTTCCGCGGTTAGGGCGCCGCCGGCTGCGCGCCGGCCTGGGCCAGGCGGCGTTCCAGTTCGGCCACGCCCTCCGGACCGATGAACGGCCCGACGAACCGGCTGACGATCATCCCGGCGGGGTCGATAAAGATCGAGGTGGGCAGTCCGGTGACCTGATACCTCTCCATGATCTTGTTCCCTCGATCGAACGCCGCCGGGTAGGGCAGGCGGTGCCGCTCCAGAAAGGCCTGCGCCTCCTTGAATTCGTCGAGGATGGCCACGCCGACGAAGACCACGTTGCGACCGCCATACTTCTCAGACGTCGCCCGCAGGTCCGGGGCCTCGGCCGCACACGGCGCGCACCAGGAGGCGAAGAAGTTCAGCAGCACCACCTTGCCCCGGAAATCACTGAGGCGGATCTCCCCACCCCGCAGCGACGGCAGGGCGAACTCGGGGGCGGGGCGCCGCGCCTGCAGCGGCCGTGCGGGCGGCTGTCCCGGCGTCGAGGCCAGCGGGTACGGCTGCAGCGACGTGGGGTTGCGGGCAGGCGAGGACACGGGCCGGAAGAGCAGGTAGGCGGCCGCGCCGCCGATCAGCACGCCCACCAGCGCGCCGAGGAGGACGCGCCGTCCGCGGCTCATCCGCCGTCCTCGACCCAGGCCGCGCCGGCGCCGAACTCCGACTCCAGGTCCGCCGCCAGCGCGGGATCGGCGCGCACCCGGATCTCCTGGGACCGGACCACCGTCTCCCGGTCGTCGCGCACCAGGTGGAGGACGAGCGGGTGGGTGCCGCGGTAGCGGTCCAGCGCGGAGCGCAGCCGCTCCAACGCCTCCGGTCCCAGATGCGCGGGAAGCCGGACGTGCAGTTCGCGCGTCTCGCTTTCGGGCAGCGGCGACTCCTCGAACGGCGCGGCGACCGGCCCACCGTTCCCGGTGGCACCGGCCGGCTCAACCGTGACGAGCGCCTCCGCGCCGGCCAGCGGCTCCGCAGCCGGCGCCTCCGCCAGCGGGTAGAGACTCTCCGCCAGGATCTTTACCTGCTGTTCGGCCACGTCCGCCCGGCCGCGCACTACCAGGATCGCGTCTCTCTTCAACAGGAAGGCGTTCTGCTCGTAGGTCTTCGGGAAGACGATGACTTCCACCGAGCCCGTGAGGTCCTCCAGGGTGAGAAAGGCCATGACGGAGCCCGACTTGGTGGTCGTGCGCTTCAACACCGTGACGATCCCGCCGACGGCCAGTGTGGCCCGGTCGCGCACCTCGTGCAATTGCCCGATGGGCAGGCTGACCCGCGCCGCCAGGTCCTCCTGGACGTGGGCCAGCGGATGGTCGGAGATGTACAGCCCGAGCATCTCCTTTTCCATGGCGAGGCGTTCTTCTCTGCTGAACTCCTCCATCGGGAAGAGCGCCGGCCCATCCGCGGCGCCGCTCTCTCCCATTTCAAAGAGCCCCTGTTGCGGTGACTCGCGCAGTCGCTGCGCCCGCTGCGCCCCCGCCAGCGCCTGGTCCACGTTCGCCAGCAGCTGCGCCCGCGGCTCTCCCAGAGAGTCAAAGGCACCGGCCTTGATCAGGCTTTCCAGGACGCGCTTGTTCGCCAGCCGGCCGTCCACCCGGGCGCAGAGGTCCACCAGCGAGGTGAAGGGGCCACCGCTCTCCCGGGCGCGGATGATCTCCTGCACCGCGCCGCCGCCGACATTCTTCACCGCGCCCAGGCCGAAGCGAATCGCGTCGCCCTCCACGGAGAAGTTCTCCTGCGAAGCGTTCACGTCGGGCGGCAGCACGCGGATCCCCATGCGC
This sequence comes from Candidatus Sysuimicrobiota bacterium CSP1-3, assembly GCA_001443485.1. Lineage (GTDB taxonomy): Bacteria > Sysuimicrobiota > Sysuimicrobiia > Sysuimicrobiales > Humicultoraceae > Humicultor. The sequence continues at coordinate 4,169 of LDXQ01000090.1, forward strand.
CGCGCCTCCGCCACGGCCAGCGCCACCTTGGCCATCCAGTCCTGCCCCTGCGCCTCGTTGGTCAGGACCGCGGTCATGTACTCGACGGGGTAGTTGGCCTTCAGGTACGCGGTGTAGTAAGCGATCAGGCCGTAGCAGGCGGCGTGCGCCCGGTTGAACCCGTAGCGGGCGAAGGGCTCAAATTGCTCCCACAGGAGGTCGGCGGACCGTTTGGGGATGCCCTGCTTGCGGCACCCCGCGATGAACGTCTCCCGCTGCGCCTCCAGCTTGTCCCTGATCTTCTTGCCCACGGCGTAGCGCAGGAGGTCCGCCTCGGCCAGGGTGTAGCCGGCGGCCGCCTGGGCCACGGCCATCACGTCCTCCTGGTAGACCATTACGCCGTAGGTCTCGCGCAGCACCGGTTCCAGCGACGGGTGCATGTAGGTGATGGGCTCGCGGCCGTGCTTGCGCCGGATGTAAGCGGGGATGTTGGCCATCGGGCCGGGGCGGAAGAGCGCCACCATGGCCATGATGTCCTCGATGCGCGAAGGGCGCAGTTCCTTGATGTAGCGCGTCATCCCCGCGCCTTCCAGCTGGAAGATCCCCACGGTCTCACCCGCGGAGAGGAGGTCGTACGTCTTCTGGTCGTCCAGGGGGATGGTCTTCAGGTCGATCGTCAGACCCCGCATGCGCTCGATGATCCGGAGCGCCGTGTCCAGGATCGTCAGGTTGATCAGCCCGAGGAAATCCATCTTCAGCAGGCCGATCTTCTCGACCGCGTTCATGTCGTACTGGGTCATCACCAGGTCGCCCTTGGTCGATTTCTGCAGCGGCACGTGCTCGATCAAGGGGTCGCGGGAGATGATGACCCCGGCCGCGTGGGTGCTGGCGTGGCGGGCGACACCCTCCAGCTTCTGCGCCAGATCGAGCAGGCGGCGGATCTGGGCGTTCTCCGCCGCGGCGCGGGCGAGGTCCGGGTCGGCGCGCACCGCCTCGTCGATCGAGGCGTTGAACGGGATCAGTTTGGCGATGCGGTCCACGTCCCCGTAGGGCAGTCCCATCACCCGGCCGACGTCGCGGACGCCCTGCCGCGCGCCCATCGTGCCGAAGGTGATGATTTGGGCCACCCGGTCGCCGCCGTAGCGGTCGATGACGTAGCGGATCACCTCGTCGCGGCGGCTGTCCATGAAGTCCACGTCGATGTCCGGCGGGGTGAACCGCTCCAGGTTGAGGAAGCGCTCGAAGGGCAGCCGGTACTGGATCGGGTCGACGTCGGTGACCCCCAGGGCGTAGAGCACCAGGCTGCCGGCGGCGGAGCCGCGCACGGTGGTCAGGATGCCGCGGCCGCGGGCGAAGTTGACGAAATCCTGGACGATGAGGAAATAGGCCGCGTAGCCCGTCTTGGCGATGATGTCCAGTTCCCGGTCCAGCCGCTCCTGTACCTCCGGCGCGGCGCGGGCGTAGATCCGGTGCAGTCCGGCCTCGCAGAGCCGGCGCAGGTAGGAATCGGCGGTCTCCCCCTCCGGCACCGGGAAGTGCGGCAGTCTGAGCCGCCCCATCTCGATCTCGATGTGGGCGCGCTCCGCGATCGCCAGCCCGCCGCGCAGGGCCTCCGGCACGTCTGCGAAGAGGCGCGCCATCTCCTCCCCGTTCTTCAGGTAGAACTCGGTCACGTTCCCCATGCGGGGCTTCTCGGTCTGATCCAGCCCGATGTTCATCTGGATGCACATCAGGGCGTCCTGCGCGTCCGCCTCGCCCTTACGCACGTAGTGCACGTCGTTGGTGGCGAGCAGCGGCAGGTCCAGGTCCCGCGCCAGCTGGACCATCCCCTTGATCACCCGGGCCTCGTCGGGGAGGCCGTGGTTCTGCACCTCCAGGAAGAAGTTGCCAGGGCCAAAGATGTCCCGGTAGGTGGCGGCGATCTCCCGCGCGCCGGCCATGTCCTCCCGCAGGATCGCCCGCGCCACCTCGCCCTGCAGGCAGGCGGAGGAGCCGACCAGCCCCGTGCTGTGGCCGGCCAGCACCTCGCGGTCGATGCGGGGCTTGTAGTAAAACCCCTCCAGGTGCGCCACCGTGGTCAAGGCGATGAGGTTGCGGTAGCCCTCCGTGGAGGTGGCCAGCAGGATCAGGTGGGCGGGGTTGATGTCCAGCCGCGGGTCGCGGTCAGACAGCCCCCGCGGCGCGACGTAGGCCTCCACGCCGAGGATGGGATTGAGGCCGTGCTCCTTCGCCGCCAGGTAGAACTCGACGGCGCCGTACATGGCGCCGTGATCCGTAAGGCCGATGGCCGGCATGCCCAGCCGCGCCGCCTCCTGCATCAGGGGGCGGATACGGCTGTGACCGTCGAGTAGCGAATACTCCGTGTGCAGGTGGCAGTGCACGAACGGGTCGGGCATCCGTGGGTCCTCTGGAAAAGTGTACTGCCTGAGGGCGGTCTCTAGAAGAGCGGCCCGCCCCAGGGGTCCGGCACCGTTACTCCCCTCCGGCCGCGACCAGCACCGCGGTGGCGCCGTGCTCCTGCACGATCGCCAGCGACCGGTCGAGCGCCTGCAGCGCCTCCTCGAGGAGTTCTTCGGGGATCACCAGCGGCATAAGAAAGCGGATGACGTTCCCGTAGACCCCCGCCCGCAGGAGCAGCACGCCCTGCGAGAGCGCGTGGGCCAGCACCGCGGAGGTCTCCGCAGCGACCGGCACCTTCGTCTTCCGGTCCGCCACCAGTTCGATAGCGACCATCGCCCCCAGCCCGCGGACGTCGCCGATCAGCGGGTAGCGCCGCGCCATCGCCATCAGGCGGTCGCGGAGCAGGACACCGAGCCGGACCGCCCGTTCCACCAGGCGCTCTTCCTTTATGACGTCCAGCACGGCCAGCGCGGCCGCGCAGGCGACGGGGTTCCCGGGATACGTGCCGCCCAGCGCCCCCGCGTGCACCGGCACGAAGACCTCACGCCGGCCGATCACCCCCGAGAGCGGGAGTCCGACCGCGAGCGACTTGCCGATGACCATCAGGTCGGCTTCAATCGCGGCATGCTCCGTGGCGAAGAACTTTCCGGTGCGGCCGAGCCCCGTCTGCACTTCGTCCACGATCAGCAGCGCGCCGATCCGGTCGCACAGCGGGCGCAGGGCAGGAAGAAAGTCCGGCGGCGGCACGACAAAGCCGCCCTCGCCCAGGACGGGCTCCACGATAATCGCGGCGACCTGCGCGGGATCAACGTGCGTGGTGAGCATCGTCTCCAGCCGCCGCAGGGCGAAGGCCGTGGCGTCGGGCTCGGGAGAACGGTACGGATCAGGGTAGGGCGCGCGGTAAATATCGGACATGAACGGCCCCATCCGCCGCTTATACGGATCCACCTTGCTCGTGAGCGAAAGCGCCATGTACGTCCGGCCGTGGAAGGCGCCCTCAAAGGCGATGACCGCCGGCCGCCCGGTGGCCAGACGCGCCACCTTCACGGCGTTCTCCACCGCTTCGGCCCCCGAGTTGAAGAAGGCCACCTGTTTGGCACTGGGCCCCGGCGCCAGTACGGCCAGCCGCTCGGCCAGCGCGACGTACCCCTCGTAGGGAACGATCGTGAAGTCGGTGTGCGTGAAGCGGGCGGCCTGCTCCTGAATCGCCGCCACGACGCGCGGGTGGCTGTGTCCCACGTTGAGGCAGCCCACCCCGCCCGCCAGGTCGATGTAGCGGCGCCCGTCGGCGTCCCAGAGGAGCGCCCCCTCCCCGCGCGCGGCAAAAGCCGGCACCTGCCCGGAGATCGCGTCCGGCACCACGCGCGCCTTGCGGTCCATCAACTGCCGGGAGCGGTCTCCCGGGAGGTCCAGACGTTCCTCAGTCACGATGCCCTCCTTGAGCAGTGCCTTCGATGCGCCGCAGGGCGTCCTCGGTGAGGACGTACGGGCGGCCCGGTTCATAGGTCCAGGGCGCGGCCACGATCTCGTGCAGCGGGGTCCCGTTGATCCAGTGCTCCAGCCCGAAGTGCGTCGCGCTGTGTCCGATGACCAGAATCGTCTCGCCTGCGTGTCGGGTAGCGACGTCGCGCAGAAACAACCGGACGTGCTCCACGGCTTGCGCGACGCTCTCCCCGCCGGGGAAGGGTTCCGTGATACGACGGGGTCGCTCGGCG
>LDXQ01000091.1 GCA_001443485.1 Candidatus Sysuimicrobiota bacterium CSP1-3
CGAACGGAATGTAGAGCAGCGTCGCCACAGCCAGCACATAGAAGACCGGCAGCAGTGGGGGCACGACCCAGGCGGCCCCCGCGGCCAAGGTGAACAGGCTCACCAGGGTCACCGAGAAGAAGTCGTCGGGCGTGCTCAGGGTGCGGAGGCGCGCCTCGGCAATCCGGGCGACGAGGCCGGCGAAGCCCGCCAGGCCGCCGACGGCGGTGAGCGCCACCAGGCCCCACCGGAGTGCGGGGGCCATCTGCGCCCGCCACGGGCTTACCAGCAGCGCCAGGAACGCAGCGCCGATGCCGATGTGAAAGACTACCCCGCGCAGGTAGGCCAGCAGGTGGAGCCGGGTGCTCTCCTTCGCCCAGGGCATCATGCCCCAGGTGAAGGCGTAGAGCACGCCCTGCGCGGGTGAGCCCATCGCTCCGGCCCGTTCCGGCCGGTAGGCGCGCCCGAGCAGGATCGCCAGGTGCCGGCCCAGACCGGCAACAGTGCCGGCGAACGCTCCCGCGACGACCCAGCCCCAGATGCCCATCACTTCACCCGGCGGACCGCGAATCGGATGATCTTCTCCGCTCTGCCGATAGAGACCAGTTCGTGACCAGTACTGCGGCACCAGGCCGGGATGTCGGCCAGGACACCGGGATCGGTCGCCGTCGCCTCGATCAGGTCGCCGACCTGCACGGTCTTGATCGCCTGCGCCAGCTTGACCACGGGGATCGGGCAGAGCAGGCCCTTCAGGTCCAGCACGAGCGCGGTCCTAGTGGCTTCCATAGCCATCCTCCTAAATGAACAGGGTGATCTTGGAGTGGGCGGCCTCCTCCAGCATCGCTGCCACCCCCGCCACGCCCTGCACGTCATCGATCAACTGCTCGCGCCCGATCTCCATCACGTCCATGCTCATCTGACAGGCCAGCATCTTGACGCCCAGGTCGGTCGCCAGCGCGCGCAGTTCCGCCACCGGTGTCGCGTTGTGGCTCTTCATCATCTGTTTGAACATCCACCGCCCGGCCCCGCCGAAGTTCATCTTGCTGGGACCCAGGCTGTCGACATCGTTGAGGAACCAGCCCAACATCCGGCCCATCAGGCTCCTCCCCGTACGCGCCGGCTTCTTGATCGTCTGTAGCCCCCAGAACGTGAAGAACATCGTCACGTCCATGCCGGAGGCGGCGGCACCCGTAGCAATGTTGAACGCGGCAATCGCCCGATCCATTTCGCCGCTGAACACGATCATCGTCAGCTTGTTCCCTGTGTCGACCTGCTGTCGAGAGAGCACTTCCACCTGGGTTGCCACCGCTGCCATCGGCTCTCACCTCACCGGCGGGGCACCCGCCCTCGCCGCGACTTTGCCTGATACTCCCTCCGGTATCCGCATTCAGCGTAGGCCGCGCCGCCCGCCCGGCCAATCAGGCCCGCGGCTGATCTGCGAATCCGACCGGAGCCCGATGTGGGGTGGCCCGAAGGTGCTATACGCTACTGGGTAGGGTATGCCGTAGGCTGAACTTGCGCGGCCGACACCGCACCAAGGAGGAGCACTCGTGACCGCCTACCCCAGACTCGACAAGATCACCACGGACGCGGCGGTGCGCCGGCTGCGCCGCGTGGAAGGCCAGATCCAGGGCGTTCAGCGCATGCTCGGTGACGGGCGGGAGTGCGCCGAGATCATCCAGCAGATCGCCGCCGTGCGGGCTGCGCTGGACCGGGTCGCCCTGGACCTCATCTCCACGAGCCTGGAACAATGTCTGCGCATGGAACTGAGGGGAAAGGCCCCCGCCCGGAGCACACTGCTCAAACTACAAAAAACCTTCCTCATGCTCCGCTAGGTCCCCCCACGCCGGCGACTGACCCGCATACTACGTCTGCCCGATGGTTCCGGAAGCCCAACGCCCTCATCCTGAGAGTATCAGGACGCTCTGCAGGGAGGATCCGCAATGTGGTGGCGGTTAGGGATCGGCCTCGTGCCAAGTCTCTGACATCGTCGCGCGCGCGGAGGCAGCCTAGTCCGAAAGGACTAGTGACAATCGACTGGCAGCCTCTGCCGCCGTGTCGAAGCGCACGCCTATGGTGGAAGTACCAAAGCGCGCGCCGGGGAGGCCTTCCTTCTGCGCCTGCACCTGAAGATCACCCTCTGGATCGTGACGATCTTCCTCATCGTCGGGGGGTTCTCCATTTATGCGCTGGTCCTCTTCCAGCGCACCGCCACCCTGCAGCAGTTCGAGGCGATGGCCAAAACCCTGACCTCGACCATCCTGCACAGCCTGACCACTACCATGGTCAACAACAATCCCCGCGAGATGAAACAGATCATCGGGCACGTGGAGCAGGAACCGATCCACCGGGTGACCATCTACGCCCCGGACGGTCGGGTGTGGGCCTCGTCGCGGGCCGAAGAGGTCGGCGTCTACCGCCCCTCCGCCCTGCTGGCGCGGGTGCTCACCGCCCGCGCGCCCGCGGCGGAGGAACGGCCGGAGACGGGGGAACTCCTCGTCCTCACGCCCATCGAGAACCGCCAGGAATGTCGCACCTGCCACGCCAAAGATGGCCCGGTGCTGGGGGCGATCGGCGTCTCGCTGGGCACCGGGCAGGTCGCCACGCACTTGCGCTCCACCGCCAAACTGCTGGCGGGCTTGGTGGGGTTCACCTTCCTCCTCGCCCTGGGCACGATGAGCGTGCTCCTGGGCCGCTTCGTCCTCGACCCATTGTCCGACATCGTCCGCACGGTGCGGGAGATCTCGCGGGGGAACTATGGGGCGCGAGCCACGGTGGCCACCGATGACGAACTAGGGGTCCTGGCCTCCGCCTTCAACGACATGAGCGCGCGGATCGAGCGCTACACCACGGCGCTCAGCGAGGAGATCAGCGACCTCACCCGCCGCCTCTCCACGCTCACCGTTTTCAGCAAGAACCTCACCGCGGCGGCGGACCTCTCCTCGGCGCTGAGCGAGGCGGCCGCGGCCATGCGGGAGACCCTGCGGGCCGACGCCTGCATGGTCTACGGCCGGGAGAACGGCAGCCTGGATGTGATCGCCGCGGCGGGTGATCCGGCCCTGGTCACCCCCTGGGGCGCCGCGGTGGCGGGCGAACTGGCCGGCCGGCCCCTCTCCGCCCCGCGTGGACCCGCGGAGATACAGCGTCCCGTCGCGGGTGCGGGCGTCGTGCTGGCGGTCCCCCTGCGCACGCGCGATCAGGACCTCGGCGCCATGATCGTCACCCGCGTGGAGGAGCGGCCGTTTGAGCGCTCCGACCTGATCGTGCTGAACACCGTGGCCAACCAGCTGGCCATCGCCATCGAAAACGTCCGCCTCTTCGAGGAAGTACGGGAGAAGGAGCGGCTACGCCGCGATCTTCTGAGCCGCCTGATCAGCGCCCACGAGGACGAACGCTTCCGCATCTCCCGGGAACTACACGACGAGGTTAGCCAGTCGCTGACGGGGCTGATGATGCGCCTCAATGCCGCGGAGGAGATGGCGCCCCGGGATCTGGAGCAGGCCCGCGCCGCGCTGGGCGCGGTGCGCGGTGTGGCCGAGCAGACGCTGGAGGAGGTGCGCAAAATCATCTTCGCCCTGCGCCCTACCCTGCTGGACGATCTGGGCCTAATCCCCGCGGTGCGGCACTACGCCAAGAACTTGCTGGAGCCCGCGGGCGTGCAGGTGCGCTTTCAGGCGAGCGGGTTCGGACAGCAGCGTCTCCCCCGGCCCGTCGAGACCACCGTCTTCCGCATCGCGCAGGAGGCGGTGACGAACATCGCCCGCCACGCCCAGGCGCGCACGGCGACCCTCTCCCTGGAGTTAGCGGACGGTACGGTACACCTCTTCGTCGCGGACGACGGCGTGGGTTTCGACGTGGAGGTGACGCTCAGCGACCCGGCGCGTCGGCGGCTGGGGATCATCGGCATGGAGGAACGGGTGGCGCTCCTGGGCGGGACGCTGCGGATCACCTCGCAGCCTGGGAGGGGCACAACCGTCCAGATGGAACTCCCGGTGGGAGTCGTCACCACGTCAGGGGGGATGTGAGATGGCCCTGCGCGTCCTGATTGTCGACGACCACACCCTGGTGCGGGCGGGCATCCGCGCCCTGCTGCAGGCCGCCCCCACCGTGGAGGTCGTGGGGGAGGCGGAGGACGGCCTGAGCGCGCTCGACCAGGTGCGCGCGCTGCGGCCGGACGTCGTACTGATGGATGTGGCCATGCCCCGCCTGGGTGGGGTGGACGCCACCCGCCGGATTAAGGAGGAGTTCCCGCAGGTCCAGGTCCTGGCGCTGACCGTGCACGACAACGAGGAGTACCTCTTTCAGATGCTGCGCGCCGGGGCCTGCGGGTACGTGCTGAAGAAGGCCAAACCGGTCGAACTGGTGGACGCCATCGAAGCGGCGGCCCGCGGCGAGACCTTCCTCTACCCTTCCATGGCCACGGCGCTGGTGGCGGACTACCTGCGGCGTGTGGAGACCGGCGAGGAAGCCGGCGCCTACGAGGAACTGACCCCGCGGGAGCGGGAGATCCTCAAACTGATCGCCGAAGGGTACACCAGCGCGGAGATCGGTGACCTCCTGCACCTCTCCGTGAAGACGGTGCAGGCCCACCGCCAGCACATCATGGAGAAGCTCGACCTGCACCGCCCGGCGCAGTTGATCAAGTACGCTATCCGCAAGGGACTTGTGGAGGCGGACTCCTAGCGGACTACTCATACTGGATCACCGCGCAGGTGGCGGAAGGCTTTCCCGGCGAGGAGCTGGCCGAGCACTTTGCGGAAGAGGCGAAGGACGAACTCGGTGACGCCGGGAAGCTGGCGCGCCGGATCACCGAGCTGGGAGGCGATCCGGTCGTGCATCCGAAGGACTGGGAGGCCGGGGCGCACGCGCCATGGACCGCACCGCGCCAGGATTGGGCCGATGCCGAGGGGATAGTGGAGGACCAGATCAAAGCGGAACGGGGTGCGGTCGAAGCCTACAACAACCTGGTCAAGATGACGTTCGGGAAGGACCCGGTGACCTACGCTCTGGCCACCGAACTCCTGTCAGACGAGGTCGGCCACGAGGAGTTCCTCGAGAACCTGCTGGCGAAGCCGCGCAAGTGACAGTGGATTGAAGTCTCTGTGCGCCGGTTGACCATGTGGTGAGGCGAAGTCCGTTGCGGAGGGGAGACCGATGACCGTTGGGGACTGGATCGCTCCAGTGCGGTCGCGCCTCGACCGGCTGGATCAAATGCTCGTGCGGTTCATGGCCGCGCAGGGCGTCCATCTCCTGCGCCTCGCCATCGCCGTCGTCTACCTCTGGTTCGGCGGCCTGAAACTGATCGGGGCTAGCCCAGCCAGCGAGCTCGTGGTGCAGACCGTCTTCTGGCTCAAGCCGTCCACGGCGCTCCTGTTCATCGGCACCTGGGAGGTGCTGGTCGGCCTCGGGCTCCTCTTCCGCCACCCGCTGGTCCTGCGTGTGACGCTCCTCCTCCTCTGGCTGCAGATCGCGGGTACATTCCAGATCTTCTTCCTGCTGCCGAGTGTAGCGTTTCAAGGAGGCAACCCGCTCCTGCCCACGCTGGAAGGCCAGTACGCCATCAAGAACATCGTGCTCATCACCGCCGGCCTGGTCATCGGCAGCACGGTACGCCTGGCGCCGCGGCGCGATCCGTCGCGGTGACGGGCCGACGTTCTCCTGGGGAGGATGGCAGAGCTCTAGAACTCAGCAGATGCGGGGCAGTTGCTCGCCGCTGAGCATGTCCACGACCCGGGTGGCACCGATCTCCGTGGTCATGGTCACGAGGCCGTGCGGATGGGATTCCGCGACGCGCCCGATCAGGGAGGCACCGGCGCCCAGCGGGTGCCCCCGCAGGAGCTGCAGCGCGCGCTCCGCGTCGGCCGGCGCGACGAAGGCGACGAAGCGCCCCTCGTTGGCTACGTAGAGCGGGTCTAGCCCCAGAACCTCGCAGGCGCCGCGCACGTCTTGACGGACCGGGATGGCACGCTCGTCCAGTGCGACATGCACCCCTGCGGCCTGAGCGATCTCGATCACCCCGCTGGCCAGTCCGCCCCGCGTGAGGTCCCGCAGGCAATGCACCTCCACCCCCGCATCCAGCAGGGCCATCACCGGCTCGACGAGTGGGGCACAGTCGGAGTCGATCTCGCTTTCGAAGGTCAGTCCCTCGCGCACGGCCATGATGGCCATCCCGTGCCGGCCGACGTCGCCGCTGAGGAGCACGGCATCGCCGGGCCGCACCCGGTCGGGCGCGATGACGCGGCCCGGCGGCACGACGCCCAGCCCCGCGGTGTTGACGAAGAGCCCGTCACCCTTCCCCTTGTCCACCACCTTCGTGTCGCCGGTGACGATCTGCACGCCGGCGGCGGCCGCCGCCTCCTGCATGGAGCGGACGACCCGCCAGAGCGTCTCCATGGGCAGGCCTTCCTCCAGGATGAACCCCGCGGTGAGGAAGAGCGGGCGGGCGCCGCACATCGCCAGGTCGTTCACCGTACCGTTGACGGCCAGCGTGCCGATGTTGCCGCCGGGGAAGAAGAGCGGGCGGACGACATAGGAGTCGGTGGTCAGCGCGATCCGGCCGCCGTTGAGGTCGACGACCGCTCCGTCATGGCGTGTCGCCAGCAGCGGGTTCTCGAAGGCCGCCAGGAACATCTTCTCGATCAGCGCGTGCATCAGTTTGCCGCCGCCGCCGTGCGCCAGCAGGACCTGCGGATACTCCCTGATCGGGATGGGGCAGGACAGCACGAAGTCCTCCGGCTCCGGCATGGCGGCGTGGCCGTCCCGTAGTGTCATGACGACGCGGCCCTCACCGGCACGCCCCGGTAGCGGTAGTAGGCGGCGCAGGCGCCTTCGGACGAGACCATGGTGGCGCCGAGCGGGTGCTCGGGTGTGCAGCGCGTGCCGAAGGCGGGACACTCGTGGGGCTTGAGGACCCCCTGCAGGACCAGGCCGCTCCGGCACTCGGACGGCTCTTCCACGCCATGTCCTGCCAGCCCGAAGCGCCGCTCCGCGTCGAACTCTGCGTACGCAGGGCGCAAACCCAGGCCGCTCTGAGGGATTTCCCCGATCCCTCGCCAGCGGCGCGGCACCACCTGGAAGACTTCCGCGATCAACCGCCGCGCCTCCCGGTTGCCCTCGCGGCGGACGGAGCGGGCGTACGGGTTCTCCACCTCCACCCGGCCCTCTTCCAGCTGCCGCACGCAGAGGTACACGCCCTCCAGGATGTCCAGCGGCTCGAAGCCGGTCACGACGATGGGCACGCGGTAGCGCGCGGCGATGGGCGCGTACTCCTCGTAGCCCATCACGGTGCAGACGTGCCCCGCGGCCAGGAACCCCTGCACGCGGTTGCTCGGGGAGGCCAGGATGGCTTCCATCGCCGGCGGTACCAGGACGTGCGAGACGAGCAGCGTGAAGTTGCGCATGCCTTCCCGTTGGGCTTGCGCCACCGCCAGCGCGTTGGCCGGCGCGGTCGTCTCGAAGCCCACCGCGAAGAAGACCACCTGGCGTTCCGGGTTCGCCCGGGCCACGGCCAGGGCATCTAGCGGAGAGTAGACGACGCGGACGTCCGCGCCCCGCGCCTTCGCGGAGAGCAGGTCGCCGTTGGTTCCTGGCACGCGCAGCATGTCGCCGAAGGAGCAGAAGATCACGCCGGGCAGCGGGGCGATCTCCACGGCCTTGTCGATCAACTCCACCGGCGTCACGCACACAGGGCAGCCCGGACCGTGTACCAGCGTGATCTGCGGCGGCAGCAGTTCGTCGATCCCGAACTTAACGATGGCGTGCGTCTGCCCGCCGCAGACCTCCATGATGTTCCACGGCCGTGTCGTCACACGGGCAATGGCCGCGGCCAGTTTCCGGGCGGCCCGCGCATCGCGGTACTCGTCGATGAACTTCACGACGGCTCGGCCTCCGCGGCGCCCAGTTCCTCCATCTCCGCCAGGTAGTCGAAGATCCGTTCCGCCTCTTGTTCATCCACCCGGCTGATGGCAAACCCCACGTGCACCATGACGTAGTCACCGACGGCGGCCTCTGGCACGAAGGCTAGGTTCACCTCGCGGACGACTCCCCCGAAAGAGACCCGCCCGCTGCGGGTCAGGCCGTCCCCCTCAGTGACGGTCAGGATCTTGCCGGGCACCGCCAGGCACACGACGCCTCACTCCTTCCGCAGGGC
>LDXQ01000092.1 GCA_001443485.1 Candidatus Sysuimicrobiota bacterium CSP1-3
CGGGTGCGGGCAACTCTAGGGCGGGCCCTCGCCGACGAGCGGGCCGGCCGGACCGTGGCCCATGAACAGGCTGTGCGGCGTGCCCGGAAACCACGCCGGCGGTGACGTCGATTCGCTGGACGAATGAGGCCATCCTCGCGCTGGCCTCGCTGACCGCTGCGGAGCGCAAGATCCTCTTCGATCGTCTCGACGCCGTCACCGCCTTTGCGCAGATGTATCCGCGACGACAGCGGGGGCGATTCGCCGGACTGCGCTATTTCGCTCTGGACCAGCGCTGGCTTGTCTACTACCAGCCGAGTGACCGGGGAGATGTCTTGGTGTTCGCCATCGTCCCCGCCCTGGCCCGCCCACGCTAGCCAGGCACGACGGCACCGCACATCACGGCGTAGTCAACGCACCGGCAGCCGTCCAGTCAAGAGGGTTCACCCGAACCCCGTGGACGCGCATTCCCCAGTGCAGATGTGGCCCGGTACTCAGACCCGTCGATCCCACACGCCCCACGACGTCTCCTCTATTCACACGCCGGCCCGGCCGCACCGTGATGGCGGAGAGGTGCTGGTACGTCGTGAAGATCCCCGCGCCGTGGTCAAGGACGACCGTCTTGCCGCTCAGCGGCAGTTCCTCCGCCAGTGTCACCAATCCGCGGTGCGCCGCGCGCACGGGTGTACCGGCGGAAGCCCGGAAGTCCACGCCCAGGTGGTAGCCGCGCGGGACGCCGTTGTAGATGCTGCGGACGCCGTAACCTGAGGTCACCGGCCCCTCCACCGGACGGCGGAAGGGACTGCGCCACAGTGGAGCGGGAAGCGGCCGGGCCGTCGCGGCGGCGACGCGTCGCCGTTCCTGTTCGACCAGTGCCGGATCCAACAGCGCGGGAGGGACGGTCAGCCGCCGTATGCCGAAGGTGCCTGCGCGCACCACGACGCGTGCCTGCGCAGTTGCCACGCCAGCCTGGCCGCTTATGGCGGCCTTCACCCTGAGCGCGCCCGGCTTCGTCAGCGGGCTCGTTCCGACAAAGGCCTGATACCCGCCCGCAGACCGGTGCAGCGGTACGGCCCGACCATCCACCCGGAGCATGATGGCCGAGGCCGGCGCAGCAGTTCGGACGCGCACCCGCACCGCCTGACCCTGCACGATAGCGCTGGGCAGGACCTCGACGGCCAGAGCCGTCCCCGTCCCCTCGGCCGGTCGGGACAAACCCGCTGCCACGGCCAGCACGGTGGCGATGAGGAACGAGCGGCAGCGCGCGGCGCGCATCAGGGCGAGGGCGGCGTCCAGCGGTAGACCGGCAGGAGCGAGTCCACCGGCGCATAGTCGTCGGTCAGCACCGGGACGTCCACCACCGGGATTGGCTCCCCATAGTAGTCGGCCGCGTATTTGAGGAACTCGCGGTACGTGACGCGCGGCGCCACGCGGCGTGCCCGGCGAAGGATCTCCTCGCTCGAAAGGCCTCGCTCGCCCGATGCGACCACGATGATGTTGCGAATGACGTCCACATCGGCGGAGGGTCGGTAGGCTGTGGGAAACGGATAGAGGCCCGGGAAGACCTCGCCCATCGTCCGGTACATCGCGCGGAAGAGCCGGCTGCGCGGCCCCTGCAGCGCGCCGATCACGTTGGAGAGCACGATGCCCCCGGGTGCCAGGCGCGAGCGCGCCAGCTGCATGAACTCCCGGGTCGTCAGGTGGAACGGGATCGACTCCGCGAAGTAGGCGTCCAGTATGATCATGTCGTAGCGCTGGCGCGTGTTGCGCAGGAAGAGGCGGCCGTCTTGTGCGACGATCCGCAGCCGGAGATCCTCGGGCACGCCGAAGAACCGCTTCGCCACGTCCACCACCATCGGGTCCAGCTCTGCCACCTCGATCAACATCGCCGGGTAGTCGCGCCAAAAGCGCTTCGGGATCGATCCCCCGCCCAGCCCCACGACGAGCACCCGCTGGGCCTCCGGCCGGAAGACCAGGCCCAGGTGCGCGTAGGCGACGTAGAGGAAGGGCCCGCTGTAGGGATCGTGCAGGTACATTCCGCTCTGGAAGGAGCGGTCGAACCGGAGGTACCGCGCGACGGCATCCTCCGCGACGACGATGTGATGGTAGACGCTGTCAGCCTCAAACAGCACCCGAAAGCCGTCGGCTCCCGGGATCCCCGCGCGCACCGGGGGATGACCCGCGGGCAGCAGCAGGAACACGCCCAGGAGAATGGTACAGGCGAGGCGGACGGTGACGAACGGGCTGGGCCGCATTAGGAGAAGGACTCCGCCGAGGTGAATTGTAGTCTACTAAGTATTCCGTTCGCATCCAATGATGCGTCCCCTCCATGACTGATGGGTTGACCGGCCGCCACGCGGCGCTACTCCAGAAGGTTGACCTCTTCGCCGGCCTTGATCGCATGGCCCTGGCGCAGGTGGCGGCGTTCGTCGAGGCCGTCACCGTGCAGGAGGGCGAGGTCGTTTTCCACCAGGGCGAGTCCGGCGACGCCCTCTACATCGTGGCGCGGGGCAAGTTTGGCGTTTTCGTCTCGCTGCCCGACGCGCCCACCGAGGTCCGTCTCACCACGCTTCGCCCCGGCGACGTCTTCGGGGAGATGGCCCTCCTCACCGATGAGCCCCGCTCGGCCTCGGTGCGAAACGAGGAGGGCGCCGGCGAAGTGTTGCGCCTGGAGCGCTCAAAGTTCTTCGAACTGATCCGCCGCGAGCCGACGCTCGTCCACAGCATCGCCGCTACGCTGACGCGGCGGCTGCAGGCCAACGCCCGCATCATCCTGCAGAGCGAACACTTCATCGTGTCGGTCGTGGACCAGGCGCTGGGGCGGGTCGATCCCGAGCGGCGGCGCAAGATCCTCGAGGCGAGCGTCCTGGACGAGATCACGCCGGAGGCGCTGGCGGCGCTCTTCGGCCCCGATGCCGGCGAGGTCACCCGGAATCTGGGAGAGTGCGGGATCGTCCCCGGCCAGCCGGCGGGCCCGGTCCTGCGGGTGCTGCGCGAGCGGCTCGAGCGAGAACTCGGGATGGAGTACTGGCAGCAGTACGCGCAGAACGCCGCGGCTCGCCTGGCCGAGGCAGGCATCTGGCCCGCAGCGCTCTCCCTCTATGCCCACTACGCGCCGCGCCCGGGCTTCGTCGACGCGCTGGGACGGGCCCTGCGTGACGCCCGTGTTCCGGCACCCGAAGAGATCGCGCCCTGGCTGGAGCGGGCGAGTGACGAGGAGGCGGCGCAGGACGCCGAGGTAGCCCTCGCCAAAGCAGAAGTCTACCAGGAACGCGGCGACGTCGACCGCGCCATGACTCTCCTCCGGCGCGCACTCGGCACGGCCCTCACAAATCAGAACACTACTGACGCTCGCCGCCTCAACACGGCGGTCGCGCGCCTGGCCCTGGCAGCCGGTCAGGACTCTACGGCCGCGCTCCAGTACGGTATCCAGCCGGTGCGGGTGCGACTGGCGCGGCCCATTGGGACCAGCGTCCTGCTGGTCGCCGGGGCGGCGGTCCTCGCCGCCATCGCGCTCCTCTTCCCCCTGGCCCCGGCCGCGAAGTTCGTCCTGCTGCTCGGCGCGGCGGTGTTCCTCTGGGTCAGCGAGGTTCTGCCGATGGCCGCGGTGAGCCTCTTCCTGCTGGCCGCCTGGCTCGTCACCGGCGTCGCCACCGCGGAACAGGCGACACACGGCTTTGGCTCGAAGGACTGGCTCTTCGTCCTGGCGCTCCTAGGCCTCGCCGCCGCTATCGCGCGCTCGGGGCTGCTCTTCCGCGTCGGCCTGATGCTCATCCGCCGCATGCCGCAGGGCCTCTTCTGGCAGGCGGGCACGCTCATGCTCAGCGGCCTGCTGCTCGGCCCCTTCCTCCCCATGGCGATGGGGCGCGTCGCCCTTACCGCCCCCCTGGCGCTGGGCGTGAGTCAGGCCCTCCGCCTGCGCGATCGCGAGCCGGCCGCCGCCGTCCTCGGGCTGGCCGCCTGGATCGGCGCGGGTCCTCTGTTCTTCACCTTCCTGAACGCGTCTCCGGCCTGTCTCCTCGCCTGGGGCCTCCTTCCTGCGGCCAGCCGGCAGCGCTTCGACTGGATCCACTGGCTGCTCGCCGCCGCGCCGCTCGCTCTCCTCATTATCATCGGCAGCCTCGCCGCGCTTTTCATCGTCCTCCGCCCCAGGTCGAAGACCGTTCTCTCCCGCGACCGGCTGGCGCTGCAGTTGGCCGTCTTGGGTCCGCCCGCGCGGCGCGAACTCGCCATGGCTGTAGTGCTGGGGCTCACGGTCGCGGGGTGGCTGCTCGCGCCGACCCTCCACGTGGACGCCGGAACCGTCGCCCTCCTCGGCCTGCTCGCTGCCTTCATCACCGGCAACCTGGACCGGCACTCCCTGCGCGAGGTCGACTGGAATTACCTGGTCTTCTACGGAGTTGCGCTCAGCCTGGGCGGGCTAACCGCTTCACTGGGGATCAGCAAAGCGGTGAGTGAGGCGATCGGCGCGATGCTGACGCGTCTGGGCGTGACGCCCTTCTTCTTCATCTTGCTGGTGGCCGCGCTCAGCATCATGCTCCACCTGATCATCGGCGAGCAGGCCGTCCTGCTGCTCAGCCTGGCCTTCATCCCGGTGGCGTCGGTGATGGGCATCGACCCGTGGGTTGTCGTCATCGCCATCCTCTCCACGGTCCTGACCTGGATCCTCCCGGCGACGACGCCCGAATACCTGGTCGCCCACTCCGCCGCGGAGGGCCGCCTCTACTCCCATCCCCAGGCGCAGCGGGTCGCCCTGGCCTACGTCGTGGTGACGCTCGTCGGCCTGGCGCTCGCCATCCCGTACTGGAAACTCATCGGGCTGATGTAGGAACTGAGGTCGCGCGCGCTGCCGCCCGGCGCATCAGCCAGGCGCCGGCCAGGGTACAGCCGATGGCGATGCCGAAGACCGCGCGCACGCCGATGCGCGGAATCAGTACGCCGGCGAGGAACGGCGCGGTGGATCCACGCACGCCGACCAGGGTGTTGAAGATTGCCACGTAGTGCGCCACGTAACCCGTGGGTGCGAACTGCAGCAGTGCCGTCAGCCACCCGAGGTCGATCCCGGCCGAGGTGAACCCGTCAGTCACACCGGAGGCCAGCACCATCCACGGGTTGAACGAGATCAGGTAGATCAGCGGAGTCAGGGCGCCGATGAGGAAGGTGAAGACCAGCGCCCCGGGCGCCGTCTGCCGGTCGATCAGACGTCCCCACTGGTAGAACGCCACCAGCCAGAACGCCGACGTGACTGCGCCCAGCAGCCCGACCTGGAAGTTTGTGGCGTGCAGCTCATCGACGAGCAGAATGGGGATCGCCGGCCCCATCAACCACGCGCCAAACCCGAAGACGAAGAACGCCGCCAGGAACAGACGGAATTGACCGTGGGCGCGCAGGGTGCGCCACGTCCCGGACAGGGCGAAGCGCTCCGCGGACTCCCGCGGCCCCTCCACGCGCATCCACCGAAACACAAAGCCGCCGGCCAGTCCGAACAGCGCGGCGACGGCAAAGACGGTCTGAAAGCGGACGGTCTGCATGATGCGCCCGCCGACGAGCGAGGCAACGATCCAGGCCGCGGCCATCCCGATGCGCACCAGGCCCATGATGCGGCCGCGCACGTCGTCGGGGTACACCGCCCGCATCACCTGCGCGTACCCCAGGGGGGCCGCCGAGGCGATCGCATGGTACAGGAACACGACCACGACGTACACGCGCGGAGTGCTGACGAAGGGCATGAAGAGCAACAGCGACCGCCCGATCGACTGGGTCCACACCACGAGGCGGACTGGATCCGCCCGATGCGCGACGTTGACCCAGAACAGGGACAGCAGCATCGCCAGCGCCTGGGCGGCGACGACCAGGGAGATCTCCAGCGGAGCCGCGCCCATCCGGCGGGCCATCACGGGGATGAACGGGATGGTCAGGCCGCCGAAGACGCCGAAGAGGACGGCGGCCAGGAAGTCGATCCGGGCGTTCGCCCGAACCGTGCCGTGGCGCGGTCCGAGCCACCGGTCTACCGATAGCATGCGGCGCGGCGTCTCGCGCGAATCAGATGAGTCCATTGGTCCTTCCCTAGCGTAGGGAAACCTGGCGGGGACGCAACCCCTGCATTTGCCAGCCGACAGGGCTGACCCGCACGCCCGCCGAACACAAGACCGGCCCTATGCCGGCAGAACCCAGTTCGCCTCTTAATGGCATCCGCGCGGTGCTGTTCGATCTCGACGGCACGCTGATCGACGCCGTCGAGTCCCACTACCGCGTCTTCTCGCGGGTGCTCGCCGCCTTCGCCGTGCGTCTGGACCAGCGCACCTTCAAACGGCACTACTCGCCCAATTGGTACCAGTTCTACAAACGGGTGGGTATCCCGGAGACGCGCTGGCCGGAGGCCGATCAACTGTGGCTCCGCTACTACGCGGAGGAGGCGCCGGCGATGCGCGACGGCGCAGACGAGGCCCTGGCCAGCGTGCGCGCGTCGGGCCGGGCGCTGGGGCTGATCACCGCTGGCGACCGCAGCCGCGTGGAGCGCGACCTGCGGCGGCTGAGCTGGGAGTCGTTGTTCGACGTGGTCGTCTGCGCGGGCGACGTCGCCGAGCGGAAGCCCCACCCCGCTCCTCTGGTGCACGGCCTGATCCGCTTGGAGGTCCCTCCGGCCGCGGCCGCCTATGTGGGAGATACCGTGGAAGATGTGGAGATGGGCAAAGCCGCCGGGGTCACGACGCTCGCGGTGCTCGGCGGGTTTTCATCGCGGGAAGCGCTGGAGGCGATGGCCCCCGGCGGACTTCTGAGTTCCCTGCGCGACCTGGTCGGACTCCTCCAGGGCTGATCCCTCTCAAGAGCCCACGGGCCGCGGCAGCGGATAGCCCAATCCGGCCAGGACATTGCGCAGCCGCTCGGGACGGTTGGTCATCACGCCGTCCGATCCCATCGCGACGATCCTCTGTAGATCCTCCGGCTCGTCGACGACCCAGGTTTCCACGCGTAAGCCAGCGGCGTGCGCGGAGGTGATGAGGTCGGGGGTTAGCATCGCCCAGTGGGGATGAAGAACCGCCGCGCCCGCATCCTGAGCCAGCCGCAGGGGATTGACCGGCCGCGCGACGTAGAGCACTGCCGTCTCCAGGGACGGCAACTGCTTCTTGATCTCCACGAGCACCGGATGATCGAAGGACGACACCGCGACGGCGGGGTGCGCCGCCTCGCGGATCACCGCAGCCACGCGCCCGGCAACGCCCGGATTCGCCACCGGCGCGTTCTTCACCTCAACGATTACCCGCACGCCCCGCAGCAAGTCTAACGCTTCCGCCAGCGGGAGGATGCGCTCGCCGGTAAAGGGCTCACCGAACCACCGCCCCGCGTCCCGCTGGCGCAGAGCGGCCAGGGAAAACGCGCCCACCGGGCCCCGACCGTCGGTGGTGCGGTCGAGCAAGTGATCGTGGATGACCACCGGTTCTCCATCGGCGGAGAGATGCACGTCCAGTTCGACGGCGTCCACCCCGATGGCCAGCGCCCGGCGAAACGCGGCCGCGGTGTTCTCCGGCGCCTCCGCCGACGCGCCGCGGTGCGCAATGACCTGCGGCACGATCGGACGTGCCGGTGCGGCCCCTCGGGCAGGCGTGCTCACTTTTCGGTTTCCGTCAGGCCCCGGACGAACCACCGTTGCATCAGAACGACGACCACCACCGGCGGCAGCATGGCCAGCAGGGCCGTGGCCATAATGATCGGCCAGTCCACCAGCGCCTCCCCGGTGCCGATCATCTTGGTGATGCCGATGACGACCGTCTCCATGCCCTGGCTGGTTGTGATCAATAGCGGCCAGAGGTACTGGTTCCAGCCGTAGATGAAGAGGATGACGAACAGTGCCGCGATCGTCGTCGTGGACAGCGGGAGCAAGATACTCCAGAAGAACCGCATCGGGCCGGCGCCGTCCACCTTGGCCGCGTCCACCAGTTCGTCGGGGACCGTAAGGAAGAACGTCCGCAAGATCAGGGTCGCGGTCGCGGACGCGATCAGCGGGATCGTCAGCCCACCAAACGTGTTGACCATCCCCAGGTCTGAAACCACCTTGTAGGTGGGGATGATACGCAC
>LDXQ01000093.1 GCA_001443485.1 Candidatus Sysuimicrobiota bacterium CSP1-3
ACGCTTTACGTGACGCACGATCAGGAGGAGGCGCTGGCCATCTCCGACCAGATCGCCGTCATGCACAACGGTCGCATCTTGCAGGTGGGGACGCCCGCCGAGATCTACTTCTACCCGGCCAACCGCTTCGTCGCCGATTTCGTCGGCCTGGCCAACTTCATCGAGGGGGAGGTCGTGGACGCGCACCACATCAACGTCAACGGCCTGGTCGTGACGGTGGCGGGGCCGGTCGGTGACCGCGGGCGGGTGACCCTGGTGGTGCGGCCGGAGATGGTCCGCCTGCTTCCCGCCGGCGCTGCGGATCAGCCGGCGTTGCGCGGCCGCATCGCCGCCACGGCCTTTCTCGGCAGCCTGGCCCGCTACTGGGTGACCGCGAACAGGAGCGAGTGGATCGTGGACGTCCCCGCGCCGGGGCACGAGACGCTGCACGGCGACGTGGCGCTGCTGCTGCCGAGCGACCGGATCCACGTACTGACCGAGTAAGGGGGAGGATGTATGGGCAGATGGCAGCTTCCGCCGAAGGGCGGCCACATGGATAAGCGCACCGGCATCTATCTGCAGACGATGACGATGCGCGACATCGAGGAACGGCTCCGGACCAACGACGTGCTGATCGTCCCGCTGGGCGCCACGGAGGCGCACGGCCCCAACGCGCCGATCGGCGAGGACATCTTCCTGGTGACGCGGATGGCCGAGGCGGTGGCCGAGCGGACCGGGTGCACGGTCAGCGAGCCGCTCTGGTTCGGCTCGCACCCCTACCACCATCTGGGCATGCCCGGCACGGTGGTCATCCCCGAGGACATCTTCTGCGGGTTCGTCCGCGCGATGATCGCGGGCTTCTGGAACATGGGCTTCCGCAAGCAGATCCTGCTGAATGGCCACGGGCAGGAGTATGTCATCCCGGTGGCCATCCACCAGTTCGGCAAGCGCTACCGCGTGCCGGCGCTGGTCGTGAACGTGAACTGGTATCATGCCATCCCCGACCAGTTCAAGTTGAAGGCTCAAGGGGGACCGTACGAGACGCCCTTCATCCATGCCGACGAGGTAGAGACCTCCTGGTGCCTGGCGCTCTTCCCCGAACTGATGAAGCAGGAGTGGGCGGTGGACAACAACCCCTTCGGGTTCCTCCCCGAGGGGCACGTGGACAAAGCCGGCAATCTGCTGCGCCGGCCGATCAACTGGTACGGGCACGTCGGCGCCGGACCCATCGAGGTGAAGGCCTACATCGAGGGCGTGGTCGGCAAACCGTCGCTGGCGGCTGCGGAGAAGGCGCTGCCCGGCGTGGACGCACTGCTGGACTACCTGGAGAAACTGGTGACGGACATCCTGAAGGTGTTCCCGCCGGGGCAGCTGCCGCCGATCGAGTACGTGACGGAGCGGGACAAAGAGGAACTGGAAGCCGTCCTCAAAGGTCCGGCGAAGGGCGGGAAGTCCATCTTCTCTCTGGCCTGGCCGCCGTGATGCCGCTCGCGCTGGTCGTCTCCCTGGGCGCCACCACCTTCGACGCCGTGGCCATGCAGGACGGCTGGGCGGCGCTGGATCGCGTGGCCGTCCTTGGATTCGACGGCGTGGAGCTGGCGGTGCGCGATCCGCGGGAGGTCGACGGCGCGCGCCTGCGCGATCACTGCGCGCGACTTGGCCTCCCGGTGGTCGCCATCGGCACCGGTCAGGCCTACCTGCACGAGGGACTGGCGCTGGCCGCGCCGGAGGCAGGCATCCGCCGCGCAGCCAGCGAACGACTCAGACAGCACATCGGTCTGGCTTCCATCCTCAACGCTATCCCGGGTGCGCCGCCGGCCGGCGTGCAGGTGATCGTCGGCCTGATCCGCGGCAAGGCAGGAGAGGCAAGAGCGCGGGCCGAGACGTGGTTGCGGGAAGGGTTGCGCCCGGTCCTGGATGCCGCCGGAGAGGCTGGAGTGGGGGTGGTGATCGAACCGGTCAACCGCTACGAGACCGACTTCCTCAACACGGTGGAGGAGACGGTGGCGGTGATCGAGCGCATGGGTCCTCCCCACCTGGGCGTCCTCGCAGACACGTTTCACATGAACATCGAAGAGGCGTCCATCGAGGAGAGCCTGCGGCGGGCGGCGCCGTACCTGCGCCACGTGCACGTGGCCGACAGCAACCGGCGGGCGCCGGGGCTGGGCCACCTGGATTTCCGACGGATTCTCGAGACCTTGCAGGAGGTGGGCTATCGCGGATACCTGTCGGCGGAGACCCTCCCGTACCCCGATCCGGAGGGCGCGGCGAGGCAGACGGTAGACTACCTGCGATCGCTGCAGGCAGCAATAAGTGGGAGGAGGAGGATCTCATGAAGCGAGTTCTCGGTCTTCTGCTGGTGCTGCTCCTGGCCTCGTTGGGCGTGGTCAGTGCCGCGCCGGCAGGCAGAGTGAACGTCCTGTGCAGTCCGAACCTCGTCTGGTGCGACGCCATTAAGGTGGAGTTTCCCAAGGCCACCGGCATCCAGCTGGACTATGTCCGTCTCAGTTCCGGAGAGGCCTTCGCCCGCATGCGGGCGGAGGCGGCCAATCCCTCCTTCGACGTCTGGTTCGCCGGGACGGGCGACCCCCACCTCGAGGCTGTGGAGTTGGGGATTACGGAGTTCTACCGACCCAAGTCATGGAATGACCTCCGCCCCGAGTTCCGGGAGGCGGTGGGCGGGAAGTACATTCCGCTCTACGCCGGCATCCTGGGCTGGGCGCAGAACGAGCGGCTGTTGAAGGAAAAGGGCGCGCCCGTTCCCACCACCTGGAAGGACCTGACGAACCCGCGCTACAAGGGGCTCATCGCCATGCCCAACCCCAACACTTCGGGGACGGGATACACGATGCTGGCCACGATCGTGCAGATCTACGGGGAGAAAGCCGGCTTCGACCTGCTCAAACTAATCCACCGGAACATCGCGCAGTACACGCGTGGCGGCGCCGACCCCGGACCGCTCACGGGCCGCGGGGAGATCGGCATCGGCGTGACCTTCCTGCACGATGCCATCGACAATATCCTGAAGGGTTTCCCCATCACCTACGGCTCGGCCCGGGATGGAACGGGGTTCGAGATCGGCGGGCTGAGTCTCGTCAAGGGCGCGCGGAACCGCGACAACGCCATCACCTTCATCGAGTGGGCGCTCTCGCCGGATGGACAGCGGGTCGCCGCCGAACTGGGTCAGTCTTACCAGATTCCGTCGAACTCCAAGACGCCCGTCCCCCGGGTCGCGCCGCGGTTCCAGGACTTCGTCATGATCAAGTATGACTTCCTGAAGTATGGGAAGGCTTCGGTACGCGATGCGCTGATCAAGAAGTGGTCGGCGGAAGTCTTCGCGCTGCCGAGGTAGCGGCGCCGCGCGCCGCCTTCCCCGTCGACCGGACGGTGGTGGTCTGGGGAGGAGTGACCCTGCTCGCCGGGTTGCTCCTCCCCTGGACCCGGGAGCAGCGGGAACTCTGGTCGTTCTCCGGGGGAGCCACCGGCGCGGCGCTCGCGGCGCGCCATCTGGGCGTCGCGGCGAGCCTCCTGCTCGCGGCCGCCGCGATCGTAGCCGCCGTCCTTCCTTTGCCGCGGTTCCGGCGAGGGCAGGTCGTCCTGGCGCTGAGCGGCCTGGGTGCGGTCATCACCTTTCTCTCCATCTGGTTCCAGAAGGTGCCGCTCGGCCTGGGGGCACTCATCGTCTTCCTGGGCTATCTCACCCTGGCGGGCAGCGGGATCTCCCTGAGCGGACTGGTGCACGCGGATCCCTTCACGGGCGCGACCATCCTGTGGGTCGCCGGGTTTGTCGTCGTGTTCATCCTGTTGCCGCTGGGCGAAGTGCTGCTGGCATCGGTCTTCGTGCGGGGGCGCTTTACCTTGGACGTGCTCCTGGAGACCGTCCGCTCCCCAGGGTTCCTCCTGCTGAATAATCCGGCGACTCCCGCCAACGAACTGGCGCAGGCGGGGCGGATTGGTCTGGCCGGCGGGATCCTGCTGGCGGTGCTCGCGGTCATCCGTGCCCGGCGGGCGAGGCCTGTTCTACTGTGGGGCGTCGGAGGCGGGGCGGGGGTGTTTGTGCTCGCGGCGTTGTACTACGGCTTCGGAGCCGTCCGCAACAGCGTCCTGCTCGCCCTCGTGGTCGGTGCCGGCTCCACGGCGTTGGGGTTTCTCTTTGCCCTGCTGGGGGAGCGGTCGCGCCTGCCGACGCGGCGGCTGCTCGGACCGCTCTCGATCCTGCCGATCATCACCCCCCCGTTCGTCTTGGGACTGGCCATGATCTACCTGTTCGGCCGCCGGGGGTTCGTCACTCACCAACTCCTCGGCCTGGACACCACCATCTTCTTCGGTCCTGTCGGCGTCGCCGTCGCGCAGATACTGGCCTTCACCCCGATCGCCTACCTTGTGCTGCAGGGAGTCGTGCAGGCGCTGGACATGGCAATGGAAGAGGCGGCGGAGACCTTGGGCGCCTCGCGCTGGCACGTTCTGCGCACGGTGACCTGGCCGCTCACGCGACCGGGGATCGCCAACGCCTTCCTCCTCGTCGCCATCGAGAGTCTGGCCGACTTCGGCAACCCCTTCGTCGTGGGCGGGGGCCAGCCGTTCCTGGCCACCCAGGTCTTCGATGCGTTCAGCGGGCGGTTCAACCCTAACGAAGCCGCCGTCTACGGAGTGACGTTGCTGGTGATGACCCTGGTCGTCTTCTTCCTGCAACAGCGCTGGATCGGTCGCCGCGGATACGTTACCGTCACGGGCAAGCCCGGGGCCGGAGCGCTGAGGCCGCTCCCGACGACGTTGGACTATGTGGGCACGGGAGTCTTCCTGTTCTGGGTGGTGCTCACCGTGGCGCTGTACGGATCCGTCTTCAGCGGGAGCGTCACCGTGCTCTGGGGTTTTGACTACACGCTGACCCTGGAGCACCTGCGGGGCCTCCGGGGCCAGGGCATGCAAGTCTTCCAGACGTCCATAATGCTCTCGGCGGTCGCTGCCTTCCCGTCGATGATCCTTGGCTTCCTGATCGCCTACCTGGTCACCCGGGTGGAGTTTCCGGGTCGGTCCGCCCTGGAGTTTGGATCGATGCTCTCATTTGCCGTGCCCGGGACCGTGATGGGGATCGGTTATGTCCTGGCCTTCAACGACGGCCCCCTGCTCCTGACGGGGACGAGCATCATCATTACGATGGCTTTCGTCTTCCGGAACATGCCGGTCGGCATCCGGGCCGGCGTGGCGGCCATCCATCAACTGGACCGGGCCATCGAAGAGGCCTCCACGATGCTGGGCGCGGGGACGGCGACCACGATGCGCCGGATCATTATGCCGCTGATCGTGCCGGCCCTGCTGTCCGGCCTCGTCTTCGCCTTCGTGCGCGCCGTCACCGCCGTCAGCCAGGTGATCTTCCTGGTGACGCCGCGGCACAACCTGGCCACCACGCAGATCCTCTCTTACGTCCAGTACGGGACGTTGGGGCGGGGGGCGGCGCTGGCGTCACTCCTCATCCTGGCCATGGCGGCCGTCGTCCTCGTACTGTACCTGCTCAGCCACCGCCTGAGTCCGCGCGTGGTCCGGCAGGCGGCCGCATGATGGCGACGACACTGCCCCTCGCGGCTGCGCGCCCGCCGGCGGCCACGGTGCGCCTCACCGGGGTGACCAAGCGCTTCGGCCCCGTCGTCGCGGTGGACGACGTCTCCCTGGATATCCCGCCGGGCAAGCTCGTCACGCTCCTCGGCCCGTCCGGCTGCGGGAAGACGACAACGCTGCGGATCATCGCCGGACTCGAGGTGCCCGGCCGAGGCCGGATCTTCATCGCCGACGAGGACGTCACCCGGCTCCCCGCCGCCCTGCGGCGGGTGACCATGGTCTTCCAGTCGTACGCCCTCTTTCCGCACCTGACGGTCTTCGAAAACGTGGCCTACGGATTGCGCATTGCCAAGGTCTCTGCGCCGGAGATCACGCGGCGGGTGCACCAGGTGCTGGAGCTGGTCGGACTCCCCGGCGTAGACGCGCGCTATCCCGCCCAACTCTCCGGCGGCCAGCAGCAGCGCGTCGCCGTCGCCCGCGCCCTGGTGATGGAGCCCAAGGTCCTGCTCTTCGACGAGCCGCTCTCCAACCTGGACGCCAAGTTGCGCAAGTACGTGCGCGCGGAGATCCGCGAACTGCAGCAGCGCCTGGGGATCACCAGCATCTACGTCACCCACGACCAGACCGAGGCGCTGGCCCTGTCGGACGTGATCGTCGTGATGAAGCAGGGCCGCGTGGAGCAGGTGGGCACGCCCCGTGACCTCTACGAACGACCGGCGACGCGTTTCGTGGCCGACTTCATCGGCGAAGCCAACCTCCTCCCCGGACAGTACGGCGATGACCGGGTGACCGTCGGCCCGCTGACCTTCCCCTTTCGCCAGGGGAGTATCGCCGCCGGCCCGGTCACGGTGGCGGTGCGGCCGGAGGCGATCGCCGTGCGCACCGATGGGGACGGCCTGCCCGGCCGCGTCCGGACGGCCTTCTTCATGGGGATGACCCACGAATACCTGATCGAGACGCCGGTGGGTGAAGTCCGGGTGGTCGAACCGCTGGCCGGGCGGAGCCTCCTGGCTGTAGGTGCCGAGGTGCGCCTGCAATTCCTCGAAGCCGGCGTCTACCTGTTGCCTCCGTCTTAGGGGAGACACTTCGATGAGCGGCCTGCGCTACGAGATCGGGAACTATGAGTTCCGCCCGGAGGCCTTCTTCCCCCGGGCGCTCTTCGACCGGATCACGGAGATCCGCGTCACCCGGCCCGAGGTGATCGAGGAGGAGGCGGCGGCGCGCCGGCGGCGCGAGCGCCTCACCACCGACGGCCGCCTGACCATCCTGGCCGCCGACCACCCCGCGCGTATGGTTCTGGGTGTGGGTGACGATCCCGCGGCCATGGGCGACCGCTGGGGGCTGCTGGCGCGCATCCTACGGGTGCTCACCACCGACGAGTTCGACGGCGTGATGGCCACGCCGGACATCATCGAGGAACTGCTCATCGTCAACCGCCTGGACAAGGAGTTGGGCGGGCCGGGCTTTCTCGATCACAAGGTGCTGCTGGGGTGCATGAACCGCGGCGGCCTGGCCGGGGCGGTCTTCGAGCTGGACGACCGGATGACCGGCTACACGCCGGAGCGGATCGCGGCGCTGCGGCTGGACGGCGCCAAGATGATGTTCCGGCTGGACCCCGGCGACCCGGCGTCGCTATGGACAATCGAATACTGCGTGCGCGCGATCGACGAGTGCCACGGCCGCGGCATCCCTGTCTTCCTGGAGGCCCTCTACATCGAACGCGCAGACGGCAAGCCCAAAGCCGCAAAGCACGCCGACGCGCTGATCAGGGTGGTGAGCGTGGCCACGGGGCTCGGTGCCTCCACCGCGCTGACCTGGCTGAAGATCCCCTACTGCGAACACTACGAGCGGGTGGCTCAGGCGACGACCTGTCCCATCCTGATGCTAGGCGGGGAGGCGCGCGGCGACCCCACGGGGATCCTCGAGGAGTTTGCCGCGGGGATGAAGGCCGGCGCCTCCGTGCGCGGGGCGCTGGTGGGGCGCAACGTCACCTTCCCCGGCAAGGACGACCCGCGCGCCGTCGCGCTGGCCGCGAGTGCCATCGTGCACCGCGGGTTCTCGGCGCCGGCGGCGGCGGCCCACCTGGCCGAGGTGCGTGGTCGGGAGATGGACCGGTTCACCCGCCTGGCCGCGGCGCGGACCTAACGCGACCATGCGCGCGCTGCGCGGCAACCTCGTCGTCGGGCAGTCCGGCGGCCCCACCGCCGTGATCAACGCCAGCCTCGCCGGCGTCGTCCAGGAAGCTCTGCGGCACGAGGCCATCGACGGCATCTACGGCATGCGGCACGGCATCGAGGGGTTGCTGCGCGAGGAATTGGTAGACCTGCGCCGGCAGTCCACGGAGACGATCGAGCGACTGAAGCACACCCCGTCCGCGGCGCTGGGTTCCTGCCGGCACAAGCTCTCCGCGGTCGATTACGAGCGGGCGCTGCGCGTGCTCCGCGCGCACAACGTCCGCTACTTCA
>LDXQ01000094.1 GCA_001443485.1 Candidatus Sysuimicrobiota bacterium CSP1-3
AAACGGCTCGTAAGGTGGGGCGCTCTCGTAGGCGTTTCCCGAGACCACCGTGACCCCGCGCAGCCGGGCATATGTGGCGGCTTCTTCCAGGAGCCGGGTCTTGCCGATACCCAGGGGACCACTGACCAACACGACCCCGCCTTGCCCTGCGATCACCCGGTCCACCAGTTCCTTTAACCGCTCCAGTTCGCCCTCTCGGCCCACGAGCGGGCTCCGTCCCAGCCGTTCCGCCAGTTCCGGCCCCGTCAGTTTTTCAGCCTGCGCCCCCATCGGCGCTTCGCCCAGCGCGGCGGCGGCCGTCCCCACGCCCGCCCGCACCGCTCCCAGGGCATCCGCCACCTCCCGCGCGCTTTGATAGCGTCTCGCCGGGTCTTTGGCCAGCAGCTTCAGAATCACGTTCTCCAGCGCCACCGGCACCCCCGGATTGTGCCAGTGCGGCGCCACCGGCGGCACATTGATGTGCTGGGTGATCACCGAGATCGGATCCTCCGACTCAAACGGCGGCCGGCCCGCCACCGCCTCGTACAGCACCGCCCCCAGGGCGTACAGGTCGCTCCGCCCGTCCACCTGGCCTCCCAGCGCCTGCTCCGGCGCCAGGTACGCCACCGTCCCCACCACCATCCCCGTCTGCGTCAGCCGGCTCCGGCCCTCGCTCCGCGCCAGCCCGAAGTCCATCAGCTTCGCGGTGCCCTCTTTCGTGATGATGACGTTCTCCGGCTTGATGTCCCGGTGCACGATCCCCTGAGCATGCGCGTACTCCAACCCCTGCAACACCTGTATCGCCATCTCGATCAACCGCGGCACCGGCATCGGCAGCAGCTCCCGCAGCGTTTGCCCCTCCACCAGCTCCATCACGATGGCAAACTGCCCGCCCTCTTCGACGGCATCGAAGATGGACACGATATGCGGGTGGTTCAGCTTCGCCGCCGACTGCGCCTCCCGGATGAGCCGCCGCGCGCCCTCCGCCCCGAACAAGGCCGGGCTCAATGTCTTGATGGCCACCGGCCGCTGCAGCAGGTTGTCGTGGGCGCGATAGACCACGCCCATCCCGCCCTCGCCCAGCTTGGCGTCGATGCGGTAGCGGTTGCGCAGCAGGGTTCCGATCACGATGAGGGCGCTCCCCCAAGCAGTTGCTGCCGCATCCAGTCCGCGGCGTCCTCCAGCGCTTCGGGGACATTGGGCAGGACGTGCACGCCACTCCGCCAGGGCCGTGCGGTCGCCGTGGGAAGAACCGCGGCCAGCTCCTCCGCCTGGGCTCGGAACCTCTCCGGCTCCAGCGCCCCATAGGCCAGGAGCATCGGGGATCTGATCTGATGCGCCACGTCGAAGACGTTGGTGTCCGGCGCCCACTCCATCGGCTCGGGCGTGGGCCGCTTCCCCGCCTTCCAGCGGGCATGGAGGCTTGCCCGCCAGACCGCCTCCGGGATACCCTGGAGGCCAGGGCGGGGGTCGCCCGGGTTGAAGACGCCGCTGATGGAGACCACCGCCAGCACGCGGTCGTCCCGCGCGGCCAGCTGTGCGGCGTGCCAGGGCCCCAGGCTCCACCCGGCAATGCCCACTCCGCGCGCATCGACGCGCTCGTGCTCGAGGACGGCGGTGATCATGTCCTTTAGCACCACGGCGTCCTGAAGGGTGCCAGTTGACATGACGGTCGTCTCCCCGAACCCGGGCAGGTCGACCCGCAGCGTCGCCATCCCCCGTTTGAGATAGCGCCGCGCCTCTTCGGTCAGGCCTTCCTTCGTGCTGGCCGACCCGTGAAACAGCATCACCACCGGGAACGGACCGCCGTCGCCGGGCAACTCGAGGGCGCCGACGAGCTTCCCGTGCGGAGTGTCGACGACCAGCTTCTGGAAGTTGGGGCCGAGCAGCGACTCCTCGAAGAGGACGACGCTGGCCTCGTAGACCTCCCCGAAGTGGAAGGCCGCCAGGCAAATGCGGCCGGCCATCTCCCCCACGGCCTTCGCCACTTCCGTCCCCCTCACGACCGGCAGGATCTCTCCCAGGTAGCCAATGACGGCATCGCGCTCCTCAGGACTGAAGCGGTGCAGCCCGCCGCGGCGGATGGCGATCGGCGCCCTGGTACTGAAGTGCCGGAGGCGCGGCTCCTTGGCAAGCGCGGTCTCCAGGGCGGCCAGGTAGTAGCCAAGGGCCAGGTCCTGGTCGTAGTAGGCCAGCAGGATCTTGTCGCCGGCGCGCACACCGTAATGGATCGCCTTCGCGTCGTCGTCGCTCTCCAGGAAGTGGTATGCGAGCCGCTCGGCGTACAGCCCCTCGCGGCCGCGGTAGAGGTCTTCCAGGAGGTAGCCGACCTCCGCGTGCAGCCGGCGCCGTCGGCGCCGTTCCACCTCGCCATAGACGACCTGATGGATCAGCGGGTGGTCAAAGGCGAAGTCCGCCTCGATCTCCGCCGACCCCGCTGTGAACCCCTTTAGGAAACCTCCCCCTTCCCGGCGCTCGACCGGCGCCACGAAGCGGGCGGCGTGCGCCGCCCGCAGCGCCTCATCGACCTCCTCCTCCGTCAGGGCGTGCCCCGAGGCCAGCCCGTTCAGCAGGTCCAATGAGAAGCCGCGTCCGATGATGGACGCGAGCCCGAGGACCTGCTGCGCGGTTCCCGGGAGGTGGTCGAGGCGGGCGCCGATGGCCGCCTTGATCCCCTGCGGGATCTCACCCTCCAGGCGCGCGACCGTGACACCCGCCGCCAGATGGTAGGCGCTCGCAGCGCCATCCCAGACGACACGCCCCTCCTCGATCAGGCCGTTTGTGAGTTCCTCGATGAAGAAGGGATTGCCCTCGGTCTCGCTGTGGAGCAGCCCGGCCAGGTCGGTTGGCACCTGCGTACCCAGGAGGGCGGAGAGGAACTCGCCGGTCTCGTCGGGGCCGAACCGGCGCAGCCGCTCGCGCGTGGCCAGGCGCTCGCGGTTGAGGTCAAGGAGCAGTCGGCTCAGGGGATGGGTACGGTCCAGTTCCACCTCACGGTACGCCCCGACGATGAGCAGGGGGATCTCGCGCGTGTACACTGCCAGGTCGCCCATCAGTGCCAGCGACGGCGGGTCGGCCCAGTGGAGGTCATCGATGACGAGGAGTACCGGCTGGTCGGCACTGGCGTGGGTGAGAAGGTTGCGGAAGGCGCGGGTGGGACGCACGGCCGCGGCGTCTACCTGACTAAGCTGGCTACCGTGCATCACCGCCACCGTTGCGGCGCGCCCGGCGACATGCTTGGGGATGGCGTCCGTTACCAACTGGAAGATCTCGTCACCACCGGCCGCCAGCAACGCCTCCCACTTCGAGGACGGCAGGCGCCGGGCGAAGCCCTCCAGCGCCTCCGAGATGGGGAGGTAGGGGATCGTGACGTCGCGCTCGTGGCAGCGGCCGACGAGCACGTGCAGGCCGCGCAGCCGGGCGGCGCTGATCAGCTCGTCCACGATGCGCGT
This sequence comes from Candidatus Sysuimicrobiota bacterium CSP1-3, assembly GCA_001443485.1. GTDB lineage: Bacteria > Sysuimicrobiota > Sysuimicrobiia > Sysuimicrobiales > Humicultoraceae > Humicultor. The sequence goes on from LDXQ01000094.1 coordinate 3,432, forward strand.
CTTGCCGATGCCGGGCTCACCGCTGACCAGGACGACCCCACCCGTGCCCGCCAGCAATCGATCCAATCGGTCGAGCAATCGGCCCATCACCTCCTGCCGTCCGACCAGACGGACCCCGCGCATCCGGTCCGCGAGGAGTATGGCGATCGGTGCCTCAGCCTCGGCGGCGATCCGGGGCGCGGTGGTCAGACGCAGCAGCCGGACGACATCTGCGGCGCTCAGTGGCCGCTCCTTCGCATCCTTCGCCAGCAGCTTCAAGATAATCGCCTCGACCGCGGCCGGGAGGTCGGGGACCACGTGGCGCGGCGTCCGCGGCGCGAGGTTGATGTGCTGGGTGATGACCGCGATGGCGTCCTCGCCCTGGAACGGCGGCTGCCCCGTCAGGAGTTCGTAGAAGACGCAACCCAGCGCATAAAGGTCGCTGCGCGGCTCCGCCTTCCCCTGCAGCGCCTGCTCCGGCGCCATGTAGTGCGCGGTCCCGACTACCAGGCCCGTCTGGGTGAGACGGCTGCGCCCCTCGCTGCGGGCCAGCCCAAAGTCCATCACCCGCGCGCGGCCCTCGGGCGTGACAATGACGTTTTCCGGTTTGAGGTCGCGGTGGACGATCCCCTTCGCGTGCGCGAACTCCATCGCCTCGAAGACCTGCGCCATCACGCCGACGGCCTCGCGCCAGGGCATGGGGATGAGGTCGCGGAGCGTCGTCCCTTCGACGAACTCCATTACGATATAGCGGCCGTCGTCAACCTGGAGGACGTCGTGGATGGCCACGATGCCGGGGTGGGAAAGCCTGGCTGCAGCCTGGGCCTCGCGGAGGAGGCGCTTCAGCCCGGCGTCCGAGAAGAGCGCCGGAGCGAGCGCTTTGATGGCGACGGGACGCTCCAGCAGGGTGTCGTGCGCCCGGTAGACAACACCCATGCCACCTTCGCCGAGCTTGGAGTCAATACGGTAGCGGTTCTGCAGGAATGTTGCGATCACCCGGCTCCTCCGGTCCTACATCAGGGCATGAGTGCGTTCAATCTCGCGGGTCGCCCCCAGGAATTCAAAGTGCGTGAGGGCATCCCGCAGGAGCGCGCTGGCCTCATCGCCGCGGCCCTGCGCCCGACGGAGCAGGGCGAGCTCACGCACCGTTCTCCCCAGGTACCAGGGACAGTCCAGGACCTGAAACAACTCGCGCGCCTCAAGAATGGACTTCTCAGCGTCGTCGAAACGGCCGTGCTCGCGATGGTACACGCCCAGCGCCCCGGAGACCAGGCCAAGGCGGAAGCGAGCGCCGGCGCGCCGCGCCAACTGGAGGGTGTCCTCGCCCACCGCTTCCACATAGGACCACAGCCCCGCATCGGCGGCGAACTGCAGCACCAGGCTCCCCACCTCGAGCTTCGCGGAGGGCCCGTCCGCCAAGCGAAGGGCTTCATCGGCAAGCGTACGGGCCCTCTCCAGATCGCCCAAAGTCCAGGCCATGAACAGCCGGAGGAAACCAGAGGCCCAGGCAAACGCCGGATCTCCCGCCCGCACGGATTCGAACTCCCGCTCAAACCGCTGCGCCTCTTCGACGTGGCCGCGGATGCCCGCGACGAAGCAACGGAACGCGGCCACGACCCGACGCACGCCCGGCCGCACGTCCGTGTGGGGAATCTGGTCGGCGACGGCGCACCACCGCTCCGCTTCATCCCAGCGGTTCCATTTCCAGTGGATGCGAATCAGTGAATGGATCGCTCCCAGTTGATAGCCGAACCGGCCCAGGGTGGTCGCGAGCTGGTAGGTCTGTTCGGCATGGGTCACCGCCTGCGCGAATTCCCCCAGATCCTCGTGGACTGCGGTGAGCATCCCCTGCAGGTCAATCCGTTCGGTGGGATCGTCCAGCCGTTCGACGATCGGAATACGCTTCCTGGTGGCCTCGAGCTCCTCCGTGAACTCGGCGAGGTGCCCGTGGATGCCGGCCAGAGCATCGAGCGCCGCGGACATGTCTTTGAGGGACCCGATCTCCTCCGCCAGCCGGTAACCCTCCGCCGCACTTTCCGCCGCGACGCGATAGTCACGTTCCGCCTCGGGCCTCCGCCAGAAGTGGTCGAAGGCCCGGGCGATGATTAACCTTACGCGCTCGGGGTGGAGGGGGGTGTCGGCCAACAGCCGGAGTCCTTCGTCGATGTACTCGCGGGTCCGGGGGTCGTTGACTCCGAACCGCCGCCCCAGCCCCAGCTTCCGGTAGAGCCCCGCTCCATCCCCCCGGGAGCCACCCGGCAGGCTCTTCCAGAACTTCAAGGCGTCCTCGTAGGCGAGGAACGCCTGATCGATTCTTCCTGAGGACATCAGGATGTCCCCGACCGCTTCCAGCAGTTCCAGCCGCTCGTTGGGGCGCTCGAGTTCTTCGGCCGCTGCAATCGCCTCCCGCAGGTACCGGACGGCATCGTCGTAGGCGAAGAGGGAGGCGGCCCTCCGGGCGGCGAGCGAGGCATAGGTGAGCACCTTCTCGACATCTTCCGCCTGCGTGAAATGGTAGGCCAGCGCATCAGGCGAGGCCTCTGGCTTCCCGCGAACAGCCCGCTCCAGTGCCTCCGCGACCTGCCGGTGGAGCAGGCGCCGTCGCCGGCGGGGAACCGCTTCATAGAGGACTTGCCGCAGCATCGGCTGCGCGAATTCGTACACGTCCTCCCCCACGGCCCGCACCTCGCGGATCAACTGGGTGCGCAGGGTCTCCTCTACGCGATCCAGAAGCGCCGCCTCCCCCTCCCCCGTGACCGCCAGGAGAAGGTCGAAGCTGAACTGCTGGCCGATCACCGCGGCGTGCGTTAGGATCTGGCGCGCGGGATCGCTGAGATGGCGCAGCCGCGCCTCCACCGCATCATTGATGGAAGCGGGCACCTCCATCAACGAGTAGTCCCGGACGTCATCGAAGTCCGTCGACCAGCGGCCGTCCTTGATGTACAGTGTTCCTCGCTCGAACAGGCCCTTGACCACCTCTTCAATGAAGTAGGGGTTACCGCCGGTGACGCTGAAGATGCGGCGTCCGAACCGCACGGGCCGGTCGGGGTGGTTGGCCATGAGTTTGAGGAGGTCCGTGACCTGGTCTTCGGTGAGGGGGCGGACGGCAATGTACCGGCTGTATCCCTCCCTGCCGAGTTCATGCACCAGTCTCCCGAATGCCCGTCCCGCCGGCGTCGCCGGGATCTCGTCCGGCCGGTACGCGATCATGATCAGCACCCGGCTGAGTTCCACCGTCCGCACCAGATGGTCCAGCAGCTCGGCGGAGGCGTGATCGCACAGGTGCATGTCGTCGAACTGCAGCAGGACCGGAAGCGAGGCCGCGGTCGAGGCGAGGAACTGGGCGACGCCGGAAAACAGGCGGCTCTTCTGATCCTCGACGGCGCCGGCCGGCCGTTCGGGCAGCCTGGGCAGTTGTCGGACGAGCTCTGGGATGAGGGCCGCCAGATCGGAGGCGAAAGGCCCCATCCGGGTCGCCAACGTGTCGGAGTCGACACCCCGAGCGAGTTCGCGCAGCGCTCGAGCGATGGGCCCGTAGGGCGGCGCGCTCTCATAGGCCTTCCCGCTGACCACGACCACGCCGCGCAGCCGCGCGAAGGTGGCCGCTTCCTCCAGGAGCCGTGTCTTCCCGATCCCGAGCGGGCCCCCGACAAGCGCGACGGCCCCGCGGCCCGCCATGGTCTGGTCGACAAGCCCCCTCAGCAGGTCCAGCTCGGGCTCCCGTCCGGCAAGCGGGCTCCGCACGAGCCGCTCGACGAGCCCCGGCCCGGTCAGTTTCTCACCCGCGGTCATCGCCGGCGGACCAGCGGAGGTCGAAGTGGTCAACCCGGGGCGGATTGCCCTCAACGCCTCTAGCGCTTCCTTTGCGCTCTGATACCGCCGCGCCGGATCCTTCGCCAGGAACTTCAGGATCACGTTCTCCAGGCTCGGGGGAATGGCCGGGTTGTGCCAGTGCGGCGCCACCGGCGGCACGTTGATGTGCTGCGTGATCACGCTGATCGGGTCCTCCGACTCAAACGGCGGCCGCCCCGCCACCGCCTCGTAGAGCACGGCGCCCAGGGCATACAAATCACTCCGCCCGTCCACCTGGCCCCCCAGCGCCTGCTCCGGCGCCAGGTACGCCACCGTCCCCACCACCATCCCCGTCACCGTCAGCCGGCTCCGCCCTTCGCTCCGCGCCAGCCCGAAGTCCATCAGCTTCGCGGTGCTCTCCTTGGTGACGATAATGTTCTCCGGCTTGATATCCCGGTGCACGATCCCCTGTCCGTGCGCGTACTCCAGCCCCTCCAGCACCTGGAGAGTGATCTCCACCAGCCGCGGCACCGGCACCGGCAGCAGCTCCCGCAGCGTCTGCCCCTCCACCAACTCCATCACGATCGCGAACTGCCCGCCTTCTTCTACCGCATCGAAGATGGAGACGATGTGCGCGTGAT
>LDXQ01000095.1 GCA_001443485.1 Candidatus Sysuimicrobiota bacterium CSP1-3
AGAGGTCGCCGTAGAGTTCGTTGAAGCGATGCGCGATCTCCCGTGTCAACTCCAAGTGCGAGGCCTGGTCCTTGCCCACGGGGACGATCTCCGCCCGCACGCTCAAGATATCCGCCGCCTGCAGGATCGGATACGCCAGCAGCCCCACCGACGGCTGGGTGATGTGCAGGTCGCGCATGACCTCCTTAAGGGTGGGCACCCGCTGCGCCCGCGGCACTGCCACCAACATGGAGAAGATGAGGGCGATCTCCGGGATCTGCGGCACGCGGGACTGCAGGAAGATCGTGGCCCGCTGCGGATCGATCCCTACGCTCAGATAGTCCAGGACGATATCGCGGACGTTCTGGGCGATCTCGTCCAGCCGGTCCAGCCGCGTGGTCAGCAAATGATAGTCGGCCAGGAAGAAAAAGCACTCGTACTCGTCCTGCAGGCGCACGCGGTTCGCCAGCGTCCCGACGTAGTGCCCCAGGTGGAGTTTGCCGGTGGGGCGATCCCCGGTGAGGAGCCGTCCTTTCTTCACGCTGAAATCCCCCCATTCAAGAGTGCTCTGACCGCCGCTTCGGGGTGCTCGCTCCGCACGAGCGCCGTCCCCACCAGCACGCCGTCCACGTATGGACGCAGCCGGGCGAGGTCCGCCGCGCTGTGGATGCCGCTCTCGCTGATTACCAGCACGTCCCGCGGAATCCGCGCCCGCAGCCGCGCCGTGGTCTCCAGATCGACCTCAAAGGTGCGCAGGTCGCGGTTGTTGATGCCGATCAGCCGCGCCCCCGCGCCCAGCGCCGCGTCGACCTCATCCTCGGCGTGCACCTCCGCAAGCGCGGCCATCCCCAGGTCCGCGCACAATCCGATCAGCGCCCGCAGCGTCCGCGCGTCCAGCAGGGCCGCGATCAACAGCACCGCGTCGGCGCCCATCGCCCGCGACTCGTAGACCTGGTACGGTTCCAGCACGAAATCCTTGCGCAGCACGGGCGCCGCCACCGCATCCCTGACCGCCCGCAGATCCTCGGGGCGGCCGCCGAAGAACCGCTCGTCGGTCAACACCGAGATGGCCCGCGCCCCTCCGGCGACGTACCGCCGCGCTGTCTCCGCCGGGTCCAGTCGGTCGCGCAGCACGCCGGCCGCGGGCGACCGGCGTTTGATCTCGGCGATCAGCGCAAAACCGCCGTTACGCAGCGCGGCCGCGAAGTCGCGCGGCGGGGGCGCCCGGCGGGCCCGCTCGCGCACCGCCGCCGGGGAGACCATCGCCTGGGTCACGGCGACCTCCAGTCGCTTGTGCGCGGCAATCGTCTCGAGAATGGACGCACTCATCATCCGACCGCCACCCGGGTCCGCACCCGCAGTCCCTCCAGCCGCTCAAAGGCCGCCCCGGAGTCGATCGACCGCGCGGCCAGCGCCATGCCCTCCCGCAGATCCGCGGCCAGTCCCGCCACAAGCAGCGCCGCCGCCGCGTTCAGCAGGATAATGTCCCGCGCCGGCCCAGCCTCCCCGCGCAGCACAGCCTCCGTGATCCGGGCATTCTCTTCCGGCGCGCCGCCCGCCAGGGCCCGCGGATCCGGCGGAGTGATCCCCAGCGTCGTCGGATCAAGCGTGTATGTGCGCACGCGCCCGTTCATCACCTCGGAAACCTTGGTCGGACCCAGCGTGGAGAGTTCGTCCATCCCATCCCCGTGCACGACCAGCGCCCGCCGCGCGCCCAATTCCGACAACACCTCGGCCATGATCTCGGTCAGCCCCGGATCGTATGTCCCCACGAGGTAATTGCGTGCGCCGGCGGGGTTCGTCAGCGGGCCCAGGATGTTGAAGACCGAGCGGATGCCGATCTCCTTGCGCGGACCCACCGCGTGTTTCATGGCCGCGTGGTAGAGGGGGGCAAACAGGAAACCGATGCCGATATCTTCGATGCACCCCTCCACGACCTCGGGACCGACCTGGATGTTCACCCCGAGCGCTTCCAGCACATCCGCCGCACCAGACCGCCGGCTCACCGCGCGGTTGCCGTGCTTCGCCACGTAGGCCCCGGCTCCGGCCACGACGAACGCCGTGGTGGTGGAGATGTTGAACGTGTTGACCCGGTCGCCACCGGTGCCGACGACATCCACCAGGTCGTCCACGCGCGGCCTGATCCGCTGCGCCCGCTCCCGCATCGCCCGGGCGAACCCGGCGATCTCGTCGACGGTCTCACCCTTCATCCGCAGGGCGGTGATGAACGCGGCGATCTGCGCCGGCGTGGCCTCGCCGTCCATGATCACCCCCAGCGCCGCGTGCGCCTCCGCCTCCGACAGGTCCTGCCGGTCCACCACATTCCGAATTGCGTCTTTCAGTTCCATGTGATATTCACCTCGGGCGGGTCGGGTGGGGGTCGAAGCTCTTCCCCGAACTACTCACGGGGGCCCCTTCCGCTTCGACCCCCACCCTCGCCATCCGGAGGAAATTCCTCAAAATCTGTTTGCCAGGCAGCGTCAGGATGGACTCGGGGTGAAACTGTACACCCTCGACGAGGTACTCGCGGTGGCGGAGGCCCATCACTGTACCGTCCTCGAGGTGGGCGCTGGCTTCCAGAACCGGCGGCAGCGAATCCCGCTCGACGATCAGCGAGTGGTAGCGCGTTGCCTCAAACGGACTGGGAACGCCTTCGAAGATGGTGCGGCCGTCGTGGAAGATGCGCGAGACCTTCCCGTGCACCGGGGCCGCACCCCGCCGCACCACCCCGCCGTAGGCCGCGCCGATGCACTGGTGGCCCAGGCAGACGCCGAGGATGGGGATGCGCGGACCCAGGCGCCGGATCACCTCCAGGCCCACGCCGGCGTCATCGGGCGTGCCCGGGCCCGGCGAGATGACGATCGCCGCGGGCGGCACCTCCTCCAGCGTCTCGACGTCCACCGCATCATTGCGGTAGACGAGCACATCAAATCCCACCCGCCCGTCCCCGCCGCCCACACCTTCCTCGCCCAGTTCCCCCAAGTACTGCACGAGGTTGTAGGCGAAGGAGTCATAGTTGTCGATCACGACCACTTTGACCATCGCGTCTACCTGCCGTTTTCCCGGTACCGCCGGCCGGCCAGCTCCAGCGCCCGCACGAGCGCCTTGGCCTTGTTTACCGTCTCCACGTACTCCCGCTCCGGCACCGAGTCGGCGACGATACCCGCACCCGCCTGCAGGTAGGCCCGGCCGCCGGCCATCACGATCGTGCGGATCGTGATACAGGTGTCCATGTTGCCGGAGAAGCCCACGTAGCCGACGGCGCCCGCATACGGCCCACGCGCCACCGGCTCCAGTTCGTCGATGATCTCCATCGCCCGCACTTTCGGGGCCCCCGCGACCGTGCCCGCGGGGAAGCAGGCCCGCAGCACGTCGATGGCGTCGAGCCCCGGCTGCAGCCGCCCGCGGACGTCGCTGACGATGTGCATCACGTGCGAGAAGCGCTCGGTGGCCATCAACTCGCTGACCTCCACCGTGCCGTAGCGGCAGACCCGGCCCAGGTCGTTGCGTCCCAGATCCACCAGCATGATGTGCTCGGCGCGCTCCTTCTCATCCGCCAGCAGATCGGCCTCGAGGCGGCGGTCCTCCGCCTCGTCGCGGCCCCGCGGGCGTGTCCCCGCCAGCGGCCGCGTCTCCACGAGATCGCCCTCCAACCGCACGAGGAGCTCAGGGGACGATCCAGCGATCTGCACGCCGTCGAAATCCAGGAAGAACATGTAGGGCGACGGGTTGACCATGCGCAGGGCGCGGTAGACGTCCAGCCCGTCCACGCCCGGCACCTCCAGCGAGAAGCGCCGCGAGAGGACCACCTGGAAGATGTCCCCCGCGCGCACGTATTCTTTGGCCCGCTCTACCGCGGCGACAAAGTCGCCCACCGGCATCTCCGTCTGCTGCAGGTAATCCACACGGCCGGCCAGTTCCGGCAGGAGCAGCGGCGCGCGCAGCCGCGCGTACAGCGACTCCACGCGTTCCACCGCCTGCCGGTACGCCGCGCCGCCGTCCCCATCCACCAGCGCGTTGGCGACGATCTTGATGGTGTGTTTGACGTGATCGAAGACCACCACCGCGTCCGCAAAGACCAGATAGCAGGTCGGCAGCCCCAGATCATCCGGCGGCCGGTTCGGCAGCCGTTCGAAGTGGCGCACCAAATCGTAAGCGAAATACCCCACGGCGCCGCCGGAGAACCGCGGCAGGCCGTTCATCCCCGTCGGCCGGTAGCGCTGCAATAGTTCCCGCGTGATGGCCAGGGGGTCGCCCTGCCGGACCTCACTGATCCCCTTACCCCGCAGCTCCACGCGGCCGTCATACGCACGGAGGCTGAGGAACGGCCCCACGCCGAGGAAGGAGTAGCGGCCGACCTTCTCGCCGCCCTCGACGCTCTCCAGCAGGAAGGCCTCGCTGCCGTTGCGCAGTTTCAGAAACGCCGAGATCGGGGTCTCCAGGTCCGCCGGCAGGTCGCAAGAGACCGGCACCAGGTTGCCGCTGCGAGCCAGCGACAGGAACTCGGTTTTGACCGGCTCGATCTCCAGCACGCGCCTCATCGAAAGCGCACCGCCTGCTTGATGTGCCCGCGCGCCAGCGCCTCGCGCATCTGCACCAGACCCCGGCTGAAGTGATCCACCGCCGCCAGGACGTGCACGCGGTTCAGCCGCAGGATCTCCACCATGAGGTCGGGCGGGGTCGCGGCCACGCGCGTCGCGTCGCGGAAGGCCGGCCCGGCGACGTCCCGCGCCGGCGGGTCGGTACCGTAACTCAGCAGCAGGGCCAGGAGGTAGGGGAGGTGGCTCACCTCGGCCACCACGCGGTCATGCTCGTCGGGCGTGAGCAGCACCGGCCGCATCCCCAGATCCTGCGCCAGCATCAGCATTGTGTTCACCGCGTCGGTTGGCGTTGAGGCCACGGGGGTGAAGATATAGGGATGCCCCGCGGGCAGGTCCGCGCCCGCGGCGTCGATCCCCCGGCCCTCCGTGCCAAACATGGGGTGCCCGCCCACGTAGCGCACCCGCTCCAATCCCGCCAGCTGCGCCACAATGGGCGCCTTCACGCTCGTGACGTCGGTCAGGACCGCGCCCTCCGCCGCAAACCCCGCCGCCTCGCGGGCGACGTTCACGGTCTGCTCTGGCGGTACGGCGATGATGATCACTTCGGCGTCCCGAACGCGCTCCAGTTCCAGGTGTGTCTCGTCGGCGGCGCCGCGCTCCTCCGCCCGCTTGGTCACCGCGTAGTCGTTGTCGACGCCGATCACGCGCGCCAGCCCCAGTTCGCGGATGCGCATCCCCAGCGACCCGCCGATCAACCCCAACCCCACAATGGCGATCCGCCCCGCGGCCGGCACCGTCACAACCCCCTCCCCACCGCCTGCGCCACCGCGCGTAGGCGCGCCATCATCCGATTGAAGTTCTCCAGGTTCAGCGACTGCGGTCCGTCGCTCAGCGCCCGCTCGGGGTCGGGGTGGACCTCCACGAGCAGTCCGTCCGCCCCGCCGGCCACTGCCGCCAGCGCCAGCGCCTCGACGTAGCGCCACTTCCCGGTGGCGTGGCTGGGATCGACAATCACCGGCAGGTGCGTCAGGTGCTTCAACACGGGCACCGCCGAGAGGTCGAGTGTGTAGCGGGTATAGTTCCCGAACCCCCGGATGCCGCGCTCGCAGAGGACGACCTCGTAGTTGCCTTCGTTCATGACGTACTCGGCGGCCAACAGTAGTTCTTCGATAGTGGCGGCCGCGCCGCGCTTCAGCAGCACCGGCTTCCCCGACCGGCCCGCCTCCCGCAGCAGCGGGTAGTTCTGCATGTTGCGCGCCCCGATCTGGATCATGTCCGCGTACTCGGCGACCATCCGCAGTTGGTGCGCGTCCATCGCCTCGGTGACGACCGGCAGCCCCGTCCGCTGCCGCGCCTCTACCAGCAGTTTCAGACCCTCCTCCTCGAGGCCCTGGAAGGAGTAGGGAGAGGTGCGCGGCTTAAACGCCCCGCCGCGCAGCAGTGTCGCCCCGGCGGCCTTCACCGCCTCGGCGGTCTGCAGAATCTGCTCCCGGCTCTCCACGGAACAGGGACCCGCCACCACCGCCACCGCGGTGTCGCCGAACGCCGCCCCGCCCACGCGGACCACGGTGCCCGACGGCCGGAACTCCCGGCTCACCAGCTTGAAGGGCTGGAGGATGCGCACGACCTTCTCCACGCCGGGGGTGGCCTCCAGGGTGTCGCGCAGCAGTTCCTTGGTGTGACTGTCCCCGACGACGCCGATGAGGGTGCGCTCCGTGCCCACGGAGAGGTGCGTGTTCAGCCCCGCGTCCCGGATCTTCTGCACGACGGCCTCCAGTTGGGCTTGCGTGGCGCCCGGTTCCATGACCACGATCACGGCGATCTCCCCTCGGAAAACAAAAAGGCTCCCGTCCCGAGGACGAGAGCACATACCTCCCGCGGTACCACCTGGCTTCCGGGTGATTCACCCGGCTCTCAACACGTCACGCCTCGCGGGTCCATTCGCGTCGGTTCAGGTACCGCGCTCCCACCGCTGCGCGGCTCGCTCGCACCCTCCGGCGCCTGGCGCGCCTTCAGATGGCCCTTGCGGGCACCCTCACCGGCCGGTACTCTTCCCGGTCATCGGCCGTCCGTCTGAAGTTGTGAAGGGATTATAGCACGGGTGTCAACAGGCCACTAGGCCGCCGGCCCCGGCGGATCAGGAGGCGGGGATCGTTCTGGCTTCCTCCGGCGCCTGCGTTCGCCGGTGAGCGAAGAGGGTCTTCCGGAAGTACTCGACTGTGCGCCCTATGCCTTCCTCAATGGAAATCCTGGGCCTCCAGTCCAGAAGGCGGACGGCCCGGGAGATGTCCGGCCGGCGCACGCGTGGATCGTCGACCGGCAGAGAATGAAACTGCAGGCAGCCCTCGTTGCCGGCGACCTGCAGCACGATCTGCGCGATCTCGAGCACGCTGCGCTCCTCGGGGTTCCCCAGGTTGATCGGGTGATGGATGGAGTCCTCACCGTCGCCGTTACGGAACAGAAAGGCGCGGTCGGTCCGCTGCTCCACCGAGCGGTCGGATGGGTGGAACAGCACCGTCAGGAGCCCGTCGACCATGTCCTCGACGTAGCAGAAGCTGCGGGTCTGGGTGCCGTCGCCATAAACCGTGAGCGGCTCACCCCGCAGAGCCTGGACGATGAAGTTAGAGACGACGCGCCCGTCGCCGGGCCGCATGCGCGGACCGTAGGTGTTGAAGATCCGCACGATGCGCGTGTCGAGACCGTGGTAGCGGTGGTAGGCCATCGTCATGGCCTCGGCGAAGCGTTTGGCTTCGTCATAGACGCCCCGGGGGCTGATGGGATTGACGTTCCCCCAGTAGGTTTCCGGCTGGGGATTCACCAGGGGATCGCCGTAGACCTCAGAGGTGCTGGCCAGCAGGAACCGGGCGCCCTTAGCGCGGGCCAGCCCCAGGGCCTTGTGCGTACCGAAGGCCCCAACCTTCAGGGTGTGGATCGGGTATTCCAGATAGTCCTTGGGGCTGGCGGGCGAGGCGAAGTGCAGAACGGCGTCCACCGGGCCCTCGACATAGATGTACTCGCACACGTCGTACTTGATGAAGCGGAACCGTGGGTGCCCGAGTAGGTGAACAATGTTGCGCTCGGCGCCGGTCAGCAGATTGTCCATGCACAGCACCTCGCACCCCCGCTCGAGCAACCGGTCGCACAGATGGCTACCCAGGAACCCTGACCCGCCCGTAATGATGGCTCGGCGCAACGCTTCCATCCCGCTCACCTCCCACCGTGCCCGGACTGTTGTTCCAACACAACGGCGCTCGCCGCAGGGACGCCCTCCCCCTCTCGTCTTTGGGAAGGGATCCCGGCGACATACCAGT
>LDXQ01000096.1 GCA_001443485.1 Candidatus Sysuimicrobiota bacterium CSP1-3
TGGCGGGACGACCAGGACAACCTGATGCACCAGGCGCGGCTCCCGATTACGCGGTAGCAGCGCGCCCCAGCTACACCGGAGCGGAGGCCTTCCGCAGGACGCAGCACAGATACTCGGCGTGTCGCAGTCGGAAGGACTCGTAGATCGACGTCCCCTGGATTCCCGCAAACGCCCGCAGTACGCCCCGCCACAGCCAGGGCAGGCGCTCCCTGATCAGCGCGCGCTTCCGCTGGCTGTCGAGTCGCAGCGCCTCCAGCACGTTCCAGGTGATGGACTCCTCGCGTTGCCAGGTCAGGCCGGATGCCTCGAGTTCTTGCCTCAGCGTGGCGACGTCTCCTGTCCCCCGGAGGTCCGCGAAGAAGAAGTACCCGTGGGGACGCAGGACCCGCCGCACTTCGGCCAGAAACCGCGCCATCGATGGGTAGCAGTGGGAGGACTCCACGTTCACGACCGCGTCAAAGGCGTTGTCGGCGAATGGGAGGGACTCCGCGTCGCCGGGCATGAACCTCAGTTCTGCGAGAGTGTGTCGGCGGCGGCAAAAGGCGATGTTGGCCGACGACAGATCGACGCCGGTCATGGACCGCGGGCGGCGATAGCGAGAGATGAACGAAGCCCCACCTCCGCGGCCGCACCCGACCTCCAGGACGTCCAGTTCACGCAGGTCCGTGTCGCCCAGCACGTGGTCGTAGAGCTGGATGCAGTAGCGGTCTTGTTCGTCCTCCGGGTCCAGGTGCCGCGGCCGCGCCGCTGACCCGGCCGCGGCGAAGCCGTAGTTCATGAAGACCCAATCCCCGAAGTCGAACCGGCGCGCCAGATCCTGGTACCAGCTTCGCCAGAGGTTTCGCTTGAGAGAGGGGGCCAGGCGGAAGACGAAGGCCGCTGCCGTCTGTAGCATGATTGGAGGTGGGTTTGCCACCCGGGGGCAGGAACCCTTCTCTGCCCGGCCGAAGGGTGTGTGACCCTGGGCGCGTCAAAGAGGTGTCCCTTGTGATGGCCCCCGTGGACGCCGAGCGCAGGCTGGTGACCGTGCTTTACGCCGACCTCGTCGGCCACACCGAGCTGGTTACCCGCCTCGATCCCGAAGACTGGCGAGCCCTCCTGCAGCAGTATTTCGCGGCTATGGTCCAGCCGATTCAGCGGTACGGGGGGACCGTCGAAAAGTTCATTGGAGACGCCATCTTCGCCGTCTTCGGCGTCCCCCGGGCACACGAAGATGATGCCGCTCGGGCGGTGCGGGCGGCGGTGGAGATGCGGGAAGCCCTTGAGCGCCTGAACCCCACCTTCACGCAGGAACTCGGCGTCCCGCTAGGGCTGCGCATCGGTATCGCCACTGGAGAGGCCGTGACTCCCGCCGAGGCGGGAGAGGACCGGCTGGTGGTAGGGGATCTGACCACACTCGCGGAGCGTCTCCAGCGCGCCGCCCCGCCCAATGGGATCGTCCTGAGCGAGCGGACGCATGCGCTCGTCGCCACACTAGTAGAAGGAGAACTGCTTGGCCCGCTCGAGCTGAAGGGCTTCCTGGAGATGCAGCGCGCGGCGCTCCTACGCCGGCTTCTTCCCGGGACGCAGCCCGCGGGCGCCGGGCTCACTGCGCCGCTGGTGAACCGGGAGCGGGAACTTGCCGACCTGCTGACCGCCGGGGAGCGACTCCGCTCGGGGCAGGGAGGGATCGTCTTTCTCATCGGGGAGGCCGGGCTCGGCAAGTCCCGGCTCGCCGCGGAACTCCGGGACCGCCTCGGTCCCGGCGTCCGGTTCCTCGTCGGGCGCTGCCACGAATTCACCCAGAGCATCAGCCACGGCGTCGTCCTGGAACTCCTGCGGGTCTACCTGGAAATCGGCGAACTCGACCCGCCGGGAAATGCGCGGCAGCAGCTCGCCGCGGCGCTGCAGCGTCTCTTCCCTACCGCAGTGGAAGAGGTCCAACCGGCGCTGGAGCATCTCCTCGGGCTGGACACCACCGCCTTCGCTGAGCGGACGCGCGGATTGGGCCCCGAGGATGTCCGCAGCGACCTGCTGCGTGCGGTGACGGCGTTCTGGGAACGGGCGGCGGAGAGCCCGACTGTGTTGCTGGTCGAGGATTTGCACTGGGTGGATGCCGCCTCCGCGTCCATCCTCACTCGGCTCCTTGACCTCACGGACCGCGTGCCCCTGATGCTACTCTGTGCCTTTCGACCGGAGCGCCGCTCCCTGGCGTGGGACCTCCGGGTGATCGGGGAACGCGACTACCCGCACCGGTATCAGGAAATCCGCCTCGGCCCGCTCTCCCCGGACGAGACCGAGCGACTGGCCGCCGTCCTTCTGGAGCGGCTTACGCTGCCGGTCGATCTGAAGGTTTCCGTAGCGCGGCGGGCAGAAGGCAACCCGCTCTACGTCGAGGAGGTAGTTCGCTCACTGCCGCAGCAAAGTGGCGTGGCCGGCGTGGCGCGCGTCCCGGACACGCTGCAGGGGGTCCTCCAGGCCCGTCTGGACGCCCTCCCACAGCCGACGCGCCGGGTCCTGCAGGCAGCGTCGGTGATCGGCCGGACCTTCCCGCTGCGTCTCCTCCAGGTGGTCGTTGAGATCAATGGAGATCTCCAGGCGCACCTGTCCGAACTGCAGCGCAGGGACTTCCTGCGCGAGGTTCAGCGGATCCCGGAACCCTCATTCGCTTTCAAGCACGTGCTTTTGCAGGAGGCCGCCTACCAGACCCTGCTCCGCAAGGAGCGACGCGGACTTCACCTACGGCTGGCCAGGACCCTGGAGGAGGAGGCCGGCGGCAGCGGAACGCTGGCGCTGCTCGGGCATCACTATCGCCAGGCAGAGGTCTGGGACAAGGCGTTCCAGTATGCGGTGCGGGCGGGGGACGCCGCGTTGTTCCTGGGGGGGATGCGGGACGCGCTGGACCAGTATGACATCGCCCTGACCATTGCTGCGGAGCGGCCCGACGCCGCGGCGGACCCGGCGCTGCTCTTTCGCGCCCAACTGGCGCGGGGGGAGGCGCTGGTCTTCCTGGGGCAATACGACGATGCGGAACGCCACCTGTCGGCATTGCTCACCCGATACCGTGCGCCACAGGCCCAGGCGCAGATCGACCGGGGTCTGGGGCGGCTGCGCAGCCTGCAGGGCGACTTGCGGCAGGCGCGGCGGCACCTGGAGCGGGCGCTGCGGCTGCTGGAGGCCAACGGCGATCCTCAAGAGCGGGCCGGTGCGCACCGTGACCTGGCCCACGTCCTGGAGATGAAGCGTGACTATGCCGGCGCCCTGGATCACGCGGGTCGGGCCCTGACGCTGGCGGAAGCGCACGCGTTGCGGACGCAACTGCGGGAGGTGCGGCGCATTCTCTTCAGTATCCACTTCTACGCGGGGGATCTTGCGCAATCGGTGCGCTACGCGGAGGAGACCCTGACCCAGGCCCTGGAGGATAACGACCCCCTGGCCATCAGCCGCTCGCGCATCGACCTGGCTAACGTGTTGCTCTACAAAGGGGATCTCGGCGAGGCTCTCCGGCAGGCCGGCGAAGCCGTCGAACTGAGCGGGCGGCTGCGCCTGGACGTGCCGCTGATTCTGGCGCAGACCACACTGGCGCAGATCTACGTGGAACAGGGACGCGTCGACGAGGCCGCGGAGATCATCCACGCGGTGCAAGACCTGGTGCAGCGACGGCGGCTGGGACCGCGCTGGCACGCGGCAGCCCTGCGCGGACGGGCCCTGGTTGCCCTGGCGCGCGGAGAGTGGGCGGCGGCCGTCGAACACCTGGAGAAGGCCAAAGCGCAGGACGAGCGGGCCGGCATCGCCCGCAACCTGCCGAAGATCCACCGGCTGCTGGCCGAAGCGTACCTGGGGCTGGAGGATTACCCGGCGGCGCGCACCCATGCGCGCGCCGTGAAGCGTCTGGAGCGGGGCGGCGGGTCGATCGAGACGCCGGGCGCGCTGCGCGTGCTGGGGAGGATCGCCCGCGAACGGGGTACGGCCAAGCGTGCCGCCGCGCTGCTGGAAGAGAGCCGCTCCCTGATGGCGCCGCGGCGGGGCAGCGGCGAGTACGCTCGGACGCTGGTGGAACTGGCCCGTACGGCGGCGGGGATGGGGCGCCGCGAGGAGGCGCGGCGACTGATGGAAGAGAGCTTGGCGATCTACCGGCGACTGGAGGCGCCGCCGCTGGTCGAGGTGACGGAGCAACTGGCCGGGAGGCTCAACGTGAAGGAGGAGGGTGGAGATGGAAGCTGAGTGGGAGAAGGTGCTGCGGGGCTACACGGCGCCGGACAAGGAAGCCCGCGGATGGGCGTTGATCCGCGCCGAGGGTACGCCGGGGGACGCTATCAGCAGACTCGTGAGCCTGGCCCGCGCCCGGCAGTGGTCGGGAGCCGGATGGACGATTAGGCGGATCGACGTCGTCGATCAGGTGCAGATCAGGACACCCAGCGGTCCCGCGTACGGGCTCTTCGTGGCTGTCAAGGGGCGCACGGACAAAGACGTGGATGACGCGTTTGATGTGATCGAGAAGATCCTCCACACGAAATCGCCCGAGGTGGATCGATATCGGGCGCGCAACTCGCTGGAGATCGACTGGTAGCGGCGCGGCGGGAGACTACCCGCCGGCCAGGTCAACGGCAATCCCGAAGGGGTCGGTGGCGGTTAGGGCGCCGTTGGTCTTTTCGAAGAACACGCCGCGCGCCGTCAGGTGCTGTTCCAGCATAGGGAGCGCGGCGGCGGGGATGCGCCAGCCATAGCGCAGCAGGCCCGTCGCACCGGGCGGAACGGGGCGGCGCGATCCCCAGGTGTTCAGGCCGAGATGATGGTGGTAATCTCCGGCCGCGAGAAAGAGCGCGCCCGGAAAACTGCGCTGCGTCACGTTCAGACCCAGCGAGCCGGCGTAGAATGTTTCCCCGCTCTCGAGGTCGTTCACGCTGAGATGCATGTGCCCCAGGGTCGTGGCCGGGTGCAGTGGCGCGGTGGTCGGGGCGGTGGCGAGCAGGCCTTTGATGTCCACCGGCTCGGTCACCATGGCAACGCCCTCACGCGCCCGCGGCCACTCTTCTCGGGGACGGTCCCGGGCGAGTTCAATGCCGTTCCCCTCTGGGTCGCGCAGGTAGAGGGCCTCGGAGACGCCGTGGTCGCCCGCGCCATCCAGCGGCCAGCCGGATTCCAGAAGGCGCCGCAGGATCGCCGCCAGCGCGGAACGGTCGGGAAGGAGGAGGGCGAAGTGATAGAGGCCGACTGAACGCGGGGGGCGGCGCGGTGCTGCAGGATCCACCTCCAATGTAAGGGTGAAGACGCCACCCTCAGGGCGGAAGTAAAGAGTGTTGTCCTCCGCTTCGACCTGCAGGCCGAGCGCGTCCCGGTAGAAGCGCAGTGCTGCGTCCCGGTCACGGACGCGCAAAGCCAAGCCGGTCAGGCCCGCCACGGCGGGCATCTGAAAGGTCACCCGGTTCCCTCCTTTCGCCTATCCTAGCATCACGAGGACAGCAGTCGAGCGGCCGTGACGTCCAGGAGGAGGAGCAATGGGTCAGGACTGGAACACAATGCGCTGATCTTCCGCGGCGACCTGCGGTTGGTCATCCCGTTCAAGGAGATCGCCTCCGTCGCGGCGGCCCGGGGCGCGCTGCGCGTGACATTCTCTGGCGGCACCGCCACCTTCCGGTTGGGACCGCTGGCCGAACGGTGGGTCGAGCGGATCCACGCGCCCAAGAGCCTCGTAGATAAGTTGGGGGTGAAGCCGGGCGGACGTGTCGCCGTGCTCGGCGTGACCGATGCGGCCTTCCGGCGGCAGTTACGGGAGCGCACAACGGACATGGCCGTGGGCCCGCCTCGTGCGGCGTCCGATCTCATCTTCCTGCTGGCCGAGCGGAAGCACGCGCTGCGGCGGCTGCGCGCGCTCCGCTCCCGGCTGAAACCCAACGGGGCGATCTGGGTCGTGGCACCCAAGGGTCGGGGCGCGGTTCGCGAGGCCGACGTCCTGGCCGCAGGGAAACCGGCGGGGCTCGTGGACGTAAAGGTGGTGGCGTTCTCGAAGACGCATACCGCGCACAAGTTCATGATTCCCGTGGCCCAGCGGGAGAGTCGTCCAGGGCTCGCTGTTACACCGCTGTGACGCGGGTAGGATATCAGCGAGGGAGGAGGTGAGAGCATGGTTCGCATGATTGCCGGAGTCATCGCGGCCGGGGTGCTGGTTCTGGGGTTCGCGGCGGCGGCCTACGCGCCGTACCACGCGCAGCAGCCGGCGGCGGCCGCGGCCGACGTGAAGACCCAGCTCAATACGGCGGTCACCCACTCGGGATTCGCTGCCAACGGCACCAGCATGGCCTACGTGCAGCAGCACCTGGGCCACGCCCTCAACTGCATCGAGGGGAAGGGCGGCAAGAACTTCAACGCGTCTTGGGGGAACGTCTGCGAGGGACAGGGCAGCGGGATCCTCACAGACCTGAGGGGCGCCTCGGGGAGCGCAGCCGTCATGCCGCTGGTGCAGCACGCCGACGAGCTCGCCGTGAGCGGGGTGAAGAGCAGCGACCTCACCACGGCGCGACTGGCGGCCAGGGGCGTTCAGGCCCTGCTCAAGGTCGTCGCGGAGAACGTGAAGTAGCCTTTCTGGGGGTGCTAGTATTTGGTGGGCCCGCGGGCCAGCACGACGATGCCCGAGGGATCGACCGTGAAGCGGCGCGCGTCCTGCGCGGGATCGTAGCCGATGGTCAGGCCGCTCTCGATGATGTTGTACCGGTCGGCGATCACGCGCCGCAGGCGCGCGCCTTGCTGCACCACCGTGTGATCCATCACCAGCGAGTCCTCGATCACCGCGCCGGGCTCCACCCGCACGTTCCGGCCCAGGATCGACCGCCGCACTATGGCCTGCTCTACGTGTGAGCCCTCTCCGATCAGCACGTCTTCGATCTCACCGCCGATGATGCGCGCGGAAGGGCCGGGGTAGGCGCCGGTGAGAATCGGCCAGCGGGGATTGTCCAGGTTCAGCCGGGGCTGCGGCCCCAGCAGGTCCATGTTGGCGTCCCAGTAAGCGGCGATGGAGCCCACATCCCGCCAGTAGCCCTCTTCCTCGTAGGGGTGCACGCCGGCGACATTGTTCTCCGTGAACGGATAGGCGAAGACCTTCGACCGGGGCACGAGTTCCGGGATGATTGTCCGTCCGAAGTCGTGGTCGGTGCTGCGCTGTGCGTCGTCCAGCAACGCCTCCACTAGCGCCTCCCGGGTGAACAGGTAATTGCCCATGGAGGAGAGAGCGCGCGTGGGGTCGCCGGGCATGGGCACGGGGCGGGGCGGTTTCTCCGCAAAACCGACGATGCGGTTGTCGCGGTCCACCTCGATGATCCCAAAGCCCGCGGCGCGGTCGATCGGCACCGGCAGCGCCGCCACCGTGACGCCGGCCTCGCGCTCCAGGTGGAAGGACAGCATCTGCCCGACGTCCATGCGGTAGATGTGGTCCGCGCCGAAGATGGCCACGATGTCCGGGTGGAAATCGCGGAGGAGGTTCAGGTTCTGGTAGACGGCGTCCGCGGTACCCTGATACCAGAGCTCGCTGCGGCGCATCTGCGGCGGCACGGTGATGACGAAGTGGTCCGGCAGCGCCCCCAGTCGCCAGCCGTGGCGCAGGTGTTCGATCAGCGACTGGGCCTTGTACTGGACGAGGACGTACAGGGCGTAGATCCCCGAGTTCACGAAGTTGCTGAGGACGAAGTCCACGATGCGGTACTTGCCGCCGAAGGGCACCGCGGGCTTGCTGCGGTCGCGGGTAAGCGGGAAGAGCCGCTCGCCTTTACCGCCGGCGAGGATAAAGGCCAGCACGCGGGCTCGGGTCACGTTGCCTCCCGGGGATCTACCGCAACTCCCTCAGCCAGAGCATA
>LDXQ01000097.1 GCA_001443485.1 Candidatus Sysuimicrobiota bacterium CSP1-3
TCCGCCAGGACCGCCGCCACGGGGTGCCCGGTGAAGCGGGCCTCGCCGGAAGCGAGGAGCAGGTGCTCTTCCCGCGTCGCGTCTTCGGCGATTGGCAGATCCTCGGCCAGCAGCACGGCCACGACGCCCTCCACCGCCAGCGCCGCTTCCTTCGCCACCCGCACGATGCGCGCGTGCGGGTGCGGCGAGAGGAGGAGGCGGGCGTGCAGCAGCCCGGGCAGGCGCAGGTCTTCGGTGTAGCGAGCGGCCGCTGTCACCTTCTCCTTGCCATCTACGCGCGGCATCCGCCGCCCCACGTGCAGCGCCATCTTGGCATGACCGTGCCCTCGGGATGCATCCATCAGGGTTCGATCCCCAGCAGCGCGGCCACGTCCTCGAAGGCGCGCCAGGTGATGTCGTCCCGCGCCAGCCGGCGCGAGGACTCCGCGATACCGGTCTGCGCCTCCAGGTCCTTGAGCTGATCGTCCATCCGTTCCAGTAAGTTGCGCAGGCTCATGGCCAGTCCCTTCGGCGGCAACCGGTCCAGTTCACCCCGCAGACGCTCCAGGGCGGCCAGTTCGTATTGTCGGGCCAGGCGGTCCATCTCCAGCGCCTCGATCTTGGAGAAGGCGATCAGGCCGCGTCGCTGCTCCAGGGCCTCCAGCACCGCCCGCCTCGCCTCGACGAGCATGGGGTCATCCATCACCCGGCTAGCCCTCGCCGCGCGTCATCCGCGGGATGCGCACTTCCTGGTCGCGGTACTGCAGCTGGTAGAGCTTCGTGTAGATGCCACCGCGGGTCAGCAGCTCCTGGTGCCGTCCCTCCTCCACGATATGCCCCTTGTGCAGCACGATGATGCGGTTCACGTGCTGGATCGTGGAGAGGCGGTGCGCGATGATGATCGAGGTCCGGTCGCGCAGTACCTTCCGCAGGGCGTCCTGGATCAGGATCTCCGTCTCCACGTCCACGCTGCTCGTCGCCTCGTCCAGGACGAGCAGGATCTCCGGGTTATGAGCGATCGCCCGGGCAAACGCGATCAGCTGCTTCTGCCCCACCGAGAGCGTCGCCCCGCGCTCCTTCACCTCGGTCCTGTAGCCCCGGCCCAGCCGGTCGATGAAGCGGTGCGCGTTGACAAACTCCGCTGCCCGCCGGACCTCTTCGTCGCTGATCTCGGCGTTCCCCAGCCGGATGTTGGACTCGATGGTCCCGGAAAAGAGGAAGACGTCCTGCAGCACCAGGCCGATGTGCCGGCGCAGGTCGCGCTGCGCGTAGCGGCGCACGTCCACCCCGTCCACGAGCACCTGTCCCCGCTGCGGGTCGTGGAAGCGGCAGATCAGATTGATGATCGAGGACTTCCCCGCGCCGGTGTGGCCGACGAAGGCCACGCTCTCTCCCGGCCGGATGCGGAAGGAGACGTCCTTCAGGACCCAGTCGGGCGTGCCGTCGTCGGTGTCCTCATAGGCGAACCAGACGTTGCGGAACTCGATCTCGCCGCGCACGCGCTCCAGCGGCACGGACTCGACCGGGTCTTCTACCTCCACCAGCTCATCGAGCAGGCGGAAGAGGCGCTCCGAGGAGGCCATCGCCGCCTGGAGGATATTGTATTTCTCCGCCAGTTCTTCGATCGGCTCGAAGAACCGCTGCGCGTACTGGATGAAGGCCACGAGGAGCCCGATGGTCACCGACGCGCGGAAGACGCCGCCGCCGAAGACCAGGATGAAGGCGATGGCCAGGGCGCTGATCACGCCCACCGAGGGGTGGAACATGGCGAAGGCCCGCAGCCCCCGCAGGTGCCACCCCAGCAGCTCCCGGTTCAACGCGTCGAACTGTTCGAAGTTCCGCCGCTCCCGGTTGAACAGCTGCACGATGGGCATCCCGGTGATGTTCTCGTTCAGGTAGGCGTTGATGCGGGCCAAACGGGTGCGCACCGCCCGGTAGATCTCCCGCGACCGCACCCGAAAGAGGGCGGTCACGTACAGAATCAGCGGCATCACCGTGAAGGTGATCAGCGCCAGCCGCCACTCCATCCAGAGCATGACGCCGAGGATGCCCACGAGCATGATCAGGTCGCCGAAGATGCCGACCACGCCCTGCGTGATCATCTCGTTCAGGGCGTCGATGTCGTTGGTGATGCGCGTGATCAGCCGGCCCACCGGCGTGTGCGTGTAGAAGCGTACGGAGAGGCGCTGCAGGTGGGCGAAGAGCGCCAGGCGCAGGTCGTACATCGCCCGCTGCCCGACCAGCTGCATCAGGTAGCTCTGCAGGTAGCGGAAGATGAAACCCGCCGCCAGGATGGCCAGATAAATGGCCGTCAGCGCGCCCAGGCCGCGCAGCTGCCCCGGGGTGATGTAGCGGTCGATGCCGATGCGCACGAGATACGGCCCGGTGAGCGAGGCGGAGGAGGAAAGCAGCAAGAGGACGACCGAGAGCGCCACCAGCCCGATGTAGGGGCGCACGTAACCCAGGAGGCGCCGCATCAGACGGGCGTCGTACGCCTTCCCCAGGATCTCGTCTTCTTGGAAGTGCACCGCCACGCCCTATTGCTCCGCTTCCAGCTCTTCCTGCAGTAGTTGCTTGCGGTAGAGGTCGGCGTACAGACCGTCCCGCGCCAGCAGCTCGTCGTGCGTCCCTCGCTCCACGATGCGCCCCTCGTCCAACACCACGATCTGGTCGGCGTGCCGCACCGTGGAGATGCGGTGCGAGATCAGAATGCTCGTGCGCGTGGCCAGCACGCCGCGCAGCCGCTCCAGGATCTGCGCCTCCGTATGCGTGTCCACGCTGGAGAGCGCGTCATCCAGGATGAGGATCGCCGGGTCGCGGGCCAGGGCCCGGGCCAGCGTCGCCCGCTGCTTCTGGCCGCCGGAGAGGGTGACGCCGCGCTCCCCGACAATCGTGCCGTACCCGTGGGGGAAGTCTTGAATGTCCGCCGCCAACTGCGCCACCTCCGCCGCCTCTCCGACGCGGTGGCCGTCCCCCGACTCGACGCCGAACCCCAGGTTCTCCTCGATCGTGTCCGAGAAGAGGAAGGGCTCCTGCGGCACGAAGCCGATAGCGCGGCGCAGGTCTTCCAGCGGCAGGCGGCGCGTGTCGATGCCGTCGATCAGCACCTCGCCGGCGGTGGGATCGAAGAGGCGGGCGATCAGGCTGACCAGCGTGCTCTTCCCACTGCCGGTCGGCCCGACCACGGCCACGGTGCTGCCCGCCGGGATCATCAGGTTGATGTGGTGCAGCACCGGTTTCCCGTTGTAGGTGAAGGTGACGGCGCGAAACTCGATCTCGCCGCGGATCGCCCGCACCCGATGCGGGTCGGGGTGGTCGGCGATGGCCGGGCGGGTGTTGAAGATCTCGTCCAGCCGGCCCATCGAGGCCATGCCCTGCTGGATCAGGTTGGTCACCCATCCCAGGGCGATCATCGGCCAGGCCAGCTGACCCAGGTAGGCGTAGAACTGGACCAGCGTGCCGACGGTGATCCGCCCCTGCACCACGGCCAGGCCGCCCTGCCAGAGGAGGATCGCCGAGGCGATGCCCAGGACCAGGGTCATGGAGGGCCAGAGCGCGCCCTGCACCACGATCAGCCGCAGGTTACGGCGGATGAACTCCCGGCCCAGCCGGGCGAAGTCGCCGATCTCGTGGGGTTCCTGGGCGAACGCCTTGACCACCCGGATCCCAGAGAAGTTCTCCTGCGCCCGGGCGGAGATGGTGCTGAACTGTTCCTGTACCTGTTCGTAGCGGCGGTGGATCTGCCGGCCGAGTAGGAAGAACGTCACGGCGATCAGCGGCATGATCGCGCCCACCCAGAGGGCCAGCCGCGCGTCCAGCCGGATCATCCAGCCGCCGACGAGCAGGAGCATCACCGGCGTGTTGATGGCGTACATGATGCCCGGCCCGGCCAACCGCTGCACCGCGTTCAGGTCGTTGATCGCCCGCGCCATCAGATCGCCCGTGCGGGTGTGCTGGAAGAAGCCCAGATGGAGGCGCTGCAGGTGGGCGAAGTAGTCGTTGCGCATCTCGTACTCGATGCGGCGGGAGGCGCCGATGACGTTCGTCCGCCAGAAGAAGCGGATGGTCGCGGCCGCCAGCGCCAGGGCGACGTAGGTGGCGGCCAGGCCCAGGAGCGCCTGCGGGGAGATGCCCCCGCGGATGCCGTCCACGGCGCGCCGCAGGACCGAAGGCGCAATCAGGGCGACACCGGTGGCGACGACGCCGAGGGCGAACCCTTTCAGGTACTCCCAGCGGTGCCCGAAGATGTACGAACGGAGGCGTTGACTGATCATCGGGACTGAGGGTGGATCGTTTTCGTGCGAAAAGCCTTCTTATTATACCGGACGAGGGGGGTCGCAGCCGCCCCCCGGAACGACACGGGGACCCCTCCGGCTGCGACCCCCCTCGTCCGCTCTACAAGAACCAGTCGCGCAGCGGAGCGACACGCACTCCCGCTGCCGTCAGCGCCTCGCGCGCGACCTTGGCGATCGCGGCGGCGCCGGGGGTGTCGCTGTGGATGCACAGCGTGTGGGCGCGCACCTGCACTGTCTCACCGGACACTGCCAGGACCGTCCCTGTGGTGACCAGACGGACCGCCCGCTCCGCGGCGGCGCGCGGATCGGTGACGAGCGACCCGGGCTGCCCACGCGGAACCAACGTCCCGTCCGGCCGGTAGCCACGGTCGATGAACGCCTCCTCGGCCACGCGCAGCCCCGCCCGGCGCGCCCGCTCCGCCCACCGTGATCCGCCGAGCGCCATCAGCGGCAACCCGGTCGATCCCACCGCCTCGATCACCGCAGCACCGACGGCCTCGTCGGCCACCGCCGCATTGTAGAGCGCGCCGTGCGGTTTGACGTGCTGCAGGACCACCGCCTCCGCGGCGGCGATGGCGGCCAGCGCGCCGATCTGATAGAGGAGAATCTGCACCAACTCCTCCGGCGGGATCGCCATCACGCGGCGGCCGAAGCCCTGCAGGTCAGGATAGCCGGGATGCGCGCCCACGGCCACGCCGTGGGATGCGGCCAGGCGCACCGTCCGCCGCATCACCAGCGGGTCACCGCCGTGCAGACCGCAGGCGACGTTGACCGAGGTCACCAGCGGCACGATCTCCTCGTCGACCCCGATGCGGTAGGCGCCAAAACTCTCCCCCGCATCGACATTGAGGTCGATCACCGGGTCCCGTCGCGCCTCCGCCGTCATCGCTCCGTCACCTGCTCAAGAAAGTTCCGGATCGCCACGTTCACCGCCTGCGGCTGCTCCAGCATGGCCATATGCCCCGCGCCTTCGATCCAGACCAGCGTCGCGCGGGGCAGGTGCGCGTGCAGGAACTCCGCGTACCGTGGCGGGACCAGCCGGTCCTCCGTCCCGCTGATGATCAGCGCCGGCACCAGCACGCCGCCCAGCCGATCCCGCACGTCGAATCCCGCCGCTGCGGCGAAGTCCGCGCGCGCGACCGCCGGATCCAGGGCGCGCAGCATGGCCAGACTCTTCCGCGTGAGGCGTCCCCCAGCCCCCGGCGCGAAGGACTGCTCCGCGAAGGCGGCCAGCGCGTCCCCTCCGGCGTCGAGGCGGCGCAGCCACACCTGCGCCGTGTCCAGCCGCGCGCCGGTCCCTAACAGAATCAGCCCGGCGAGGTGAGCCGGCGCGGCCAGCGCGTACTGCAGGGCAATGGCGCCGCCCAGGCTGTGGCCCACCAGGACCCGCGCCCCGTCCAGCACCGGGCGGAGCACGGCGACGTGATCCGCCACCGTCTGCGGTGGGTCGCGGCCCTCCCGCCCGGGGAGGTCGGGCGTCTGCGCCTGCGGGAACGCCAGCGCCTGTGGCTGCCAGACCTCGCGCCGCGCGGCCGCACCGTGGAGAAAGACGACACCCCGCCCGGCGATCATGCCGACTGCGCTACGACGGACCGGGACGGGTGAGCATCAGGACGAAGGGATTGGTGGCCCGTTCGCGGCCGACCGAGGTGATGGGCCCGTGCCCAGGGTACAACACGGTCTCATCCGGTAGCGGCAGGACGTGCCGCGCGATCGAGGCGAAGAGTTGGGCACTGTCCCCGCCGGGCAGGTCGGTGCGGCCGACGCTGCCGGCGAAGATGACGTCACCGACAAACGCCCCGGTCGCACCTAGCAGGATGAGGTGCCCCGGACTGTGGCCGGGCGCGTGGACCACGCGGAACGTCAGCCCGCCCGCGGTGATCGTGTCGCCGTCGTGCAGCCAGCGGTCGGCGGGCGGGGGCGGGTCCACAAAGAAGCCGAAGATCTGCGCGCGCCCGGGAGCCGCCTCCAGCATCTCGCGCTCCTCCTCGAGGGCAAGGAACGGCACTCCTGTGGTTTCGCGCACGGCGCGGATGGCCCCGATGTGATCGAAGTGGCCGTGGGTGGCGACGATCGCCTCGGGGATGAGGTCGAGGCGGCGCAGGCGGGCGAGGATCTGCTCCGCCTCATCCCCGGGATCAATAATCAGCGCGCGGCGCGTGGCGTCATCCGCGACCAAATAGCAGTTGGCCTGCAGGGGACCGACGGGGAGGACCTCCACCAGCACGGAAGGCTCCGCTGCCGTCAGCGTCCGGTGCGGGCGAGGGGGAAGTGTTCCAGATACTCGCGGGCCTGCCGCAGGCGCTCCGCCAGACGCTCCGGCCATCCTTCGCCGTCGATGTCCGCCACCGGCAAGAAAAGGACGGCGTTGGCCTGCCCGAGGCGCAGGCCGTACTTCATGCCGGGATAAGGGGCATCCACCCAGTGGACGGCGGCGGCGTCGAGCGCGACGTCGGGCGCGACCGCGGCCAGCATCGACTGGAGGCGGCGGCGGGCCTCCTGTTCGGAGAGGGACATCAGGGAATCAGCGCACGGCTGCGGCGGCGTACCCGTCCAGGGCCGCGCGGCAGGCCTCTTCCGGTGTGGCGCCGGTGGCGAGAACGTCCACGACCTGGTTGCCGCGCACCACGAGCACGGCGAAGATCGAGGCGTCATCCTTCAGGCGCAGACCGAGGGCGACGGTGTCCTCCGACGCCCTCGTCCGCTGCAGGTCAATGAGCAGTCGCGCTATCTCCGACATCCTGTCACTATTATACCCAGGTACCCAGGGCATGGACTGGCAGCACCTCCACGCGCAGGCGCTCCCTTATCACGCCTTCCTCGATCGCTACGGCACGCCCACGCACCGCGAACGCTGGCAGGCGGTGTATGAACGCGTCGCGTTGACGGACGAGCAGCGCACGCTGCTCGGCGGCTTCGTCCGGCAGATGCACCTGCTCTGCCTGGCCGGCACGTGGTGCGGCGACTGCGTCCTCCAGGGCCCCATCCTTCAGCGGCTGGCCGAAGCCTCTCCCCAGGTCGGGCTCCGCTTTCTCGATCGAGACGACCACGCCGCCGTGCAGGAGGCGCTGGCGCTCAACGCCGGCCGCCGCATCCCGGTCGTGGTCTTTCTCAGCGAGGACTTCCAGGAGTGCGGCCGCTACGGCGAGCGCACCATCGCCGTCTACCGCAAGATGGCGCACGAACGGCTCGGCCCGGCCTGCCCCACCGGCGTGGCCCCGCCCGGTCCCGACCACCTCGCCGAGGCCACCATCGACTGGCTGCGGGAGGTGGAGCGTGTACAGCTCATGCTGCGCCTCTCTCCGCGCCTGCGCGCCCGGCACGGCGACTAGCGCAGAAGTTACAACAGACCCCTCAGACTGATTCCGGCCATCCGTATTCCCCCGGATGTCATGCGCGCACCCAGCCCGCTAGAGTGGGGCCACCTGTTCGGGGGGTGGTCTGGAGATGCCAGGGCAGGTTTTCCGGGACATGTCGCGGCTGATCTCGGCTGTCGCCGCCGCAGCGCTCCTGACGACTCCACCTGTTCCCGCGGCCGGAGCGG
>LDXQ01000098.1 GCA_001443485.1 Candidatus Sysuimicrobiota bacterium CSP1-3
CCCTTGTCGGCGAATCGTGGCTCGCCGATTAGACCGGAGCCTGAGAATCTACCCCCAACCGGCACGGTTCGGCGGTGTGCAGGGAGGGGGGCTCCACGTTTGCGACCCAGCTGCCACCAAACCAAAGGACGCGGGCGGAAACCCGCGTCCCATCTGCGTTCCAGCTGGTCGGGGAGGGGGGATTTGAACCCCCGGCCTCAGCGTCCCGAACGCTGCGCGCTAACCAAGCTGCGCCACTCCCCGCGGCCGCCTCATTCTACCATCCACCACAGGGGGCAGCAACGCGGGCCGCCGCGGCTACTCCTCGTCGCCGCGCGGGACCTCTCCCCGCGGCTCCGGGGATTCAGGCTCCGGGGACTCGTCAGAGGTCTCTGCCGTCTCCACCTTCGGCCGCTCCACGACCTGGCGCAGCAGTTCGCCAGCGAGGTCGCCGATGGTCACGCGGCCCTCGTCCTCCTGGCTCTGCATGTACTCGCGGACCCGTTTGCGCTCTCGCTCCCGCGCCGCCCGCCGCAGGCTGACGATCATCCGCCGCTCCTCGGCGCGGATCTCGGTGATGATCGCCTCCACCGCCAGCCCGGGCTGCACCACCTCCTCCACCTTCCCGACCCGCTTCTCTGCCAGTTCGGAGATGGGGATGAAGGCGTCGATCTCCCGATCGCGCAGGCGCATGAACGCGCCGGAGGGCACCAGGCGCACGATCTTGCCCCGCGCCAGGTCGCCCACGCTGTAGCGATCCGGTACCTCCTGCCAGGGGTCATCCAGCAACTGTTTCAGACCGAGCGAGATCTTCCCCGCTTCCCGGTCGACGCGCAGCACCATCAGGCGTAGCCGCTGGTTGCGGCGGACGACCTCGGAGGGGTGCTTAATGTACATCCAGGCCATCTCGCTGATGGGCAGCAGGCCGTCCACGCCGCCCAGGTCCACGAAGGCGCCGAAGTCGGTGATGCGCTTCACCGTCCCCTCGACGACCTGCCCCTCTTCCAGCGTGGTGAAGAGCGACTCCTTCCGGCGCTGCCGCTCTTCTTCCGCGGCGAGGCGGTGGGAGAGGATGACGCGGGCCTTGGGGCGGTCCACCTCGATGACCTTCAGAGGCAGGGATTGCCCGACGAACCACTCGAAGCGGCGCCCCTTGGCCTGGCTGAGGTCTACGTGCGACCCCGGCACGAAGCCGCGCACGCCCAGGTCGACGACGAGGCCGCCCTTCACCTTGTCCACGACCATGGCGTGGATGATCTTGCCGGTCTGGTGCGCTTCGATGATCCGTTCCCAGGCCCGGTGAAAGTCGGCCCGCTTCTTGCTGAGGAGGATGCTCCCCTCCTCCCCCTCCACGCTCATGACCATCACGTCGATGCGGTCGCCGACGTTGAGCTGCTCCGTACCCTCGCCGCGGCGCGCCAGTTCCTTCGGCGGGATCAGGCCTTCCGACTTGGCGCCCACGTCCACCAGGACTCCTTCGTTGTCCACCCGCACCACGGTGCCTTTGACGATCTGCCGTTCCTGCAGGGTGGTGATCGCCTCCGCCAGGTTGACGCCTTCCCGCTGCTCCTCATCCGGCCGAGACTGCTCCGCCATCGGTCCACCGACCTTTCGCCTGCCGACGGCTCCCTGACCCGCCGCCGGACACCGGTCGCTTTTGACACCTCTAACAGGGACGGCTAACGGTATTCGCCGCCCCCAGGGCGTTTCCTCTCCTGCGGGAATGGTCAGGAACGGCGCGGCAGGCGGGCTTTGGCCACTCAAATGCGCCAGTAATTGAGGGCGATGCTGCGGGCCCGGCGGACGCGGTCGCGGATGACCGCATAGGGCGTCTCTTCGAACCGGTGGTCGGGGAAGGGCAGGCGGGCGGAGCGCTGGGTCAGCACCTCGAGGGTGGCCACGACCGACGTGGAGAGGCCGGGCAGATCGTAGCCGCCCTCCAGGACCGCGGCGAAGCGCGATTCGACGCGGCGGGCCGCCCCCACCGCCAGGTCGGCCAGCGTGCGGAACCCCGCGGCGGTGACCAGCATGCCGCTCAACGGGTCGGCGAAGTGGGCGTCGTATCCGGCCGAGACGAGCAGGAGTTCGGGGCGATACGCCTGGACCAGCGGGACGGCCACCTCCTCGAAGATCAGGCGGTAGCCTTCGTCACCGGTTTCCGCCGGCAGCGGGATGTTCAGCGTGAACCCCTCCCCTTCGCCCGCGCCGACCTCGTCCCAGTGACCGGTCCCCGGATACCAGTTCTCCTGGTGGGTGGAGATGTAGAACACCGTCGGATCGCGGTAGAAGATCGTCTGCGTCCCGTTGCCGTGGTGCACGTCCCAGTCGAGGATGAGGATGCGGCGCAGGCGGTGCCGGTCGCGTGCGGCTGTGGCCGCGACGGCGGCGTTGTTGAAGAGACAAAACCCCATGCCCCGATCGGGGAGGGCGTGGTGTCCCGGCGGCCGCAGCAGGGCGAACGCGGCAGACGCCCGTCCGCCCAGCACCTCGTCCACGGCGTACACGGCGCCGCCCGCCGCGGCCAGCGCCACGTCGAAGGACGGTGGCGAGACGAAGGTGTCCGGATCGAGGAAGCCTCCGCCCTGGCGGGCGACGCGCGCGACCTCATCGATGTATTCGGGGTGGTGCACCGCCGCCAGCAGATCGCGCGCCACGGGTGCGACGTCCTCGGTTTGCCGGACGCTCTCCGCGAGCCCGCTCTCCCGGAGCGCGTCGAGAATGGCGGTCAGGCGCTCCGGACGCTCCGGATGGTCCGGCGGAGTCTGATGGCGGAGGAAGACCGGACTGGTAACCAGCAGGACGTCGGGCACGGCGCTCGTTCTATGAGGCCAGCGCGCGCGCCGCCGCCTGGCGCAGGCGGCCGATCGACGCCTCGATGCCTCCCGCGCCGGCAAACACCGCGGAGGCGGCCACCAGGATGCGGGCCCCGGCGGCGGCCGCGGGGCCGGCGGTGGTCTCGTTGATGCCGCCGTCCACGGCCAGCGTGATCGGCCGGCCCGCCTCCTGCGCCATCGCGCGAAGGCGGCGCAACTTCTCCAGCGCCTCCGGGATGAACTGCTGTCCCGCATGCCCCGGGTTCACGCTCATCACCAGGATGCCGTCCGCTTCGAGGAGCGCCCAGGCCACCGCCTCCGGCGGCGTCGCCGGATTGAGGGCGATCACCGGCGCGACGCCCCGCGAGCGCAGGTGCGCCAGCAGGCGGTGCAGGTGCCGCGCCGCCTCCGCGTGCACGGCGACGCGCGCCGCACCCGCGTCGATGAAGGCATCCACCTGCCGTTCCGGCTCCACCACCATGAGGTGGACGTCGAAGGGCAGTCGCGTGATGCGCCGCAGGCTCTGCATGACCACCGGGCCCATGGTGATCGGCGGGACGAAGCGGCCGTCCATCACGTCCACGTGGATGAGGTCCGCTCCACCGCGTTCCGCGGCGGCGACCTGCTCACCGAGATGCGCGAAGTCGGCGCCCAGGATGCTGGCGGCGATCTGGATGGAATCGCTCAGGGGCGGATCTCCTGGACCAGCGTATTGTCGACGTAGACCTGGATGATGGTGTAGCCGCGGCTCAGGACGACAATGTCGACCTGGTCGCCGGGATCGTGCTGCTTCTCGTAGACGGTGCGCACGCCGGCCTCATCGATGACGACCACGCGCACCCGCTGCCCCGCCTCCCCTTCCGGGACGACGACGTGCACGACGGTACGTAGTTGCCCCCGGGCGCGGTCCTCCCCGCCGCGGGGCGTGGGTCTGGGCGCGGGGGTGGCGCGGCGCTCCACGGTCACCACCGGCGCCTCCGGCGGCCGCCCTTCCGTGCCCGGACGGACGCTCACCGTGAGGACCACCTCCGTCTCCGAAGGCCGGACCCTCCGGCCCGGATCCGGCGACTGATCGACGACCGTCCCCGGTTCCAGGTCGGGGCTGACCGCGCTGCGCACCTGGCGCACGATGAGGCCCAGCTCCTCCAGGCGCCGCCGCGCCTCCTCCAGGGGGCGCCCCACCAGCACCGGCATCTCCACCAGTTCCGGGCCCCGGCTGACCAGCAGCGTGAGGGCGCTCCCGCGGGGGATGCGCGTGCCGGCCGGCGGATCCTGCGAGATGATCAGGCCGGGCTTCACCGTATCGTCGAACCGTTCATTCACCTGGCCGATCTGCAGCCGGGCGCCCTCCACCACCAGCCGGCTCTGCAGGAGTGGCTGCCCCACCAGGTCCGGCACGGCGATCATCTCCCGCCCCAGGCTGACCACGACGTTGATCACCCGGCCCGCCTTCACACGCTTGCCGGGCGGCTGGTCCTGGGAGGCGATGGCGTCCACGGGCACGGCATCGCTGTAGGCGCGCGTCTCCACGGCCACGTCGATGCCGGCGCGCTGCGCCGTGCCCTGCGCCTCGGCGAGCGACAGGCCGACGAGTTTCGGCACCTCCACCTCGGCCACGGTGAAGTAGGCGCTGACCGAGCGCCACGCGCCCCACGCGCCGCCCCCCACCAGGACCAGGACCGTCAGCGCGAGGGCCGGGACGAGCGCGCGCGACCGCGCCAGCGCGGGCCGACCGAGGACGACGGCGCCGCGGCGGACCACCCGCGTGGCCTCATCCTCCCGCCGCGCAGGACCCTCGCTCCAGAAGGAGGTCTGCCCCAGCAGGTCGGTGGCCAGGTCGGCGGCGGAGGCGTAGCGGTGCTGCGGCTGCTTGGCCATGCCGCGCAAGATCACCGCCTCCAGCGCCGGCGGAATCTCCGGATTGAGGCGGCGCGGCGCGGGCGGCACGTCGTGGACGTGGGCCATGGCGATGGCGATCGGGCTGTCGCCCTCGAAGGGGAGCTGCCCGGTCAGCATCTCAAAGAGCACGACGCCCAGCGCGTAGATGTCCGCGGCTCTGCCCACGGGCTGGCCGCGCGCCTGCTCCGGGGAGAGGTATTGCACCGAGCCCAGCACCGTGCCGGTCTGCGTAATGGTCACGCTGGATAGCGCACGGGCGATGCCGAAGTCGGTGACCTTCACCGTGCCGTCGCGGCGCAGCAGGATGTTCTGCGGCTTGACGTCCCGGTGGATGATGCCGCGGCGGTGCGCGTAGTCGAGGACCTCACAGACCGCGACCGCGATGCGCACCGCCTCGGCGACGCGCAGCGGCCCGTGCTCGCGGATGTATCGCTTGAGGTCCTGCCCCTCCACGAACTCCATGGCGATGAAGTGCCAGCCGGCGGCCTCGCCGCTCTCGTAGACCTGCACCATGTTGGCATGGGTGAGGGAGGCGACGGCACGGGCCTCGCGCTGGAAGCGTTCGACGAATTCGGCGTCCGCCGCGTACTGCTCGCGCAGGACCTTCAGGGCGACGATCTGCCCGTCGCGCACCCGGCGGGCGCGGTAGACCATGGCCATGCCGCCCTGGCTGATGGTGGACTCGATCTCGTAGCCGTTGAGCAGAGTGCCGGGTTGGATCATCGCACAGCCACCCCGCGGCTCACCGCGGGCTCGATTCAGACGTTTTCGCTTCTCCGCGCCGGCGGCCTTCCCTGCGGCCGGCGGGCGCCCGGCGCAGCCGCACCATATAGAATCCGTCGGTCTCGTCGCGGTGTGGCAGCAGCAGCCGCTCCTCCTCCAGGGCAAAGGCGGGGTAACGGCGGAGGACGTCGCGGATCACGTCCGGCCCCTCCTCCGGTTCGGTGGAGCAGACGGCGTAGACCAGCACGCCCTCCGGCCGCACGGCCCCGGCCGCGCCCGCCAGCAGTTCCCGCTGCTGCGCCGCCATCGTCTCCAGCACCGGGAGTGCGACGCGCCAGCGGATCTCCGGCCGGCGGCGGATGACCCCCAACCCGGTGCAGGGTGCGTCCACCAGGACGCGGTCCATCTGCCCCCGGAAGCGGACCCCCGCCTGGCGCGCGTCCAGGTGGTGCGCCTCCACAATGTCGATGCCCAGGCGGGCACAGTGCGCGGACAGGGACTTCAGTTTGGCCGGCTGGATGTCCAGGGCGACGACCCGCCCGTGATTCCGCATCAACTCGGCCATATGGGTGGCCTTCATGCCCGATCCGGCGGTGGCATCCATGATCGTCTCCCCGGGCTGCGGCGCCAGCAGGTGGGCCACGGCCATCGCGCCCTCGTCTTGCATCGTGACCAGGCCTTCATTGTAGAGATCGAGTCGCAAGGCCAACGTCCCGCGCACGCGCAGCGCCTCCGGCGCCTTGCCCTGGGTCACCGTCAGCCCGCGCTCACGCAGCCGGGCCGCCACTGCCTCGGGGGGCGTCCGCAGCGTATTCACACGCAGGGTGGACGGCGGCGGGGTGTTGTTCACGGCGCAGAGCGCGCGTGTCTCGTTCAACCCCCAGCGGGCGATCCAGCGCTCCACCAGCCAGCGGGGGTGCGATTCCGTCACAGCCAGGTGGCCGGCCGGGTCGATGTCCGCCGGCGGCGGGGCGGGCTCGCCTTCTGCCGCGAGCCGGCGGAGGACGGCGTTCACCAGCTTGACCGTCCCCGGGTGCCCGTGCCGTTTGGCCACCTCCACCGCCTCGTGCACGGCCACCGCGTCGGGGACGCGGTCGAGAAACCACATCTGGTAGAGTCCCGCGCGCAGAATGGCGCGGATCGCCGCCGGCAGGGACGCCAGCGGCCGCGCCACGGCGGCCTGCAGCCCGTAGTCCAGGCGACCCTGCCGCCGCAGGGTGCCGAACACGACTTCGGTGATCAGGGCCTGGTCCGCGGCGCTGTACGGGTCACGCGCCAGGACGCGGTGCAGGAGGACGTTAGCAAAGGCCTGCCCGGACTCCACCCGGTGCAGGATGGTGAAGATCGCTTCGCGCGGGTCGGGGCGAGAGGGCGCGCGGACGGCGCGCCCCGGAGAAGACTGCCCGACGTCTCGCCTCACTCGTCCCGCATGTTCCGCAGCACCAGCAGGCGGACGAGTTGCATCACCGCCATGAAGGCGGCGGCCACGTAAGTCAGCGCGGCGGCGTTGAGGACGGCGCGCACGCCCTGCGCCTCCTGCGGCAGGACGAACCCCTCACCCTGCAGGACCTGCACCGCGCGGCTGCTGGCGTTGAACTCCACGGGCAGCGTCACCAGTGAAAACAGGACGTACCCGAGGAAGAACAGGATGCCCAGGTCCATGAGGAGCGGCCGGCTGAGCAGCAGTCCGACGAGGAAGAGAATCCACGCCGCCATAGTGCCGAACTGGGCGACGGGCACGATCGCCGACCGCAGCGCCAGCAGCGCGTACCCCTCCTGGTGCTGCAGCGCGTGCCCGGCCTCGTGTGCGGCGACGCCGATGGCCGCCACAGAACTGCCGCCGTAGACCTGCTCGGAGAGGCGCAGCGTCTTCGTGCGGGGGTCATAGTGGTCCGACAGCCCCCCGCCCATCGGGCCCTGCACGGGCTCGACCTTCACGTCCCGGATGCCGCGCCGGCGCAGTAACTCTGCGGCCACCCCGGCGCCGGTCATCCCCCGCGCGGACGGCACCTGCGCGTACCTGTTGAACGTGCGGCTCACTTTGAGCTGCGCGTAGAGGGCCAGCGCGAGCGCCGGCAGCAGCCAGACGAACGTCGGGTCGTAGAAGAAGAACGGCATGCAACCTTCACCTCCTCAACCCAGTGTACCAGAATCCTTCGCTCGCTCCGCCGGGCCGCCCCAGCGCTCCCCGGGCTGCACGCGGTGCCCGCGCGCAAAGGCCGCCGCGCTCATGCGCTTCCCGTCGGCAGGTTGGACCTCGAGGGCGCGGAGGAGCCCGCGGCCGGTGGCCAGAAGGATCCCGTCCTCAGTAACGGCC
>LDXQ01000099.1 GCA_001443485.1 Candidatus Sysuimicrobiota bacterium CSP1-3
CAGCTCGTGCGTAGAGGGGAGTACTCGCTGCAAGTGGCTGCTGACTTCAAGGCCGCGTGCGGGCGTGCGTATAGCGGTTTCGTCACCGTCACTACGGCTGAAGAGCCTGTCGAGATCAGCGGTGGAGTCGTCTTGCTTGGATCCGACCACCTACCCATCCCAAGTCCAGGGATGTTCGGTTTTCAGGAAGTGAGAGAAGGGTTGCTCTCGCGTTTGGGACTGTCGGAATCCGAACTCTTCCCAATCACCTATACGCTTCGTGTCCTCATTGAAGGCGAGCAAGTTTTGCGCACTGGAGTGCTGATTCGAGCAGCCTAACAGCGACATGCACCTGACGGCGCTCCGCGCCTCAGCTGATGCCGATGTCGTTAGCCAGCTGGGATTGTCCAACGGCAGGTGACGTGCTCATGGCGGACCCTAGTCGACCCTACGCCGAGGAACGCATCTGGAAGCCGCTCGCACTGGATCCGGGACTCCTCGGCTTCCCTGGCGCGGTTGCGCTGTACCAGGCCCAGATCGGCAATCAGAGCGGCTTCGTTGACCTAGTTCTGTTCCCTTCGCAGCGCACGAAGGTCGTCCTCGTTGAGGCCAAGCGCGCTGCCGATGGGCGCGCCGCAGCCGACGTGATTGGGCAGCTCCTGAAGTACTATACGCACGCCCTGAACCTCGGGCAGGCTGGGGTAGAGAGGATGAGGAACCTTGCGTCCGACCTGAGCCACGGGCGGGTCCTCCGCTCGCGGCAAGTCTCCTTGAAGTCGCTGTTCAACGCGAAGTCCAGCGTGTCGGCTCAGGAGGAAGCCGCGGCCGGTGACCAGTTGCACCCAGCTGATATCGAATTGATTGTGGCATTGGATGATGATGCCCCAAAGTTCCAACCGCGTCTCATTGCTTCGTCGGAGACGCTCTCCCGCTGGCATTACATTCCACTGTCAGTAGTGATTGTCCCCGGGGATGGCAGCGTGAAGTGGCGATTCCAGCACCCACGGTTCGGGCTGGGGCAGGGTGAGGCTGGCTAACAGCGCGGTGGAGCAGGCCCGCCTACTGCGGGCCGCTCACCGCGAACGTTAGCTCGCTCTGTACTATCGCGGTGGGTAAACGAGTTCGGCAAAATATGCGCCTTACGATCCGTTTGAGTGCTGCCAACGAAAGGAGTGGTGAAAGTGTCAACCAGAAATCTAATCCGTTGGAGTGGACTGATAAGCCTCTTGGCAGGCATACTGTTCGCTCTCGCTGCCTTCATTCATCCTGCTGGTGAAACTCTTGCCGACTTCCTGAGTCCCAACTGGGTGACGGCGCATCTGCTCGGGTGGGTGTCACTAATACTCATGCAGTTGGGCCTTATGGGATTGTATGCTCGGCAAGTGGAAAAGACAGGCTGGCTCGGGCTGGTAGGTTTCATTCTGGCGTTCATCGGCACTGCCTTTGGCGGAGCCATACAGTTCATGTCTGGTACTGTCATACCCTTGGTCGCTGCGGAGGCGGCTGCGATTTTTGATCAAGCAAGGACCGCGGCCACATTTGCATTGCCGCTCTTGCCTCTTGGATTTGGCTTGGGCTACCTCCTTTTTGGCATCGGTACGATGCGCGCAAGTGTGTTGCCCCGTTGGTCGGGTCTTTTGATGAGCATCGGGGTATCGTTTTTTGTCTTCGCGATATTCTCACAGGAAATCTCCCTTCTTAGCGGCCCGCTGCCGCATGTGATCGGCGACTCCGGCGCAGCGGTATTTGGCCTCGGTCTGGTGTGGATGGGCTACGCGCTCTGGTTTGAAAAGCGCGAGCCTGCAAAATAGGGAAAGCCTACAGCCAGGGTTTCACCGTCTTCGTCAGGGAACACGGTACGTTGCGCTCTGTTCTAACAGGAAAGGGCACGGGCTAACACCGGCATGAACCCGACGCACTCCGTTATGGCTCCGCGCGCAGGTTATGCCGACCGTTAGGCGGCGCCCGATCGCGAACCCTGGAGGTTGCGTATGACCATCCATGACCACAAGCTGCTCGCACGTCGCTTCTACGAGGAGGCTCTCAATGGCGGGAGACTGGAAATCCTCGATGAACTCCTTTCCCCGAGTTTCGTGGACCACGGAGCCTCCAGCGAGCAGGCCCCCGGCATCGAGGGGTTCAAAGGGTTTCTGAAGATGGTCACGGGTGCTTTCCCTGATCTCCACCTTCATATTGAAGATTTGCTCGCGGATGGCGACAAGGTTGCTGTACGACTTGCCATCCATGGAACTCACGAGGGCGTCCTCATGGGAAACATTCAACCCACGGGGAAACAAGCCAAATGGACAGGCATAGACATCCTCCAGTTCGAGACTGGAAGGATTGTGGCTCGCTGGAGCGAGCGAAATCTGCTTGGCCTCATGCAGCAACTGGGCGTCATCTGAGCCACAATGTCTTGGAATCTCAAGGTGCCCTGCCTAACACCTCGCCGGAGCCGACCCGGCCAGCGGGGTCTTGGGCTCCAGCGCGATACTAGGCTTGGCTGGCCGGGCGGCTCAGCTCGAGGCCGTTAGGCTGCTTCGAGAAGCCAATGCACCCCAAGAAACCCGCGGACGGGAGCCATAGTTCCTGAGAAGGAGCCGCACATGAAGAGGACACATCTCAGTCTCTACTATCTTTTCGCCTATTTGATTGTTGCAGGAGTAGCTCTCATCCTGGCCCCCCAACTGGCCCTCAAGTTGCTCCTATCAAACGGTAATTACGGGGACGTCTTCCCCCGCCTCCTCGGAGTCGTCCTGCTAGCCCTCGGCATCCTGATACTCCAGATCGTGCGCCATCGGGTGGAGGTGCTATATCCTTGGACGCTGGTCGTTCGCGCGATGATTCTCGTCGTCCTGCTTGGCTTGTACGTGTACGCGCGTGACCCATTCTTCCTTGTGCTCATGGGAGTGGTCGCGCTTGGGGTCGTTTTGACAGGGATAAGCTACTTTCGCGACCGCCGCAGGTAGGAGCGTTCAGAAGCATCCAGAGCGACGCATTCATGGCCGCGGCCCAATCCATGCGGTGGGTTTCAGGTAATTCCCATGCGAAGCAGCCTGACTACTCGCTGGAGCCGACCCTCCTAGCTGGCGAAAACGCGACGGTCTGTTGCCTGCCAGGGTGCGCGAAAACGGGGGAGCGTGAGCCGGAGCCGTCGGGCGGCTCAGCTCGGGGCCGTTAGGCAGACCCGCAGAGTGGCACCTGGAAGAACGCGGCCGGTGGACCGGTATATACTAACGGCGATGCCAACCATCCTGGCGCCGGCCCGTACCGGTTCTTTTTCTACTCGGCCGATCGCGGGGAGGCGCCTCACGTGCATGTGGAACGCGAGGCGAAGCGGGCGAAGTTCTGGTTGGTTCCGGTCCGACTCCACGAGAGCCGGGGGTTCAATCGGGCTGAGATTAACCGGTTGAGGGGACTGGTGGAGCGGAACGAATCTAGGCTGTTGGAGGCGTGGCATGAGTTCTTTGGTGAGTAAGGTTCGGGTTGCCCGGGCCGAGAAGGTGCGAGTTACACACGAAGAACTCATCGTAGATCTAGTGGACGGCCGGACGGTCACGGTACCCGTGCAGTGGTATCCGCGTCTGGCGAACGGAACACCGGCCGAGCGTCGCCACTGGAGGCTGATTGGGCGAGGAGAGGGGATTCACTGGCCGGACCTGGATGAGGACATTGGGGTGGAGGATCTGCTGGCAGGGCGGCCATCGGGTGAATCACGGACCTCCCTACAGCGGTGGCTGAAGTCCAGGCGCGCGCTGGCTAACACGCGCATGCAGCCGCCGCGTCGGGAGCCGCGGGTGCGAGGTGGGCACCGAGGCGCGCGCGGCTGATACGCAGTCGTTAGGCGGCTCGCTCAACAGAAGTAAATCTGCATCATTCTGACGTACAAGAGAAAAGCGCACACCCGTGCATAGCATTCTTGTATAAGACGTATGTCGTTGCATCCAAGCGCCCCAAAGGAGGCGTCATGAACAAGTCAGACCGCCGTATCAAAGGACTGGGCGAAGTGTCCATCCGCGTCAAGAACCTTGACGCCATGCACAAGTTTTACGAAGAAGTAGTTGGCCTTGACGTGCTCAGACGAGACGAGAGCTTTGTGTTCTTCAAAATCGCCGAGGGCTATGGTGGTCATTCACAGAATCTCGCCCTCTTTGACGCGACCAACCGTATCTTTCTGGAAACCAAATCTCTAGAACTCAGCCCAGAACAGACGACGCTGCATCACATTGCGCTCAACATCTCGCCTGAAGATTACGAAACCGAGAAGAGGCGACTTGAGGGATTGGGGCTAAAGGTTCAGGCGACAGAACACGTTTGGTTGCATGTACGCTCGCTGTACTTCGCCGACCCGGAGGGGAATTTGCTGGAGTTTGTCTGTTACGACGAGAGGGTACGATAGGCAGCCTATAGGTGGGCAATCAAAATGCCGCCGCCTAACACTGCGTGCAGCCGACCGCGTCCTCGCGCTCCGCTTCGCTGCGCGCTCGGCGCGGCTGAGCGCGAGATCCGTTAGGCCGCCGTTGGGACGGCGCAAGCTTGACTCGTTTCGGCCGGGGGTGCTGGAACTCGGTCCGGACCGAGTCGCCCACAAAACGCACGCGCGATCAAAAAGGGGCTTGACAGCAGAGCCACTGGTCGGAACGAGGGTAAACGTTGCCCTCGCCGCTGGTGGACTGCCCCGGCCGCGGGACCATGGTGGCCGCCTGACC
Source organism: Candidatus Sysuimicrobiota bacterium CSP1-3 (assembly GCA_001443485.1). Taxonomy (GTDB): domain Bacteria; phylum Sysuimicrobiota; class Sysuimicrobiia; order Sysuimicrobiales; family Humicultoraceae; genus Humicultor. Next base: position 4,689 of record LDXQ01000099.1, read on the forward strand.
GCGCTGGCGGCGGGGATCGGCGCTCCGCCCGATGAAAAGGCCTCGGCGGAGTGGTATTCTGGCGGATGGCCCCGATCTTTGCCAGCCGGAGGAGCCCCATGTTGACCCTGGAGACGCTGAAGCCGCCCCGCGAGGGTGAGGCTATCCGCATCGCTGACGGCCGCCTGCAGGTGCCGGCCACGCCGATCCTTCCCTTCATCGAGGGCGACGGCACCGGGCCGGACATCTGGCGCGCCTCGCAGCGCATCTTCGACGCCGCGGTGCAGAAGGCGTACGGCGGGACGCGGCGCATCGTCTGGTTCGAGGTGTACGCCGGGGAGAAGGCGCACAAGGAGTTCGGCTCCTGGCTCCCGGAAGACACCCTGCGCGCGTTCCAGTACTACGTCGTCGGGATCAAGGGGCCGCTGACGACCCCGGTGGGCGGCGGGTTTCGCAGCCTCAACGTCTCCCTGCGCCAGCTCCTCGACCTCTACGCCTGCGTGCGCCCGGTGCGCTGGTTCGAGAACGTCCCCTCGCCGGTCAAATATCCGGAGCGGCTGAACGTCGTCATCTTCCGCGAGAACACCGAGGACATCTACGCTGGGTTGGAGCACCCCAGCGGCTCAGCGGAAGCGCAGCGGCTGATCGACTTCGTGCGCGAGGCCTTCGGCTGGAAGGTGCGCGCGGATGCCGGTGTCGGCCTGAAGCCGATGAGCCCGTTCGGGTCGAAACGGCTGGTGCGCAAGGCGATCAACCACGCGATTCAGAAGAACCGCAAGAGCGTCACCCTGGTGCACAAGGGCAACATCATGAAGTTCACCGAGGGCGCCTTCCGCGAATGGGGCTACCAGGTGGCGCGAGAGGAGTTCGCGGACAAGACCATTACCTGGGATCAGTGTGAGCGGGAGCACGGCGGCAAGCTGCCGCCGGGGAAGATCCTCATCCAGGACACCATCGCGGACGTCACCTTCCAGCACCTGTTGATCCGGCCGGAGAACTTCGACATCATCGCCACCGGCAACCTCAACGGTGACTACCTCTCCGACGCGGCCGCGGCGCAGGTGGGTGGCATCGGCATGGCTCCCGGCGGCAACATCAGCGACTTCCACGCCATCTTCGAGGCGACGCACGGCACCGCCCCCAAGTACGCCAATCAGGACAAGGTCAACCCCGGGTCGCTGACGCTCTCCGGCGTGATGCTGCTGGAGTACCTGGGGTGGCCGGAGGCGGCGGACCTGATCACCCGCGGCCTGGAGCGGACTTTCAAGCAGAAGATCATGACCTACGATCTGGCGCGGCTCACCGACGGCGCGCGAGAGGTGCGGACCAGCGAGTTCGCCACGGCGGTCATCGAGAACATGGCCGGGTAGAGGAGGTAGCTGAGGGATGGCTCGCCCGAAGGTGTCCATCATCGGCGCCGGGGCCGTGGGCACGGCCACCGCGCACTGGCTGGCGCAGAAGAGTATTGCCGACATCGTCCTTACTGACATCATCGAGGGACTACCGGAGGGAAAGGCCCTCGACATCCAGCAGGCGGGGCCGATCGCCGGGTTCGACGTCCGGCTGACCGGAACGTCGCGGGGCTACGAAGACACCGCCGGCTCCGCCGTGATCGTGATCACCGCCGGCATCCCGCGCAAGCCGGGGATGACGCGGGAGCAGTTGATCGACACCAACGCGGGCATCCTCCGCCACGTGATCGACCAGGTGGTGCCGCGCTCCCGCAACGGCGTCTTCATCATCCTGACCAACCCGCTGGACGCGATGACCTATCTGGCCTACAAGGTGTCGGGTCTGCCGCGGGAGCGCATCCTGGGGCAGTCCGGCGCGCTGGACACCACGCGCTTCCGCACCTTCCTGGCCACGGAACTCGGCGTGTCGGTGAGCGACGTGGACGCCATGGTCATCGGCGCGCACACCGACAAGGACATGGTGCCGCTGGCCAGCCTGGCCAACGTGCGCGGCATCCCGGTGCGCACGATGCTCCCGCCGGAGCGCTTGGAGGCCGTGGTCGCCCGCACGCGGCGGGGGGGCGCGGAGATCACCGAGTTGATGAAGCAGAGCGGCTTCACCGCTGCGGGGGCGGCGCTCGTGGAGATGATCGAGGCGGTGCTGCTCGACCGCAGGCGCGTGATTCCCTGCAGCGTCTACCTGGACGGCGAATACGGGCAGCGCGATATCTGCATCGGCGTGCCCGTGATCGTCGGCGCCGGCGGGGTGGAGCGCATCCTCGACGCGCCGCTGACCGACGCCGAGCGGCAGGCCTTCACGGCCTCGGTGGCGGTGGTGCGGGAGATGCTGGCCAGTCTGAAGCTCTAAGAGCAGTCTCGTCCGGTCAGGTTCTGAAGGCACAACCAACCGGGGTGAGCAGAGATGAAAGTCATCCAAGTCGTGCCGCGCCGAGAGACCGCGACCAAACTGACGACGCTCCTCAACACGACGGAGCGAGAGCTTCGCGGCAGCCGGACCACGTTTGTGCGTCAGCGTGCCGGGAGATGGAAGCACAAGAAATATGGGGGCTGGATTAACTGGACAGGGGCGAGAGGGGGCGTCCTCGTCGCCGAAATCCAGAGCAAGGTCTCGGAGACCGAATGGCAGCTCCTCCAGGCGTTCGTCGGCTATCTTGATCGTCATCTCGGCGACCACATCGAGAGCATCTCCATCACCTATCGTTGACCATTGTCGTGTCGCCCGGAATGGTCATCGACCCCGTGGTGCTCGAAGGCCGGCACGTGCGGCTGGAGTCTCTCTCCCTCGACCATCACCCCCAGTTGTGCGAGGTCGGTCTGGACGAGGAG
>LDXQ01000100.1 GCA_001443485.1 Candidatus Sysuimicrobiota bacterium CSP1-3
CCGCCGACGCCGGGTCGCCTTCGGGCTAGCGTCGCGCTAGGTCCGGCGCACGGCGAACAACTGCCGCAGCCGGGCGAAAATCCCGTGGGTCGCCCGTTCCCCAGCCACGGCCGCCGCGTGCTCGTACTCCTCCTCTTCCTCCTCCGCGATGTCCACGGCTTCGTCGGGCTCGCGGTCCAGCCAGTAGAGCTGCGTGCGCCTGCCCGCGCCGACGAGGACCTCTTCCTGCTCCAGCGCCGCGGCGTCGGCCGCCTCCGTGACGTTGACCCGTTCCAAGTGTAGCCCCTCCCGGCCGCGGATGAGGATGTGTTTCCCGTTGTTCTCCTCCAGTTGCCGCAGCCACGACTCGCCGTCGCGGAAGAGCAACGCGTGCACCTGCGGATGGAGCTCGACCAGAAGCGCCCGCGCGCGGTTCGTCCGCGCCAGCCGCCGCACCTCGCGGCGCACGCGCAGGCTCATCGTCTCCGGGCTGAGCACCCGTCCCCGCCCCTCGCAGTAGGGGCAGTGGGTGCGCATGACCTCCTCCAGATCCTGGTAGACGCGCTTGCGCGTGATCTCCACCAGCCCCAGCTGCGTCAGGTCGATGATGTGGATCTTGGCGCGGTCGGCCTTCACCGCCTCGCCGAGCGCCTGCAGCACCCGCTTGCGGTGCCGCTCGTTCTCCATGTCGATAAGATCCACCAGGATGATGCCGCCGATGTCCCGCAGGATGATCTGGCGCACAATCTCGTCGACCGCCTCCAGGTTGGTCTTGAAGATCGTGCTGGCCAGATCGGTCTTGCCGACGTACTTCCCGGTGTTGACGTCGATGACGGTGAGCGCCTCCGTGCGGTCGATGACGACGTAGCCACCGGAGTGTAACCAGACCTTGCGGCGCAGCGCCCGCTCCAGTTCCTTTTCCACGCCGAAGTGCTCGAAGATCGGCTCCTCCCCCTTGTGGAGGGTGACGCGCGACTTCAGGGCCGGGGCGAACGAGGAGAGCAGATCGAGAATCCGACCATACTCGTCTGGCGAGTCGATGACAAACCGCTCTACGTCCTCCGTCAGCAGGTCTCGCACCACGCGGCGGATCAGGTGTACGTCCTGGTAGATCAGCGCTGGAGCCTTACCGTTGCGGGCGCGTTCGGTGACGCGGTTCCAGACGGAGAGGAGGAAGTCCACGTCCGCCCGCAGCTCCCGCTCCCCCACCCCCTCCGCCGCCGTGCGGACGATGACGCCCATCTTGTCCGGCTTGATGCTGTCCGCGATCTGGCGGAGGCGCTTGCGCTCGGTGTCACCCTCGATGCGCCGGCTCACCCCGACGTAGTTCACCGTGGGCATGAGCACGAGGTAGTGGGCGGGCAGGGCGATGTAGGTCGTCACCCGGGCGCCCTTGGTGCCCATCGGCTCCTTGGTCACCTGCACCAGGATCTCCTGACCCGGGCGCAGGCGGTCGGCGATCGCTCCGCGGCCGAACGATTCGTCCACTTCCTCGCCCACCAGCCGCTGGCTGCGGATGTCGGTGACGTGGAGGAAGGCGTTGCGGTCCAGGCCGATGTCCACGAAGGCCGCCTCCATCCCCGGCAGGACGTTGACGACCTTCCCCTTGTAGATGTTGCCGGCGAGCGGCTCGCCCCGTTCTACAAAGATGTTGACCAGGGTGCCGTCTTCGATGACGGCGACGCGGGTCTCGTACGGTTCCACGCTGGCAATGATCTCGCGTGCCATGTCCACTCCCGATGATGTCCGCCCCGGCGGCCCACCCGTCGCCCTCCGGAGCTAGAACAGAATCTTCCGCCGCCGCATCCCAATGTTCAGCAGGAGGCCGGTGGCGACGCCTGTTGCCAGCAGCGAACTCCCGCCGTAACTGATGAACGGCAGCGGGATACCCGTGATCGGCATCAACCCCACCGTCATGCCGATGTTCACAAACACGTGAAAGACCACCAGCGCCACGATCCCACCGGCGACGAGCATGCCCAGCCGGTCCCCGGCGGTGTTGGCGATATGCAGGGCGCGCCAGATCCACAGCAGGAAGAGGAGCAGCAGGAGCGCCCCCCCGAGGAACCCCAGTTCTTCCCCGATGACCGTAAAGATGAAGTCGGTGTGCTGTTCGGGGATGAAGCGCAGCAGGTTCTGGGTGCCGGCAAACAACCCCTTCCCCCACACCTGCCCCGAGCCCACGGCGATCTTGGCCTGGTTCAGCGCATAGCCCGCGCCCAGCGGGTCGATCCCCGGGTCCAGGAAGACCAGCAGCCTCCGGCGCTGGTAATCGTGCAGGAACGACCAGAGGAAGGGCGCGCCCATCAGCGCCAGCCCGCCCAGGCCCGCGAGCAGGTTGAGCCGCACTCCCGCCAGGAAGAGCATGCCCAGGAGGATCGCCCCCAGGACCATGGCGGTGCCCAGGTCCGGCTGCCTCACGATCAAGAACATGGGGATCCCCACGTGCAGCAGCGAGGGCACCAGCCCCGGCAGCGTGGACGGCGGCTTCTGGGCGCTCAGGTACCGTGCCAGCGTGATGATCAGGACGATCTTGGCAAGTTCGGAGGGCTGGAAGCCGCCGAAGGGCCCCAACGGAATCCACCGCTGGGCGCCGAGGCGCGTCACGCCGATGACGAGCACCGCCAGCAGCAGCGCCAGGTTCCCCACGTAGAGAAAGCGATAGGCCCCCGCGAGGCGGCGGTAGTCCACCAGCACTACCGCCACCATCGCAGCTAGGGCAATCGCCAGGTGGAAGAGGCGCGTCTTGATGTAGCTCCAGGGCCCCCCCAGAGAGACGGTGGCGCTCGCCAGCGCCACAATGCCGAAGACGACGAGCAGCAGCGTGGCCGCCAGCAGGAGCCAGTCCAGGTCGCGCAGCATCCGCCTCACGGTGGGCCTCCGTGCGCCTCGGGGGTCGGGGTGATCCCGAAGGCGGCCTGCAGCACAGCCTTCGCAATGGGCGCGGCGACGAGCCCACCGCGGCGGCCGTGCTCGACGAGCACCGCCAGGGCAACGCGCGGTTCCGTCGTGGGGGCGTAGGCGGCGAACCAGGCGTGCGGCTGCCCGCGAGGGTTCTCGGCGCTGCCGGTCTTGGCGGCAATGCTCAACCCTTCGATCGCCACCGCCCGGCCCGTGCCGCGCTGGACGACTGCCGCCAGGGCCTCCTGCAGCGTCGCCAGGACATCCGGGCGAAAGTCCACGCGGCCGGCGGGAGGAACGGTCACGCGCTCCGCGGTACCCCCGTCCCGGTCCAGCACCTGCCGCACCAGGTGCGGCCGCACGAGCGTCCCACCGTTGCCCACGGCGGCGATCATCCGGGCGATCTGCAGCGGCGTGACATTGACCCATCCCTGGCCGATCGCCATGTTGGCGTTGTCACCGGGATACCACGGCTCCCCCTGCGTGCGCAGCTTCCAGGCGCTGTCAGGGATCAGCCCGGCGCTCTCCGAGGGCAGGTCGATACCGGTGCGCTGCCCCAGGCCGAGCGCCCGCGCCATCTCCGCCAGCGCGTCGCCGCCGGTGCGCATGCCCAGGGTCCAGAAGAAGACGTTGCACGACTGGGCCACGCCCTCGATGAAGTCCAGGGTGCCGTGGGCCTTGAGGTCGCGGAAGACCCACCCGCCCAGGCGGAAGATCCCGTTGCAGTTGACGCGGGTGGCGCGGGTGGCGGTGCCGCGCATCAGGGACGCCGCCGCGGTCACCACCTTGAAGACCGAACCGGGTTCGTAGGTGCTGTCGGCGGCGCGGTTCAGGAGCGGCAGGCTCCGGTCTCCGGCGATGCGCCCCCAGGCGTCCGCGGAGATTCCGGCGGAGAAGACGTTGGGATCAACGGTGGGATGGCTGGCGATGGCCAGGACCTCGCCGTTGCGCGGGTCAAGCACAACGACCGCCCCGGCCTTGTCGCCCAGCGCGGCCTCGGCGGCCTGCTGGATGTCAAGATCGATGGTCAGGACCAGTGACTTCCCGGGATGCGACGGCTCGCGGCCGAGGACGCGCAGCGGCCGCCCCCGCGCGTCCACCTCCACCCGCAGGCGGCCGTCGTGCCCGCGCAGGTCGCGGTCGTAGATCCGCTCCACGCCCGCCTTCCCGATGAGGTCGCCCATCCGATACCCGGACCACTTCGGACTGGCGAGTTCGCTGGGGTTGATCTCCCCCAGGTAGCCCAGCCCGTGCGCCGCCAGCGAGCCGTAGAGGTTGTGGCGCACCGGCTCGACCTCGATGATCACCCCGGGGAGGTCTAGGCGGTTCTCTTCCACCGTGGCGACGACCCGCTTGGGGGCGTCGCGCCGCAGTCGCACCGGCTCAAAGGGGCGGCCGCGCGCTCGCTCCAGGCGCTGCTGGATTTCCGCCAGCGGCACGTCCAGGATCGCCGCCAGGCGCGGGAGCACCCGCTCCGCGTCGCGCAGTTCCATCGGTAGGACGGAAACCGTGAAGGCGGCGCGGTTGCTGGCGAGCGGCCGGCCCTTGCGATCGTAGAGAATCCCGCGCGGCGCCGGGAGACGGAGATCGCGCAGCCGGTTCTCCTCGGACAACTGCAGGTAGTAGCTCCCCTGCAGCACCTGCATCTGCCACAGGCGCCCGAGCAGGAGCGTAAAGAGCAGCACGACGACGACCGCGAAGGCCGCCAGCCGCCTGGTCGCGGGCTCAGATGACATGGAACCTCTCCCGCGGGCCCGCCGCGCGCGGCGCCCGCAGCAGCAGGCGCGTCGCCGCGAAGGCGGGCCAGACCGCCAGCAGATTCAACCCGACCTGCGCCAGGAGCGGCTGGCCGAACGCGCCGAACGAGACCGGCAGCAGATCGGTCACGGCGAGGACGATGACCAGGATGACTTGCTGCAGCACGGTGGCCAGGGCGGTGACGATCCAGGGCAGCAGCGGCTGATCGACCAGGACGGTCCGCCCCAGCACGCCCGCGCCGTGGCCCACGATGAGTTTGGAGAGCGCAAACAGGCCGAGGCTTCCGCCGAAGAGCAGATCCTGCAGCAGCCCGACGCCGAGCCCGACCACCGGCCCCCAGTCGGGGCGGCGGAACGAGATGGCGATGATGAGGGGGATCGCCGGGTCGGGGATCTGTCCCCAGACGGGGACGCGGACCAGCCAGACGCTGTGCACCAATTCGGTGAGAAGGAGGAGACCGGCCACCACGAAGGCCATTTAGTGGCGCGGGCCTCCTTCGGGCAGCAGGATCAGCACTTCCTCCAGCCGGCCGAGGTCCACGGCCGCGCGCACCGTGCCCTCGCGGAAGACCGCCCCGCTGGCCGCGGCGTGGAGAGTCTGCAGCCGCCCGACCACGATCCCGCGGGGGAAGACGCCGCCCTGCCCGGAGGTGATCACGATGTCTCCCGGCGGTACCGCGCTGGCGCGGGAGAGGTATTTGATCTGGAGGTCACCCTGGCCATTGCCTTCCACGACTCCGATCTCGCGCGAGTGCTGCAGGATCACGCCCACGGCGCTGCGCGGATCAGAGAGCAGCAGGACCCGTGCCGTGAACGGCGTCGTCTCGATCACGCGGCCCACCGCGCCCTCCGCGGTGACGACCGCGCTGTTGCGCGCGACCCCGTCGGCGCTGCCCCGGTCCACGACGATAGTGGCGAACCACGAGGCGGGGTCGCGGCCGACCACGCGGGCGGCGACCACGCGGTAAGGCGTCTGTAGTTTGAAGGCCAGGAGGGTTTCCAGGCGCCGCGCCGCCTGGGCGGTCTCGCGCAGGCGGGTGACCTCACGCGTGAGGCGCTGTACCTCTTCGCGCAGCCGGGCGTTCTCCACCCGCAGCCGGCCGATCTCGGTGTAGAGTTGCCAGCTGCGGGAGAGCGAGTCGGCCACGCGGGCCATGACCGTCTGCAGGGGCGCCAGCGCGGTGAGGACACCGGTCCCCAGCGGCCCCAGGCTGCGCCGGTCCTCGCCCCGCACCTGTCCGGTGAGGAGGACCAGAACCGCCAGGAGCATCACGAGGAAGAAGATGGTGCGGCGGCGTCCGCTCATGAGGGGACCGCGGGCTTAGCCTTCCATCAAGAGGACCCTGGTGGCCGGGACAAATGGATCACCCGCGCTTGGGTGCGATCAGGACCTTCCGCAGCGTCTCGATCTCTTCCAGCGCCCGCCCCGTGCCGAGCACGACGTCCGAGAGCGGGTCGTCGGTCAGCGTTACGGGCATGCCGGTCTCCTCCGCGAGCAGGCGGTCCATCCCGCGCAGGAGAGCCCCCCCGCCCGTGAGCACGATGCCCCGATCGACGATGTCCGCGGCCAGCTCGGGCGGCGTACGCTCCAGCGTTTGCTTCACCGCTTCCACGATGGCCTGGATCGGCTCGGCCATCGCCTCACGAATCTCCGTGCTGGTCATCCGGATGGTGCGGGGCAGGCCGGAGAGCAGGTCCCGGCCGCGGACGTCCACCACCTGCTCTTCGTGGTCGAGGGGATAGGCCGAACCGATGGCGATCTTGATCTCCTCGGCGGAGCGTTCTCCGATGAGCAGGTTGTAGGCACGGCGGGAGTACTGAATGATCGCCTCGTCCATTTCGTCGCCGGCGACCCGGATCGAACGGCTGGTCACGATACCGCCGAGCGCGATCACCGCCACCTCGGTGGTGCCGCCGCCGATATCCACGATCATGCTGCCGACCGGCTCGGAGATGGGCAGTCCGGCGCCGATCGCCGCGGCCATCGGCTCCTCAATCAGGTAGGCCTCGCGCGCGCCGGCCTGCATCGTGGCGTCGATGACGGCACGCTTCTCCACCTCCGTCACGCCTGAGGGAATCCCGACGATCACGCGGGGGCGAAAGATCGAGCGGCTGCGCATCGCCCGCTTGATGAAGTAGGCGAGCATCGCCGCAGTGGTGTCGAAGTCGGCGATCACACCGTCCCGCAGCGGGCGCATCGCCGTGATGTGCCCCGGCGTCCGGCCGAGCATCCGCTTGGCTTCATCTCCCACCGCCAGGATCTGCCCGTCCTCCGTGCTTTTGGCCACGACGGAGGACTCGCGCAGCACGATCCCCTCGCGGCGGATGTAGACCAGGGTGTTGGCCGTGCCCAGGTCCACTCCCATGTCCCGTGTCAACCGCCCGACCAGCCAGTCAAACAATGCAAAACCTCCTCGGGGGATGCTCTTCTACAGCACGCCTCGCTCCCGCAGACTCACAAAAGTGCCATTCCCGATGATGAGATGGTCCAGGACATCGATGCCCACGATCCGGCCCGCAGCGCGCAGCCGTTCAGTGATCGTCAGGTCGTCGCCGCTGGGCTCCGGGTCGCCGGAGGGGTGGTTGTGCGCCACGATCACCGCCGCGGCGCTGCGCCGCACCGCTTCCTTGAAGACCTCGCGGGGATGGATCGGCGCGCTGTCCAGGTTCCCCACCGCCACCTCTGCCACGGCCATGACCTCGTGCTTGGTATTGACGAGGATCGCCCGGAAGTGCTCCCGGTCGAGGTAGCGCATCAGCGGCAACAGCAGGCGGGCGGCGTCCTCGGGGGTGCGGATGGGGTAGCGGGAGGCGGGCGCCGGGCCGT
>LDXQ01000101.1 GCA_001443485.1 Candidatus Sysuimicrobiota bacterium CSP1-3
AAACTTAGCAGGAACTTCAGCAAACCCGTCGAACCCCGGGCATAACTGGGGTGGGCCGGGCGGATCCCGCGCTAATCCCCTGGGTGGCTGCCCCCGGGTCTAAAAGCCCGGGAATCCGTCGATAACCTAAGGTGCAGATCGCCTAGGGAGGTTGCGCGTGAGAAGGATCCTTGTGGGGCTCCTTCTGGCGCTGTCCCTGGGAGTGCTGATCCCTGCCGTCGTATCGGCCCCGGCCTTTGCCGGGAGAGGGGACATGGACTCCTTCGGGGCTGCCGTCAGAAACTAGCACCCAAAACCCACGTCTCCTAGTCACTTCGCCCGGACCGGCCCGGCTCAGAGCGCCCGCGGGGGTGGACCGTGACGCTGGGAGCCAGGATCCGGGAACTGCGCCGCGCCAGGGGGTTCACCCAGCGGGCGCTGGCCGGGGCGGACCTGTCGGAGAGCTTCATCAGCATGGTGGAGCACGACAAGGTCCGGCCTTCGCTCGAGTCCCTGCGCCTGCTGGCCGACCGCCTGGACGTGCCCCTCTCCACCCTCCTCGAAGACCGGCCCCATCCTGCCGAGGCGGAAGCGCACCTGCGCCACGGCGACGTACTGCTGCGGCAGCACCAGTTCACCTCCGCCCTGGAGCACTACCAAGCCGCGCAGGCCCTGGCCGAGCGGACGGACGATCCGCGCCGACGGGCGGAGGCACATCTGGGCATGGGGCAGGCGCTGCTCGGACTGCGACAGTTCGACCTGGCCGAGTCGCATCTGCAACAGGCGGAGACGCAGGCGGAGCCGCTGGGCGATTCTCGCCTGCGGGCGCTGGTGGCGCAGGCCTGCGGCCTGCTGGCGATCCGGCAGCGCCGCTTCTCCGCGGCCCGCACGCACCTCGTCCAGGCCATCACCCTGATCCGCCAGACGACACCGCCCGACCGGCGGCTGGAGGCGATCATCCTCACCAACCTCGGCCGCGTGTACATCAACCTGACGTTGCCGATGCAGGCGCTGGAGTGCTTCGAGGGGGCCCGGCCCCTGCTGGAGGCCGCCGCCGACCCCATCGGGCTGGCGATGCTGCAGGTGAACAGTGGCATGGCCTACGCGCAGCAACAGGCCTTCGACGACGCGGCCCGGGAGTTCCGCCAGGCCGCGGAGTTCCTCCTCGTGCAGGAGAACCTGCAATTGCTTGGTGGGGTCAAGCGCAATCTGGGGATGCTGCTGCTGGACCGCGGCGATGCGGCCGCGGCGGAGCCGCTGCTGCGGCAGAGCCTGACCATCGCCCGGCAGTTGGCGGACGACGCCGGGCAGGCACACACGCTCACCGAACTCGCCCGGGCGGTGCTGTCGCAGGGCCGGGTCGGCGAGGCCGAGGAGGCGGCGGAGGAGGCCAGACGTCTGGCGCGGCACGTGAAGGACCCGGCGGAGGCGGCCCTGGCGACGATGGTGTTGGCGGCGGCGGCGCACCGCCGGCAGCGCCTAGAGGAGGCGGGGGCCCGGTACCGCGAGGCCGCCGACGCGTTCTGGAGCCTGGAGATGGTCAAGGAGGCGGGCGAGGCTCTGCGCGAGCTCGGCTTCGTCTACCTGGATGCGGGAAGGGAGGGAGAGGCCGCCCACGCCTTCGCGCAGGCGTTTACCGCGCAGAAGACGCTGGCGGCCGCACAGCGATGAGGACGATGGCGCCACGTGCGCCCGGCACCCCGGAGACGATGCTCCGCGAGCTGGCCCGCATGAGCGTACAGACCAGCCCCTCGCGGCAGCTGCCGCATCCCGGCGGACTGCTGCAGGAAGTTCTGGCGGAGGTGGACGTCGAGGGTACGACCTATCGTCTCTCCCGGCTGCGCCAGCGGCCGCGCACCCTGGATTTGACGCCGCGCGAGCTGGAGATCGCCCGCCTGGTGGCGAAGGGCCTACCCACCAAGGCGATCGGCGCGATGCTCGGCATCAGCGGCTGGACGGTGCTGACCCACCTGCGCCGCGTCTTCGCGCGCCTGAGCCTCCATAGCCGGACGGCAATGGTGAAGCGGCTGAGCGACGAGGGGTTGCTCTAGCCTCCGAGGGACTCAGTACAGCACATTCAGCAGCAGATAGACCACAATTCCCAGCGTCAGACTGACGGACCAGAGCAAGACCGCCCAGCGGCCGACCCGCGGATGCCGCGTGCGCGCGATCTCCCGCGGCGGATAGGTCAGCCCCACCAGGAGGTTGTGCACCACCAGCGGCACGGAGAGAATCGAAAGCAGGATGTGGACGGCGAGGACCGGCAGGTAGAGGTAGGAGCGCACCACCGCCGGTCCGGGAAAGGCCTTCGTCCCGCCCAGCCCCACCCGGCTCACATAGAGCACGAGAAAGAGTGAGATGCACACCGCCGCCGCCAGCATGTCGCGACGGTGTGCCCCCACCCGCCCCGCGCGGATGGCCCGCCACCCCGAGAGCAGAAAGATCAGCGCCGCGGCGTTCACCAGAGCGATGACGAGGGGGAAGACGCCGAGGGCGGCCGCCACGCCGGACGGCAGGTGCGCCGGCGGCCGGCCCGAGAGCACGAGGCCCAGGACCGCGTAGGCGGCCAGGGTGATGACGGCCGTGCCTGGGAGCGGTGAGCGCAACCGCCGGTCGGTTACTGCCGGAGGAAGAAGACGTTCAGCGCGTCCCGCGCGACGCCCAGGAAGAGGATGACGATGAGGATCAGCGGTGCCGCGATGGTGAAGATGAGGTTCAGCCGCTCGTGGCGCAGGTGCATGAAGTACGCGGCGATCAACGCGGCTTTCATCAACGCCAGGGTCACCAGGAGCAGGATGACCGCGAGGCGGGGCAGCCCCAGGAAGACCGTCGCGATTTCCAGCCCCGTGATCACCAGCAACCAGAACCAGGTGACGACGTAGGTCCGATACCAGGCGCCGTCCCGGACGCTCTCGTGATGCTCCGCCACGGTGTCTCCTCCGCCCTCCGTCAGATCAGGTACAGCAGGGTAAAGATGAACACCCAGACCAGGTCGACGAAGTGCCAGTACAGCCCGGTGATCTCGACGCTCTCCGCCGAGGCCCGGCCCCGCGAAGCCTGGATCGTCTTCACCAACAGGTAGATCACGCCGCTCGTGACGTGGCCGCCGTGGAACCCGGTGATGACGAAGAATGTCGCGGGGAACATCGGCTGGATCTTGCCGCCCAGCTCGCCGACGAACCCCGTCAGCCGCGCGCCCTCGCGGATGAAGCCGGTCCACTCATAGGCCTGCATCCCCAGGAAGGCCAGCCCGCCCAGCACCGTCAAGGCGAGAAAGCGCACCGTCGTCCGGTGGTCACCGCGGCGCGCCGCCCCCACCGCCACGGCCATCGTCGCGCTGCTGCAAATCAGGATGAAGGTCATGGGACCGACGACGGTGGTGACGTGGAAGAAGTCTGCCGCCTTCATGCCGGCCCCTGGCCAGACGCCGGCGGTGATCCGCATGGCGGCGTACCCGGTGAGCAGCGCGGCGAACGTGAAGGCGTCGGAGAGCAGGAAGAGCCACATCATCAGCTTCGCCCAGGGCACGGCGAAGGGCGATTCCCCGCCGCCCCAGGCCGACGCCGTGGTGCGGTGCTGTTCGCGCACCTGCAGCGCCTCGCTCATCCCGCCCTCCTATCTCCTATGACCAAATGATGAAGAACACATACAGCCAGAGCACGGTCAGGAAGTGCCAGTAGATCGCCACGCTGCCGAGCACGGCCGAGGTGAGATCCTCGCCCCCGAGCACGGGCCCGGCCGGCGCCGGCGCGGCGGTGCGCCGCAGCGCGTAGCCCAGCGCGCCCAGCCCGCCCAGCAGATGCAGCCCGTGCACCGCGGTCAGCAGGTGGAAGAAGGCGCTGTGCGGGCTCGTCGCCATGAAGACCCCGGCGGCGGCCAGTTCCCGCCAGGCGGCGATCTGCCCGACGAGGAACGCCGCGCCGAACAGGGTCGTCACGGTCAGTCCCCCGCGCACGCCGGCTGCGTCGCCGCGCCGCCCGCGCCGCCGCGCCCACTCCAGCGTGGCGCTGCTGGCCCCGAGCAGACCGGTGTTCACCCAGAGAATCGGGGGCAGCGCAATCGGCGCCCAGTCCGGCGCCGTCCGCCGGGCCGCGTACGCCACGGTGAAGGCGATGAAGAGCATCGTCACCGCGGTGAGGAGGAACCACAGTCCCACGCGCACCGTGGCGGCGGGCGCGGCCTCTTCGCGGCTCCAGCCGGAGCCGCCGCCGTTCCCCGCGGGCGCACGGGGACCGTTGCCGCCGGCGGTCCGCGTCGCCTCCAGGGATTTCATCTGCTCCAGAACCCGCTGCGCCATTCGTCTAGTCGGTCGGTCAGCGCGCGTGGCCGCCGTCGCCCCGACCTTCTCGACTTCGTCCCGTCGGGACGGCCGCCGGAGCCGCCTGCGGTTGAAAGTCCTCCGCCATGTCAGGTGGGCTATAGTCGTAGGCCCAGCGCTGCACGGTGGGCAGCGTCTCCCCCCAGTTCAGGTGCGGCGGCGGGGAGGGCGCCTCCCACTCCAGCGTCGTGGCGCGCCAGGGGTTGCGCTCCGCCTGCGGGCCGCGGAAGAGCGACCGGAAGAAATTGTAGAGGAAGATGAACTGCGCCGCGAACAGGACGAAGGCCGCGATGGAGACGAAGACGTTCAGCGGCTGCAGCCCTTGCAGGTGCGCGTAGATCTGCGGCGAGTAGATGCGCCGCATCATCCCCATGAAGCCGGCGTAGTGCATGGGGAAGAAGGTGGCGTAGATGCCCACGAAGGTCAGCCAGAAGTGCCACTTTCCCAGACGCTCGTTCATCATCCGGCCGAACATCTTGGGGAACCAGTAGTACGTCCCGGCAAACGAGGCAAAGATGGCGGCGCTGGCCATGACGAAGTGGAAGTGCGCCACGACGAAGAAGGTGTCCTGGAAGTAGATGTCCACCGGCGGCTGCGCCAGGACGATGCCGGTCAACCCTCCCGTGACGAAGAGCGAGAGGAAGCCCAGGGCGAAGAGCATCGCGCTGGTGAAGCGGATCTTGGCGCGCCACAGCGTGGCCAGCCAGTTGAAGGTCTTGATCGCCGAGGGCACGGCGATGACGAGCGTGGTGGTCATGAAGGCGGTGCCCAGCACCGGGGCCATGCCGCTCGTGTACATGTGGTGCCCCCAGACCAGGAAGGACAGGAAGGCGATGGCCACGATGGAGCCGACCATGAAACGGTAGCCGAAGATCGGCTTGCGCGCGTTGTTCGCCAGGATATCCGAGATCATGCCCATCGGCGGCAGGATCAGAACGTACACCTCGGGGTGGCCCAGGAACCAGAAGAGGTGCTGCCAAAGCAGCGGATTCCCCCCGCGGTGGTCTACCGGCACGCTCCCGATGAGCAGGCCCGCCGGGACGAAGAAGCTCGTGCCGCCGATCCGGTCGAAGAGCAGCATGATCGCCGCGGCCAGCAGCACCGGGAAGGCCAGCAGCGAGAGGATGGCCGTGACGAACAAACCCCAGATCGTCAGCGGCAGGCGCATCATCGATAGGCCTCGCGCGCGCAGCTGCAGGATCGTGGTGATGTAGTTCAGCGAACCGAAGAGGAAGGCGAGGATGAGGAGGGCCAGGCTGATCAGCCAGAGAGTCTGGCCCAGCCCCGACCCGGGCGCCGCTCCCGGCAGCGCCGAGAGCGGCGGATAGGCTGTCCACCCGCCGCCGGCCGCGCCGCCGGAGACAAAGAAGGAGGCCAGCAGGATGATGATCGCCGGCGGGTAGAGCCAGTAGGAGAGCATGTTCAGAAAAGGAAAGGCCATGTCCCGCGCGCCGATCATCAGCGGGATGAGGAAGTTGCCGAAGCCGCCGGTGAGCAGGGTGGTGAGGACGAAGAAGATCATGATCGTCCCGTGCATCGTCACGGAGGCCAGGTAGAAGGCCTGGTTCATCTGCCCGTCGGGCATTCCGCTGGGGAAGAGGCGGCCCAGCAGCGGCCAGCTCTGTCCCGGCCAGCCCAACTGCAGGCGGATGAACATCGCCAGCAGCCCGCCGAGAACGGCCATGAACATCGAGGTGAGGGCGTACTGGATGCCGATGACCTTGTGGTCCTGACTGAAGATGTACTTCCGCCAGAAGCTCAGCTCGTGTCCGGCCTGCGCCTCGGCGTGTGCGACGTGCGCCATCAGCACCCTCCCCTACGCGTCTGCCTCATGCACCGACTCCGTGTTCGCGGAAGATTCAGGACCGGGTCTGGGCCAGCCAGGCGTCGTATTCCTCTTGCGTCTGGACCACGACCTTGCCCCGCATGATGTAGTGCAGCGGCCCGCACAGTTCGGCGCAGGCGATCTCGTACGGCCCCGTCTGCGTCGGCGTGAACCAGATGCTCGTGACCATCCCGGGTACGGCGTCCTGCTTGACGCGGAAGGCGGGGATGAAGAAGGAGTGCAGCACGTCCTTGGCGCGGATGCGGACCTCCACGGGGCGGTCCACTACCAGGTGCAGTTCGCCTGTGGTGCTGATGTCCAGCACCAGGTCGTCCTGGGCCGCCGGATCCGCGGGGTCCAGCGCCCACGGATTCTCCCGGGCGCTGTAGTGGCGGGGATCGATCCGGCCGAACTTCCCGTCCGGCCCGGGGTAGCGGGCCTTCCAGCCGAACTGCTCCCCCCGCACCTCCACGACCAGCGCCTGCGGCGGCGGCGCGCTGTGGATGCGCGACCAGAGGCCGGCCGCGCTCAGCGTCAGGCCAGTCATGACAATGGCGGGAATGATGGTATAGGTCAGCTCCAGCGCGCGGTTCTCGTGCCAGTAGCTCGCCCGCTGCCCGCGGTCGCGGTACAGCCAGACGAACAGCGCGAGCAGGCCGTGCACCAGGACGAAGGCGACGCTGATGATGCCGAAGGTGGCGATGAAGAGTTGATCGATGGAGCGGCCCTGCGCCGAGGCCAGCGGCGGCAGCCACCAGCGGCTGCGTGCGGCCAGCGTGGTGACCACCGCGGCGACGATGAGAAGGGCGAGGGCGATGCCCAGCAGGGCGGCGCTGCGCCTCGTACCGGAGGTCGTGTCGTTGGTCGGCATAGGCACTCCTGAGGATTATACCGAACGGAAGATATTCATGGGCAAGTGGGCGGAGACCACCCAGTTCGGCGCGTCCACCACCTCGCTGATGTGCAGGTCTACCGCCACGCTGCAGAGCATGTAGGCCATCTCCGGTGCCAGGCCGTAATTCCGCCCCAGATGGTCGATCATGTCCCGCACCGCGTCCCTGGCCGCCTGCATCAGATCGGGTGCGATGCCCGTCGTCGCATGATACTCCATGTCGGCGGTGGGCTCACGTCGGCCCGGGCGGAACTGCGGCCGGCGCAGGCGCGCCTGCCGGAGCAGGTCGAAGCGCAGGCGGACCGACATCGGGGATTCCACCGCCGTGCCACAGACCTCCCCATCGCCCTGCACCGCGTGCGTGTCGCCGACGGAGAAGAGCGCCCCCGGC
>LDXQ01000102.1 GCA_001443485.1 Candidatus Sysuimicrobiota bacterium CSP1-3
AGGCTGGCCGGGGTCGTGCCGTCGGGATGAAGGCGCACCCGCCGGTAGTGCGCGATCGGTCACAGGAGCAGGGAGGGGGAGGGCACTATGCAGCGGCGCGTTGCGGCGGTCGTGATGCGGGGTGGGACCAGCCGGGCGGTCTTCTTTCACAAGCACCACCTCCCGGAGGATCCGGCGCTGCGCGACCGGGTCATGCTCGCGATCTTCGGCGGCGGTGATCCCTACGGGCGGCAGATCGACGGGCTGGGCGGCGCGGTCTCCACGACCAGCAAGGCCGCCATCATCGGCGCGGCCTCGGCGCCGGACGCGGATGTAGACTACACCTTCGGCCAGGTGTCGGTGAACACGCCGCTCGTGGACTACGGCGGGAACTGCGGCAACATCTCCTCCGCGGTAGGCCCCTTCGCGATTGAGGAAGGCCTCGTGCCGGCAACCGATCCTGTGACCACCGTGCGCATCTGGCAGACCAACACACAGAAGCGGATCATCGCCCGCGTCCCGACCTCGGGGAGGCTGCCCCAGGTGGAAGGGGAGTATGCCATCGACGGGGTGCCGGGGACAGGGGCGATGATCGTGCTGGAGTTTCTCGACCCGGGCGGTTCCATGACCGGGCGACTGCTGCCCACCGGCCGGTCCACCGATGACCTGGAGATCGACGGGTTAGGCCGGATCACCGTGTCGCTGGTGGACGCCGCCAACCCCCTCGTCTTCGTCAACCCCGCTGATCTCGGGCTCACGGGTCTGGAGATGCCGGAGCGCGTGGACGCCGATCCGGCCCTCCTGGCGACGATCGAAGCGGTCCGCGCGCACGCGGCCGTCCGTATGGGCCTGGCCCGCTCGCCGGCGGAGGCGACCGCAAGTAGCCCCGGCGTGCCCAAGCTCGCGTTCGTGGTGACGCCTGCATCCTACACCTCGACGAAAGGCAGCCCGGTCAATGCGGAGGGCATCGACGTCGTCGGCCGCATCATGTCCATGGGCCGTCTGCACCGCTCGTACGCGCTCACCGGCGCGATCTGCACCGCGGTCGCTGCGCAGGTGGAAGGGACACTGGTGCACGCGGCGGCCCGCCCGGGTCCAGCGGGAGAGCGCACCGTGCGGATCGGCCACCCCGCGGGGATCATTGAGGTCGGCGCCAAGGTACTGCGACGCGACGGGACGTGGACGGCGGAAAAGGTTGTGACGCGGCGAACGGCCCGCCGCCTGATGGAAGGGATGGCGCTCGTACCGGCGTCGGTCTGGCCGCTGGGGACACCGGCGGCGGCCGCCGTCACGACCAGGAGGTGAGGAACGTGAGGCGAGCAGCACTGGCTCTGGTAGTGGTCCTGATCGTCGCGGCCGGCTTGGCGCCGGCGCGCGCGCAGGCGCCCTACTACGCCGGCAAGACCATCGAGATCGTGGTACCCTTCGGCGCCGGCGGCGGGACGGACATCGAGGCGCGCTTCCTGGCGCCCTTCTACGAGAAACACATCGCCGGCAACCCAAGGGTCGTCGTGATCAACCGGCCGGGCGGGGGCAGCATCTTGGGCGCCAATTTCTACACGGCCAACGCCAAACCGGACGGGCTGCAGATTCTGGCCACCTCCGGTTCCACGGTGATCCCCTTCATCCTCGGCGTGCCGCAGGTGCAGTACGACTTCAAGAAATGGAAGCTGGTCAAGGTGAACGGGGTGGGGGCGGTCGCCTACGTCTCGCCGGGCACCGGGATCCGCAGGCCCGAGGACATCCTGAAGCCGGCGCAGCCCCTGGTCTACGGCGGCATCGGCGCGGCGAACCTGGACCTGGCCATGGTCCTAGCGTTCGAACTGTTGGGGATGAACGTCCGGTCCGTCTTCGGCTTCGAGGGACGCGGCCCCGCGCGCCTGGCCTTCGAGCGCGGCGAGACCAACATCGACTACCAGACGACCCCGGCTTATCTCTCCCAGGTCGCGCCGCTGGTGCAGGAGCGGAAGGCCGTGCCGCTGTTCACCTTCGGGTTCACCAACGAGAAGGGACTGTTGGTGCGCGACCCCGCGGCGCCCAACCTGCCGACGATCTACGAGTTCTACCAGCAGGTCCACAAGAAGAAGCCGGACGGACAGCTCCGCTGGAAGGCCCTGCAGGCGTTGCTGAACCCGGCGTTCACCTTCCAGAAGGCCCTCTGGGTCCCCCAGGGCACGCCGCCCGAGGTGCTGAACGCGCTGTGGGACGCGGTCGACAAGATGAACGCCGACCCGGAGTTCAAAGAAAAGAGCAAGAACGTGCTGGAGGGCTACACGCTGTTCCGGGGCGACAAGATGGAGGCGACCGTCATCAAGTCGCTCACCGTGACGCTCGACGTGCAGAAGTTCATTAAGGACCTACTGCGCACGAAGTATAACGTCGACATCTAGCGGGTCGCGCCGATGGCCGAAGCCCTGGGGGCGGCGGCGGAACTCTTCTTCGTCCCGGCACGCCTCGGGATGATGCTGCTCGGCGTCCTGGCTGGCCTGGTGGTCGGCATCCTGCCGGGCATGGGCGGGATCGTGGCGGTGGCGGTCCTGCTGCCGTTCGTCGTGCGGCTGGACGCCATCGCCGCCCTGGCCATGCTCACGGGCGCGCTCGCGGTCGTCCACACTTCGGACACCATCACCTCGGTGTTGATCGGCGCGCCCGGCTCGGCGGCCTCTGTGCCGACCGTGATGGAGGGACACCCCATGGCCCGCCAGGGGCAGGCCGCCCGGGCGCTGGCCGCCGCCTACCTGTCTTCACTCATCGGCGGCTTGATCGGCGCGGTGGGGCTGACGCTGTCCATTCCGATCGCCCGGCCGCTCGTCCTCGCGTTCGGCTCCCCGGAACTGTTCATGCTGACGGCGCTGGGCGTCTCATTTGCCGGAAGCCTGCTCGGAAAGGAGCCGCGCCGCGGGATCATCGCCGGCCTCTTGGGCCTGCTGCTGGGGGCGGTGGGCCCGTCGCCGGCGGCCGCGCAGGTACGCTTCTCCTTCGGCCAGATCTACCTCATGGACGGTCTCGACCTGGCGATCGTCGCGCTGGGCGTCTTCGGCATCGCCGAAATCATCGGAATCCTGGCCCGCGGCGGCGCCATCTCCGAACGCGTGGATCTGGGGCATGGCTGGGTGCAGGGAATTCGCGATGTCATCGAGCACCGCTGGCTCGTCCTCAGGGGCTCGCTCATCGGCATGTGGGCGGGGGTGCTCCCGGCCATCGGGGCCACTGCCGGGACGTGGATGGCCTATGGGCACGTGGTCGCCACGAGCAAGGACCGCTCCCGGTTCGGCAAGGGCGACATCCGCGGCATCATCGCGCCCGAGGCGGCGAACAACGCCGTGGAGGCGGGGGACCTGGTACCGACGCTGCTGTTCAGCGTCCCGGGCAGCGCCCCCGCCGCCATGATCATGGGCGCGCTGCTGGCGTACGGGATCGTGCCCGGGCCGCGCATCGTGCAGCAGCACCTCGACATCATCTACGTCATCGTCTGGACCTTCGCCGCGGCGAACATCATCGGCGCGACGATCATGTTCCTGGCCAGCCCGGCGCTGGCGCGCCTAGCCTACATCCCGTTCACCCGGTTGGCGCCGGCAGTCATCCTGATGATGGTCCTGGCCGCCTTCCAGGAGACGCAGCACTACGGGGACATCCTCACCCTCCTGATCCTGGGTGTGTCGGGTTACATGCTGAAGGCGACGGGGTGGCCGCGGGCGCCCCTGCTGATTGGCTTTGTCCTGGCCAATCCGCTGGAACGCTACTTCTGGCTCACCGTGAACCTTTACCCCGACCCGGACACCTGGCTGCTCCGGCCCGCCGTCCTGGTCATCAGCGCCCTGCTGGTCTTCCCGTTTGTCTGGACGGCGATCCAGGCCCTCCGCCGGCGCGGGGTGCGCGAGGCGCGGGCGGCTGCCGTGCGCTGGCGCCCTGGATTGGGGACGATGGTCAGCGTCGGGTTACTGGCGATCTTCGCCTACGCCACCGTCACGGCGCTGGGGTTCTTGCGGGGTTCGTCGCTGATGCCGCTGGCGGTGGCCATCCTGGGGACGATTCTGTGCGGGGCGCAGGTGATCCAGGAGATCCGCGGCCGCAGCGTGCCGGTAGCCGAGGAGGATGAGGCGCCGGAGGGCGCCACGGGCCAGATCGTTGCCCGGGCCCTGCGCTACCTGGCGGGCATTGCCGTCTACACCGTGCTGATCTGGTTCCTGGGGATCCGCCTGGCGTCGGGACTGTGGGTGACGGCCTTCATGCTGGTCGTGGCCCGCATGCGCTGGCCACTCGCGGTGCTCTACACGGTGGTGACGCTACTCGGCATGGAACTCCTCGCCCGCGTCCTGGGCATCCACCTCCCGCCGGGCAGGATCGCCCTGCCGGGGCTCTAGCCGCCCTCTGGATCCCCCCCGGGAGGACTGACGAGACGGTGCTAGGAGGCCATCCGGCGGATCAGCCCGACGACCTTGCCCTCGATGTGCACGTCCTGGGCCAGGATCGGCTCCAGGGCCGGGTTCTCGGGCTGCAGTCGGATGTGGTCGGCCTCGCGGTAGTAGCGCTTGACGGTGGCCTCGTCCTCAATGCGCGCCACGACGATGTCACCGTTGCGGGCGGTGGGCTGGCGGCGGACGATGACGAAGTCCCCGTCGTAGATGCCGGCGCCGATCATGCTGTCGCCGCGGACGCGTACGATGAACGAGTCGGCGTCGCGCACAAACTCCGCGGGCAGCGGGAGATAGTCCTCGATGTTCTCCTGGGCCAGCAGTGGCGTGCCCGCGGCGACACGTCCCACCACCGGTAGGGGGACGACCTTCTTCGGCGGGATGGCATGCTCGTCGCGCAGGACTTCCAGGGCGCGGGGCTTGCTCGGGTCGCGGTGCAGGTAGCCCTTCTTTTCCAGGGCGGCGAGATGGCTGTGCACCGTCGAGCTGCTCGTCAGCCCGAGGGCGCGGCCGATCTCGCGCACCGATGGGGGATACCCGTGCGTTTCCGAGAAGCGCTGAATGAAGGTGAGGATCTCCGCCTGTCGGCGCGTCAGTCCCCGGCCCATCTGCGGTCCTCCTTCATCAGGTTCATGAGGTCTCCACCGGGAGGCGGACGGATTATAGCACGTCGCAGGGCTCTGAGGCAAACATCTGTTCGCACAATGGCGGAGAGGCCGGCCTGAAAACCTGGGCCCAGCGTGCCGAGTAGTTTGCAGGGCCAGCCGAATCAACGTTGCTCAATGCCGATTATGCAACATGGAGGAAATTAGCCTGCGATGCGGAATACCTCCTTGGTTCCATGCGACGGACCCACGGAAGAACCCCCACCCAACCCCCTCCCCTTCTTCAGGAATGGGCCGACGAACTTGCCGCCAGAAATCGGAGCATCCGGACCATCCGGGGCTACCTCACCGATGTCCGGCAACTGGGCGAGTGGCTCCGCCATCAGGAATTCGGGGCTGTTCGTGGCGAGGATGTCCGCCGCTTCAGCCATGCCATGCAACGCGCCGGGCTCCATCCGCGGACCAGGGCGCGGCGGCTCGTCGCCCTGCGACAGTTCTACGCCTACCTGGTAGAGACTGGTAGGCTCCCGCGGAGCCCGATGGACGACATTGAGCTTCCCAAGATCAGCCGGGCCACCGTCCCCAAGTTCCTCCGGCCGGAGGAAGTGGGTCGCCTCCGCGAGGTCATTCCAGAGACACCGCGTGGACGACGGGACCGGGCGTTGATCGAACTCGGGCTATCTTCGCTTCGCGTTTCGGAGGTTGTTGGAATTCAATTGGATGACTTGTTCCTCGATCGGGGTCAGGTGCGAATAACAGGCAAAGGGGGCGGTCAATACCTTCAGCCGATCACCGATGCCGCAGTTCAAGCGTTGGAGCGGTGGCTCGTGGCTCGGCCGCGCTGCCCGTCACGGTTTGTATTCGTTCCTGTCATGCGTCGCACAGCACGGGGCCTGCACTACGTCTCGGCCGAGCGGATCCTCCGTGGCTACCTGAAGGCCGCGAGTATTACACGACCGCTGTCCTTCCACGCTCTCCGCCATACCGTCGGCGTCACCCTCGCGGACCGCGGTGTGCCCCTCGAATACATTCAGGACCTCCTGCGCCACGCTGATCCACGCACGACCCGGATCTATACATCTGTCGCCCCCGAGCGGTTGCAGGAAGTCCTCCGCCGCGAGTTGCGCTTCCCGGACCGTTCGGGTTGACTCGGAGGTTTCGGAAGATGAACTCGACCCCGCAGACTGAAAGCCGGCACAACTCGCGGGAAATCCCGGCGTTGCCCGGGGAGTACATCGCAGGCCTCGTCGATGGGGAAGGGTGCCTCGCGCTGGGGTATCGGCGGACCCGGAACGTGCTGGGGGGTCGCGAGCGGCTTTACTACTCATGGCAACCGCAGCTTGCGATCGTGATGCACAAGCGGGACAGACCTCTCCTCGAGGCCGTCAGGCACACTATAGAGTGCGGAACAGTGTATGAGCATAGATCGACGGTCTCTCTAAGAGTCTACGCCATCGCCGATCTAGCTGAGAAAGTGGTGCCGTTTCTAAGATCGTTCCCGCTGAGATCCGAAAAGAGGGTCGAGTTCAAGCTTTGGGCCAGAGCCATAGACCTAGTTTGGCAATATTGCGCGCGGCCTGGGCGGAATGCCGCACCAGGACGAAAGGGGTTTCGCCCACAAAACTGGCCGGAGGCGGTCACAGCGGAACTCACGGACCTCGCGCTTCAGTTGGCTGCCTTGAAGGGTCATGGGCGAAGACCCAAGTTCATCCGCTAGACGGGTCCACTCCCAGACGGGGACAACGGGTCCGGAGACCGGGGAAGAGAGCTGGCCGTCTGCGCCGATATGGTATGGGACGAGGAAATCCAACTCTACAGAAGGCGCTTCACCTTCCGCTTCACCTCCCGGCCGGAGATACGTCGGGTCGAGGTGGAGATCCTCGAAGGCGCCGGGCACGCGGTGCGGCCTTACGTCCCGTCGCCGGTGCGAGGCCGGACGACTGAGGCCGCCCGGGAGCGAGCATGGGAGGTGTTGCGCAACTACGCCGGTCTGGACCGCTACCTGGCGCTGGTGGCCCGCGTCGTGCAGGCGGTGGCGCCGGGTTCCACCCTCGCCGTCGACGAGGACGCTCGTACGATTCGGGTGGACCTGCGGGGACCGCGGAGACTGCGGTTTCCGCTGACGCTGGTGCGGGAGGACGCGTTAGAT
>LDXQ01000103.1 GCA_001443485.1 Candidatus Sysuimicrobiota bacterium CSP1-3
CGGATCAAGCCTTCCGGCGCCTGACGCACCAGCGCCGCGGGGATGGCGCGCACGAGCAGCGTCGATCCTCCGAAGGGCTCGAGGGCGAAGCCCAGTGAGGCCGACGCCGGGAGAAACTCGTCCAGGACACCCAGTTCGTCCGCGGTCAGGTCCACGGGCACCGGGACCGCCAGACTCTGTGCCGTGCCGCGACCCGCCGCGGCGTCGCGCAGCAGGCGTTCATACAGCACCCGCTCATGCGCCGCGTGCTGATCGATGAGGATTAGTCCATTCGTCGTCTCCGCCAGCAGGTAGGTGCCGAGGGTCTGCCCCAGCAGTCGCATCGGGGGCAGCCGGCCGGTGCGCTGCGCATACAGTGCCGCCGCCTCCGCCACGCCCGCCCCAT
The DNA here is from genome assembly GCA_001443485.1 of Candidatus Sysuimicrobiota bacterium CSP1-3. Classification (GTDB taxonomy): domain Bacteria; phylum Sysuimicrobiota; class Sysuimicrobiia; order Sysuimicrobiales; family Humicultoraceae; genus Humicultor. The sequence goes on from LDXQ01000103.1 coordinate 386, forward strand.
CCACCGACGGCCCCCAGGCCAGGCCGGCTTCGCCGAGCACGTCGCCGCCGGGCACGGCCGGCGGCCCCTCCAGCCGGGCCGCGGGGACTCCGGCCACTTCGGGCTGCCTGATCGGCGGCGCGTGGCGCAGTCCTTCAGGCCCCAGGAGCGCCTCCCGCACCGCCCGGGCGACCATGCTGAAGATGCGGTGCTCGTCCGCGAAGCGCACCTCCAGCTTGCGGGGATGAATGTTCACGTCGAGGGCGTGGGGCGCCAGTTCCAGGTGGATGACCGCAACCGGGAACTGCCCCACCGGCAGCAGTTCCACGTATCCCTGCAGGATGGCGCGGGACAGCATCCGGCTCTGGATCGGCCGCCCGTTCACAAACATGTAGTCGAGCTGCCGGGAAGGACGGGCCTGCTCCGGCCGCACAGCCCAGCCCGTGACCGTGATGTCCCCTCCGCCGCCCCGCACTGGCGCCATCGCAGCGGCCAGATCCCGGCCGAGCACCTGCGCCAGCCGTTCCTCCGGAGTGGCGGCGGGGTAGACCAGGACCTCGCGCCCGTCGTGCCGCAGGCGGAAGGTGACCTCGGGAGCCGCCAGGGCCAGGCGCTGCACCGCTTCGGCGATCAGGGCGAACTCCCGCGCGGGCGATTTCAGGAACTTCCGGCGGGCCGGGGTGTTGAAGAGCAGATCTGCCACCGAGACGACCGTGCCGGGGGCCGCTCCGGCCGCGCTGACCACCGGCGGATCGCCGCCGACCACCACCACCCGCGTCCCCGCATCGGCGTCACGCGGGCGCGTCACCAGCTCGAGCCGGCTGACGGCCGCGATGCTCGGCAGCGCCTCGCCGCGGAACCCGTAGGTAGCGATGCGCTCCAGGTCTTCGGCGCTGGCGATCTTGCTCGTGGCGAAGCGCTGCACCGCCAGCGCCGCGTCGTCCGGCTCCATGCCGCTGCCGTCGTCGCTGACGCGGATCAGGCGGAGGCCGGACCGCTCCACCTCAATGGTGATCACGCGGGCGCCGGCGTCCAGGCTGTTCTCTCCGAGTTCCTTCACCACCGATGCCGGGCGCTCCACCACCTCGCCCGCGGCGATGCGGTCGGCGACGGCGCGCTCCAGGACACGGATCCGGCTCACTGCACCCGCTTGTCTCGCGGCCGCTGCTCGGGCCGGCGCGCCGCCCGGGCGCGCTCGCGCAACTCGCTCAGGCGGTTCAGTGCCTCCAGCGGCGACATGTTCTCCACGGACAGGGCCAGCAACTCTTCTTCTATGGGAGATGTCGTACTCAGCGGCAGCGGAATTTGCAGAGCGCCCCGGGCGCGGCCCGGCAGGGGCGCCAGCAGCGTGTCCGCCGCCGGCCCGACCGAGGCCGCCTCGAGGTGGGCCAGCACCCGGCGGGCCTGCTCGATCACGGCGGGCGGAACGCCCGCCAGGCGGCGCTGCTCGTGATCATGGCCCAGATCGGGTCCTTCGTCCCCGCGGAGAGCGCAGTGGTCGGGATCGCCGACCGGATCTTCGCCCGCGTGGGCGCCACCGACGACACCGCGGCAGGAGCGAGGCCAATTCGGTCAGTTCGTGGAAGTGCGTGGCGAAGAGGGTGCGTCCGCCGATCTGGTCGTGCAGGTACTCCACCACCGCCCAGGCGATGCTCATGCCGTCGTACGTGCTGGTCCCTCGCCCCACCTCATCCAGGATGATCAGGCTGCGGCGGGTGGCGTTGTGCAGGATCTGCGCCGTCTCCTGCATCTCCACCAGGAAGGTGCTGCGCCCTCGCGCGGTGTCGTCGGTGGCGCCCACGCGGGCGAAGATCCGGTCGGCGATCCCGACCACTGCGCTCTCCGCGGGGACGAAGGACCCGATCTGGGCCATGATCACGAGCAGCGCCGCCTGGCGGCAGTAGACGCTCTTGCCGGCCATGTTCGGCCCGGTGACGATGAGGATGCCCCGGTCCTCGACGTCCATGTCCAGGTCGTTGGGCACGAACGCCCCGGCCGGGAGCGCGGTCTCCACCACCGGATGGCGCCCCGCGCGGACGCGCAGCATCGCCTCCTCGGTCAGCGCCGGCCGTACATAGCCCCGCGCGGCTGCGCCCTCTGCCAGCGCGGCCAGCACGTCCCACTCCGCCAGCGCCGCCGCCGTACGCTGGATTGTGGCGGCGTGCTGCGCCACCGCGTCCCGGATCACCCCCAACAGGCGCGCCTCCATCTCGGTCATCCGCTCCTCCGCCCCGAGAATCTGCGCCTCGCGTTCTTTCATCTCCGCGGTGATGAAGCGCTCCGCGTTGGTCAGGGTCTGCTTGCGGATGTAGTCGGCCGGGACCAGCTTGAGGTTGGGCTTGCTGACCTCGATGTAGTAGCCGAAGACTTTGTTGAAGCCCACCCGCAGGGATTTGATCCCGGTGCGCGTTCGTTCCGTCGATTCGAGGTCGGCGATCCAGCGTTTCCCCTCGCGCGCCGCCCGCCGCAGTCCGTCCAGGTCGGGGTCGTACCCTTCGCGGATGATCCCACCCTCTCGGCCCGCAGGCGCTGGGTCGTCCACAATGGCCCGGCCAATCAATTCGGCAACGTCGCGGTGGACTTCGACCTGCGTGGTCAGGGCGCGCAGCCGCTCCGATACCGCCTCCGCCATGACTTCACGCAGCGCGGGCAGGCGTTCCAGAGAGAACCGCAGTGCGACCAGGTCGCGCGGGCTGGCCGAGGCGTGACCGATGCGTCCGACCAGACGGGGCAGGTCGGCGATGGACTTCAGCGCGCCGCGGACGTCACTGCGCAGCGCGGGCCGCCGGACCAACTCGTCCACCGCGTCCAGCCGCGCGTTGATGGCGACGATGTCCCGCGGCGGCTGCCCCAACCACCCGCGCAGCAGGCGTCCGCCCATGGAGGTGCCGGTGCGGTCCAGGACTTCGAGCAGAGTGTAGCGTGTGGTCCCGTCTTGCTGGTTTCGCAGGATCTCCAGGTGCCGCCGCGTCCCCTCGTCCAGAATGAGGTACGCATCGAGGAAGTACGTGCGGATGCCGCGCAGGTGATCCAGCGGGCTCAACTGGGTCTGCTGCAGGTACTGCACCAGGACGCCCGCGGCACTTGTCGCTGCGGGAAGGTCGGCGCAGCCGAAGCCGTCCAGACTTTGCACCCGAAAGTGCTCCAGCAGCGTGCGTCGCGCGACGGCGGGATCCCAGCGCCAGTCCTCGACCGGCGTCAGGTGCGCCGGCGCCAGGGTCTGGCGCAACGCTTCCATCTCTTCGGCGCTGACCAGAATCTCCCGCGGCTCGAGCCGGGTGATCTCCTCATGCAGACGAGCCCACTGCTCGCCGGCCACTTCCGTGACGAGAAACTCTCCCGTCGAGAGGTCCGCCGCGGCCAGCCCCCACCGCCCTTCACCGCGGGCTAGTGCGGCCAGATACATGCTGCCCCGCAGCGGCAGGAGCGACTCATCCATCACCGTCCCCGGGGTGATGATCCGGGTGACCTCGCGCCGCACCAGCCCCGTGGCCCGTTTGGGATCCTCGACCTGGTCGCACAGCGCTACGCGGTGGCCGCGCTCCACCAGGCGGGCGACGTGGCCCATCACCGCGTGGTAGGGAACCCCGCACATCGGGATGCGCCGCCCCTTGCCCACCTCCCGCGAGGTGAGGACGATCTCCAGTTCCCGGGCGGCGATCTCCGCGTCCTCGTAGAACAGTTCGTAGAAATCGCCCAGGCGGAAGAGGAGCAGCGTACCGGGCAGGCGGGTCTTCAACTCATGGTACTGCCGCATCATGGGGGTGAGATCGTGGAAGGTCATCGACCGGTGCCTCGGCGGTTCCCCCGTGACTTCTGATCTTTGGATGAGGAATCCTGCCGCAAATTGGGAATATAAGAGACGGAGCGGCCCCGAAACGCCCCACACATCCCCCAAGCGAGGTGCCCTCATGCGGATCGTCGTCGCAGCGCTGCTCTTGCTGACCATCGCCTCCCCGCTCACCGCGGCCCCCTCCCCCGCCCCCGATCCCGCCGTCGCGTCGCTGGCCGCTCTGAGCGGTCCGGCGTTTGACACCGCGTACCTGCGGACGCTCATCCCGGTGCACGAGGAGGCCGTCGAGATCGCGATGGCCGCCACCCTTACCGCCGACCACACCGAACTCTTGAAGTGGAACCAGCGCCTGGTAGAGCGCAAGAACGCCCAGGTCCGGCAGATGCTCACGTGGCTGCGCGAGGCCGGCGCGTCGCCCGCCCAGCGCAACGTCGGTGTAGCCACTCCGGCGGTCAAGAAGCTGCGCGGCCTCAAGGGCGGGGCGCTCGAGCGCGCCTACGTCCCGATGATGGCCTCGCACCTGGAGCGCAGCGTGGCGCTCTCTCGCCTGGCGGCGACGAAGGCGCACCGCCCGGAGCTGCGGGCCGTGGCGCAGGAGATCGTCCGCGTGGAGAGCCAGGAAGTGACCCTGCTGCGCGGCTGGTTGAGGAAGTGGTACCCGGGCTAAGCCGCCGGCGCGCGAAGATCTCCGTGTAACGGGCCGGCAGGGAAAACCGATCCACTCCCAGGAAAGTACAGGAGACGCCTGCGCCCGGGTCTCCGGGGAGGATGGCGGTCGGGAACCGCGCTCCCGTCCGGCATCGTATCTGTAGCGACAGGCTAAAGGAGGGATGTCCGTGTCGCGTTCCAGGCTCGTGGCCCTACTGCTCGCCGCGCTCCTTCTGGGCGGAGCCGCCGGCGCCCACGCTCAGGATGTGCGGAGCATCATCGTGACGCTCGGCATCGGCGTGGCCGTGAAGACTTTCGCCCCGCAGATCAACACCTTCATCAACAATCTCCTGCAGGCCCGCGATGCGGAGACTAAGGCGACCACCAAGGTCGTGCCCATCCTGAGCATCTCCATCGGCATCGGCGCGCCGGGCAGGGCGACGGTCGGCGCCGCCCAGGTGGCCGGTCCGAAGAGCGCGGTGGAAAAAGTCCAGGCTGTGGCGGCCATCGACGCCAACTTCTCCGGGGTCTGGCAGATCAAGGCTCTCATTCCCGTGGACAGCCTGGAGCCGTGGAAGCGCCTGCGCCGGGTCGTCGGGGTCGGCGTCTCCGCGATTATCGACGTCCGGATCTGAAGTACCCATCTCGATGACAACGCGGGCGCGCGATGAGCCCTCGCGCCCGCTTGTGCATTCCCGTCCCCTACTGTGGCGGAGGGCCGTGGGAATCGAACCCACCGGAGACCGCCTGGCCTCCCACCGGTTTTGAAGACCGGGGCCCGCACCAGCGAACACTGCCCTCCGTGGACCCTATTCTAGGAGGCTTTCACGCGGCCTGCACCGGCGGCCGCGGGCGGAGTTTGGGTATGTTATGATGACGTAAGTGCTGGCGCGGGCCGCTGTTCACGACACGCGACGGAGGACTGCAATGCGACCTGCTGTCCCGCTCATCCTCGCCGGCCTGTTGTTCGGCCTGCTGGCATCGGTTTTCCCGTCCCTCCCAGCCGGAGCCGCTTCCCCCTCCTGCCTCGTGCAAGAAGGACAGGCCATCGGCGCGGTCCGCCTCGGCATGGACCTTCCGGAGATGCTGCGCCTGATGGGCTCGCCCATCGGGCAGGTTGCGGGTGGGCAGCGGCAGGAGACGATTTACGTATTCGCTGGGCCCCTCAGCCAGATTACGGTGGTGGGTGGCCAGGTCCGGCGGTTGGCCACCCGGCACGGGTCCTGCGTCACGGCGGCGGGCGTGCGTATCGGGGACGGCGAGGCAAGGGTGCGGGCCGCGTACGACCGCGCCGTCGGCATGCTGCGCGCCGGCTCCGGGGCACTGATCCGTTTGGTTCTGCCCTTCAACGGTATTGAGTTTGTGCTGACCGGCGGGAAGGTCTCACTAATTGAAGTCTTCCGCGCGGAGGTGCTGCCCGTCGCCGCCGCGCTGGCGCACGCCACACCTGCCCCGGGCTCCGCGGCGGAGGGGGTGGTCATCCGGTCCCTTACCGGCAAGATGGAGGGCACCAGCTTCGTGGTCTCCGGCTCTGTCAGCAACAGCGGGACGCCGGTCGCCCTCTACGTGCAGATCGTCCTGCTGGCGGGCGACGGCCGTCACTTGGCGGAGACAACGGCACCCCTCTACCCCAACCCGGTGGGCGGCGGGCGGCAAGGCACGTTCGAAGAACGGATCCCCGTCGGCGACGTTGTCGCGCGGCTCGTCGTCACCGTGCGGTCGATGAACCGTCCCACGCAGGCGCTCGCCGAGAAGACGGAAGAGGTCAAAGACGTCGAACAGTTCGCCGGGCTCCTCGACCGTCTGCTGGAGGTCACCGTGCTGGGCGCGGCGCTGGATCGCCCCAGCGGCACCATGGTGGCGATCACCAACCGCAGCGAGCTGCGGATCACCGGGCTGGTGCTGACCCTGGAAATGACCCGCACGTGCCGCAATGAGCTGGCCGGCGGCACCCTTTTCACCTTCACCGACCGGCGGCAGGGCACGGTGCGGGTCGCCGTCATTGAGCCGAACGTGCGTGTCGAAGTCCCGATCGAACTACAGAACGAAGGTCCCTGCCCCGGCTTCCGGGGGACGGACTGGTCCGCGACCTGGCGGATCGTCTCCGCGAAGGTGGAGGCTCCGAAGAAGTCCTGACAGGGCTATCCGCCGGGAGGACGGACCGCCGCCAGCACCCGGCGGTCACCCACGCGCCGCGTCAGGCGGATCCCGTCGAAGTACTCCAGCAGGGCCAGCGCAAACTTCCGGCTCGTCCCCAACGTGTCGCGCAGCTGGGCGACGGTGATCTCCCCGCTGGCCTCAATCTGCGCGGCGACCCGC
>LDXQ01000104.1 GCA_001443485.1 Candidatus Sysuimicrobiota bacterium CSP1-3
AGTCGACCATGGCCCCGACCCGGTCGTCGCCTTGGATGACGAAAGCCTTCTTGGGCCCCACGGTCTTCCACTTGGCCGCCTTCGCCGCGGTCTTGAACGCGGCTGGATCGGACGGGACGAAAACCACCTGCGCGCGCCGCCCCTTCGGGAATGCGTGGATGTCCAACAGGTACACCCCGGCCGCTTTGAGGTGACTGAGAACGCGGGCGCCCTCTCCTGGTTTATCGGCCACCTCGATATAGAAGTAGTCGACGAGACGGACCGTATCTGGCATTGATGTCCCCCCCCGGGTCGTAGATTGTGGTCTCCCGCACCCCCTCACTACTGCAACCACATGGCAGACTCCTGGCCGCGAGCACGATGCCGCTCCTGTTTCTCAGGCATAAGGGGGGCGGATTCCGGCTTTCCAGATCACCCAGCGAGACCGTCAGTCCTGCCAGTCCGGCGAAGTGGAGGGACTTGACGATGAATGTATTACATCCGCTACAATGTAGCTAAGGTCGGGGGAATCCGAGTCATGGGAACTCGCAGGGTATTGAAACGACGGCCGGAGGGCGAGACGCCGGTTTCGGTTCGCCTGGAGAAATCCCTTCACGAGGCGATACGTAACATAGCGGATAGGACGGGTAAGCCGTTTTCTCGCGTCATCAAGGAGATGCTGGAGATGGCATTGCGGATGCAGCGGTTCCCCGGGATCGTCTTTGTTGAAGGCCCGGCGGGGCGACGGGCGCACATTGCCGGGACGGGTTTGGATGTATGGGAGGTTATCGAACTCCTCCGGGAGTACGGATCTGCGCCCCCGCTCCTGGAGCACTTCCCGGGGCTGTCGCCGATGGCCATGCGGATTGCGGAAGCCTACGCGCAAGCCTACCCGGATGAGATTGACGCCTTTCTTGAGTCGAACGCTCAAAGCTCCAAGCAACTAAGGCGGGCGTTGCCGTGGACGGAAGCGGTGTAAGCCTAAGTGCCAGGTGGGATCCTCCTGGACGCTGACGTCCCACCGGCCGTAGCTGCCGCACTCAGGCAGCTCGGGCATGATGCGGTTGCGGCATCCGGCAATCCCGCGCTCGAAGCGCTCAACGATACCGAGCTGCTCCGCGAGGCTGCTCGACAGGGTAGAGTGCTCGTCACCTTCAACATCGTCGACTTTTCCGAGGCCGCGCGAAGTTTTGCTCACGAGCAGGAAAGTCATGCCGGGATCGTACTCATCCATTCACGCTCGTATCCACGCGCGAATATTGGCGCTGTCGCACGAGCGCTCGACACGCTCCTGCGGTCGCGTCAAGGCTTCACAGACACCGTACTGTATCTTCAGTGAGGCGTGACAACGATCACCAGGCCCCGTCCGCCGAAGGACCTCCCCTTCCCGTGTCAAAAGTTACTGGGGCCGGCTAACTCATCGCCAGCGCGTAGTCGCCGTCGAGGCCTCTGGCATCAGGGAGGGGGGAGTGGGCTGTGCGGTCCGTGGAGATGATGCGAACAGCGCAAATGATCGTGGAGGAATGCGTGGCGCTGCGCCCAGGCGAGCAGGTCGCCGTGATCGGCGATACGGAGACCGTTCCCATTGCCGAGGTTCTGGCACAGGCAGCGCACGGCGCCGGGGGAGAGGTCGTCGTCTGCATCATGACCCCCCGCGAGCAGCACGGGAACGAACCGCCCCCCATTCTTGCGGCCGCCATGCAGGCGTCCGACGTCATGCTGATGGCCGTCACGCACTCGATCACGCACACGACCGCGCGCAAGGAGGCGAGCGCCCGCGGAGCCCGCGCCTGTGTGCTGCGCAGCGTCACTATCGACACGATGGTCCACGGCGCGGCCACCGCCGACTATCGGGCGGTCCGCGCGCTCACTCAAGAACTGGTCGGGATGCTGAATGCCGGACGGGCGGTGCGGGTGACCTCGCCCGAGGGGACGGATCTCTCCCTGCGCATCGAGGGACGGCAGGCCCTGGGGCTCGATGGATTCGCCACAGAACCCGGAACCTTCACAACCATACCCAGCGGCGAATCCGCCATCGTCCCCCTGGAGGGGAGCGCATCGGGCGTGATCGTCTTCGACCACGCCATCGACAACGTGGGCGTGCTGGACGCGCCGATCCGGGCCGAAGTGCAGGCGGGCCGGATCGTCCGGGTGGAAGGCGGTCGCGCGGCCGACCGGCTGCGTCGCCTGTTGGAAGCCGACCAGAATGCCCCCAACATTGCCGAGTTCGCCATCGGGACTAACCCCAAATCTCGCCTGCTGGGCAACATGGCTGAGGATAAGATCCTCCTCGGGACGGTGCACATTGGCATCGGCGACAATCACACCATCGGTGGCGTCGTGGAGAGCCGCATCCACATCGATGGGATTCTCCTGAATCCAACGGTGGAACTCGATGGGCGCCGCATCGTCGACCAGCGGCGCATGCTCGTCCAGGTGTGAATCCAGTGAGGGGAGGGAACGCGATGCGGACGCACAGGTATGCGGTACTGGCCCTAGCCGTCGTCGTCGGTCTCATTGGATGGGCAGGTCCTGTCCTCGGGCAGGCCTTTCCCAGCCGCGCGATCGAGTTCGTCGTGCCGTTCGGTGCCGGCGGAGGCAGCGACATCCTCGCCCGGGCCATCGCCAAGGTCATTGCCGAGGAGAAGCTCCTCCCGGTGCCTCTCGTGGTCTCAAACCGCGCGGGCGGGAGCGGAGCGGTGGGATGGTCGTACGTCCTGAGCAAGAAGGGCGACCCGTACTTTCTGACGACGGTCAGTGGAAGTTACTGGACCACGCCGCTGCTGGGCCTTGCGCCCTTCAAGCCGACGGACTTCACGCCGGTCGCCGGGATCGCCCTGGACACCTTCTTCTTTGTCGTGCGTGCCGAATCCACGTACCGGACGCTGCGGGACATCGTCGAGGTGGCCCGCAAGTCGCCCGAACTGATCACGGTCGGGGGGTCGGCCGCGGCCTCCGACGACCGGGTGTCGACCGCCCTGCTTGAACGCGCTGCCGGGATCAAGTTCAACTACATCGTGTTCGGCGGAAGCGGACCGGCGCTGACGAACCTGCTGGGCGGCCACATCTCGACGACGTGGCTCAACCCCGGGGAGGGGCTGGAGCAGATCCGCGCCGGCAAGGTCCGCGCCCTGGCCGTGACCTCGACCGAGCGGCTGAAGGCGTTTCCCAACGTGCCCACGTTCAAGGAGCTCGGCTACGACGTCGTCTGGGAGCAGTACCGCGGCGTGGCCATGGCGCCGGCCGTCCCGCCCGACGCGGTGAAGGTGATGAGCGACGCCTTCCAGCGGATGTGCCGCACCCAGCGGTGGCAGAAGGAGTACATCGAAGCCAACCTCCTGGTGTCGATCTGTCAGGGACCGGAGGCATGGGGCAAGACAATCGAGGCGGTCAGCGAGCGCTACGTGCGTATGTTCCGGGAACTGGCGATCATCAAGTGAGCCGGAGCTGATCCGGTGAGCCTGCCGAGGCCCGGCCGCGTCCTCTGGGACCGCCTGGCGGCTCTGCTCCTCCTGGCCTTTGCCGTCTACATCGTGGCCGTGGCGCGGCAGTTGACCTACATGCAGGGCCGCGTTCCCGGTCCGGGCTTTGCCCCGTTCTGGATCGGCGTGGGGCTGGGGGTCGCGGCGCTGGCGATACTCGCCGGCAGCTGGCGCGAGGCGCGCAGCGGCCGACCGGCGGGGGTGCAGCCGGAAGAGGAGCCTCTCCCGCCGGCGCGGCCTCTGACCCTGGTCGCCATCGGAGCAGTCACGATCGCGGCCGTCGTGCTGATTGAGCGCGTGGGGATGTTGACGGCACTGGCCCTTGTGCTGCTGGCGCTTGGACGCATCCTCGGCGGTTCGTGGCGGGCCGCGGTGCTCACCGCTATCGGGCTACCGCTTTTCTTCTACCTGCTCTTCGCGCTGTGGCTGAAGGTGCCGCTGCCGCGTGGCCCGTGGGGTTTCTAAGCGACCGTGGAGACGCTCCGGCTCCTCGGTGAAGGCTTCGCGGTGGTCGTACAACCGCTCAACCTGGCGGCCGCGGTGGCGGGCGTTCTGGTCGGCCAATTGGTGGGCGTCCTGCCCGGCATCGGACCCGCCTCGACCATTGCCATCCTGCTGCCCGTGACTCTCAGTCTCAACGCCACGGCCGCCATGATCATGTTCATCGGGATCTACTATGGGGCGATGTACGGCGGGACGATCACGTCGGTCCTGTTCCGCATCCCGGGCGAATCCGCCTCGGTGATGACCACGATCGACGGATACGCGATGGCCCGCCGAGGCCGGGCCGGGCCGGCGTTGGGCATCGCGGCCTTCGGCTCCTTCATCGCGGGCACGCTGGGTGTCATCGCCCTCATGCTGCTCGCCCCATCCCTGGCGCGCGTGGCCCTGGCCTTCGGTCCGCCCGAATATGCCACGCTGCTGCTGCTCTCACTCAGCCTGATCGTCTACCTGACTGGACGCAACCCGGCCAAAGGCGCGGCGGCGGCGTTGCTCGGCCTGTGGCTCTCGGTCGTGGGTGTCGACCTGATCACCGCCAAACCGCGTTTCACCTTCGGCCAGCTCAATCTGCTAAGCGGCGTGGAGTTCGTTCCGGTGGCCGTCGGCCTGTTCGGACTCGCCGAAGTGCTGCTTTCGGTGCAGCGCGGCGCGGCCGGCGCGGGGGTAACGGCCGATCTTCGCCTGCGCGCGGTGCTGCCGACGGTCGCGGACTGGCTGGCCAGCCGGTGGGCGATCCTTCGGGGGACGCTCATCGGCTTCTTCGTTGGCATGTTGCCCGGCGCCGGGGCCACGGCGGCCTCGATGATTTCCTATGCGACCGAGAAGCGATTCTCACGGCATCCCGAGCGGTTCGGCACCGGCGCCATTGAGGGGGTGGCGGCTCCGGAGAGCGCCAACAATGCGGCGGCGGTCGGGGCGATGGTCCCGCTGCTCACCCTCGGCATTCCGGGGTCGGCCACCACGGCCGTCATGCTCGGCGGATTGCTGATCTTCGGTCTGCGGCCGGGGCCGCTGCTCTTTCAGGAGCACGCACCGTTCGTCTGGGGGATCATCGCCAGCATGTACGTCAGCAACGTGCTCCTGGTGCTGCTGAATGTGTTTGCCATCCCTGCGTTCGTCGCCGTGCTCCGGCTGCCCCGCGCCGTGCTCCTGCCGTCGATTGCCGCCCTGGCCATCATCGGCGTCTACAGCCTGGAGAACAGCGTCTTCGAGGTGTGGATGGCCCTGCTGTTCGGGGGCCTCGGGTACCTCATGCACCGGCTCGAGTATCCTCCGGCGCCGCTGGTGCTGGCGTTGGTCCTCGGGAACACCTTCGAGGAGACGGTGCGGCAATCGCTGCAAATCTCGCACGGGAGCCTGGCGATCTTCGCCACCCGACCGCTGGCAGCGGCATTTCTCGTCTTGACGGTCGTGCTAATCGCGCTACCGGTGGTGGCGCAACGCCGCCAGGTGCGCCGGCTCCGGGCCGTCAGGAAAGCAACCTAGTTCGGAAACCACGTCGCGACGCACTGGAGGGCCTGCGGCTTATGCGGATCACCAACGTGACGGCAAGCGTCCATAACGTCCCGGCGCCCGTGCCGCTGCTGGACCGTCCGATCCACCGGCCCGTGGTATTCGTGCGGGTGGAGACCGACGAGGGCATTACGGGGATGGGCATGACCGGCGGCATCCTGCGCTTCTCGACCCGCGAGTTCGTCAACCGGGAATTGCGGCCGTTCCTCGTGGGGAAGGATCCGCTGGCGACCGAGCGGCTGTGGACGGAGATGTACTGGACGTTCAATCAGCGGGGGATGTCCGGAGTCGTGCAGTACGGCATCAGCGCCGTGGACATCGCGCTGTGGGATATTAAAGGAAAGCACCTGGGAATGCCGGTCTGGCGGCTGCTGGGCGGATACGCCCAGACCGTCCCCGCCTACATCACCTTCGGCCTGCTGGAATACACGCGCGAGCAGCTGGTCGAGGCGGCGCGGGAGTTCGTCAAGCAGGGCCAGGACAAGCTGAAAATGGTTGTGGCCTTCGAGCGCGACGGCCGCAAGGACGTCGCCGAAGATGCCGCGCGCGTGCGGGCGGTGCGCGAGGCCGTTGGGCCAAACGTCGAACTGATGGTCGACGCCAACCACCTGTTCACGTTCCTGGAAGCGAAGGAACTGGCCGCGCTCATCGAGCCCTACCGCATTACGTGGTTCGAAGAACCGGTCTACGCCAACGATGCGCGGCACCTGGCGAATTTGCGACAGATCACGACCATCCCCATCTCGGCGGGGCAGAACGAGGGGCACCGCTGGCGCCATCGGGAGTTGATCACGACCGGAGCAGTGGACATCGTCCAACCGAATGTCGTCTACGTCGGCGGCTACACCGAGGCGCTGAAGGTGGCGCACATGGCGCAGGCCTTCAACCTGCCCGTCGCGAACGGCGGCGGATGGCCTCACATGAACATGCACCTGATAGCCGGCGTGGCCAACGGCTGGCGGGTAGAGTTCCACGTGCCCATGTGGCGCACCGGAGAGGCCATCTTCAAGAATCCGCCGCGCCCGGAAAAGGGATGGGTCACGCTGCCCGACCGGCCGGGTCTGGGGTTGGAGCCGAACGAGGATGCTTTGAAGAAATTCGCGGAGACCTAACCGGTCGCTCAGCGCACCCCCAGCACCTTCGCCGCCGCTTCACATCGCGAGGCTTCGCATCGTCACGAATACAATCAGATGGCAGACTCCTGGCTGCGAACACGGTGCGCATTAGGATGAGGCTCTACTCTGTTCCCCGCCCGCTGGCAATCGGGATGGCGTCCGGCGCGCTAGCGCTGGCGATGTTCACCCAGCTCGCGCCCGTGCCCGCCGCAGAGTCGGTGCCGACATCGCCCCGTCCCGTTTCGGACACCGCCCTTGAACGGTGCGGCCCGGATCTTTCTGCACTTCGCCGGCGCAGCGACCAGCCGGGACCGGCCGGGGCACGCGCCGGCTATCTGCTCGCCCATTGCCTGGAACGGGCCGGC
>LDXQ01000105.1 GCA_001443485.1 Candidatus Sysuimicrobiota bacterium CSP1-3
CGCAGTGGGAACCGCGTCCCTGTGCCGTGAATCGCCTTCGTGTGGAACCCTCGCTCTCGCACGCTTCTCCCTCCCGCTCGGTCAGCCCACCAGCCGCGACCGCATCAGGCGCGCACCGAGGCGCGCCGGTAGACGATCCATTCCTCGGGGCCAAGACCGCAGAACAATCCAAGAGTATCGAAGATGAAGCGAAATTCTACATGCGTTTCCTCGAGCGCCGCCTGGGCGCGGGCGAACTCATCCGGCCGGAGGCCTGCCGCCAGTGTGGCGTGGAAGTGGTAGCGCCCGTCCTCCACCGGGGCCGGCCGCACGCCCTGCGCGACCAGATCGCGGAGGATGCGCCGGCGCAGAGTGTCCAGCCGCGGGTCCTGGATCACGTCCAGGAAGAGCGTCCCGTCGTCGAAGGACCTGACACCGGTGATCACGATCTCGAACGAGGGCACATCATGGGCGAGGTCCTCCAGGTACGTGACGAACGGCTCAAGTGTAGCGGCCTCGAATGGCTGCTTCAGCGTGATGTGGGGTTCCAGGCGCCGCGTGGGGTTGCGGCCGTACTCCCGTTCGATCGCCAGTTGCGTTTCGCGCACCCGATTGTGCACCGCGTCGGGGAGGAGGATGGCGTAGGCGAGCAGCACGCGTGGATTGTAGCAGAAACGGTGATAGAGTCGGGGATGATGTGAAGTTCGGCGCCCACGTCTCCATCAGCGGCCACATCCACCTGGCCATCGACCGGGCGGTGGCCATCGGCTGCGAGTGTCTGCAGATCTTCGTCGGCAACCCGCGGCAGTGGCGGCACATCGAATACGCGGCCGCCGATGTGGCGCTCTTCCGGGAGAAACGCGCCCGCGCCTGCCTTGATCCGGTCGTGGCGCACTCCGCCTACCTGATCAACCTGGCCAGTCCTGACGACGCCTTCTACGCGCGCTCGGTGGCGTCACTCATCGCCAGTGTGGACGGGGTTTCCCGTCTCGGCGGTCTGGGGGTGATCACGCACATCGGCAGCCGGATGGGGCTTTCCTGGGAGGAGGCCGCGGCCCGGGTGGCAGCGGCGCTGCGCGTCGTGCTGGACAATACGGAGGGCGCCATGGTCATCCTGGAGAACTCGGCGGGCGCGGGCGGCGCGATCGGCGGGACCTTCGAGGAACTGGCCGCAATTCTGGACGCGCTGGAGTGGCACCCGCGCCTCGGCGTCTGCCTGGATACCGCGCACCTCTTCGCGGCAGGCTTCGACATCCGCACGGTGGAGGGCGTGGCGCGGACGCTGCGGACTTTCGACCGCACCGTCGGCCTGCGCCATCTGCGCGCCGTCCACCTCAATGATTCGAAGGCCGGGTTGAGCTCGCACCTGGACCGCCACGAGAATATCGGCGCCGGGCAGATCGGGGCGAAGGGGTTCCGCGCGTTGCTCCACCACCGGGTGGCGGAGCGCCTGCCCGGGTTCATCGAGACGCCGGGCTTCGACCGGCGGGGCGCAGACCGGAAGAACCTGGAGATCTTGAAGCGGCTGCGGCGGCTCGGCCCGCCAGGGGTCCGGTTCACCTCTAAACGGACAAGGAGAGCGCGATGACGCACGAGGAATACCGCAGAGCGGGCCCACCCAGCCTTCGCCGACCTGCGGCGAGCCTTCCTCAAGACCGTGGCGTTGGGGGATGTGCTGCGGCAGGCTCTTGCGCCCATCACCGGCAAGATCCGGCTCGCGTTCATTTACGGGTCGCTCGCGCGCGGCGAGGAGACAGCGAGAAGCGACGTTGACCTCCTCCTGGTGGGCAGCACGACGTTGCGCGAGGTCACCAAGTACCTGGGACCTGTAGGACGAGCCCTGGGCAGGGAGTTCAATCCCGCGGTGTTTCCGCCGAGAGAATTCAGGAAGAAGGTTGCTGAAGAGGACCACTTCATCCGCGAAGTGCTGGAAGGGCCCAAGATCTGGCTGATCGGAAACGACCGTGAGCTTGCAGGACTGGTTGCGTGAGGGCCGGCTCCACCGCCATAGGACATCCGCCGGCGAAGCCGCTAAGTTGCTTCGCGTCGTGGAAAGAGACTCCGCCGACGCCAGCCTTCGCCAGTTGTCTCCCGACCGGCGTTTCGCCACAGCCTACAACGCCGCTCTCCAACTCGCCACTATCGCACTATACGCCGCGGGGTTTCGATCCGAAGGCGCCGGTCATCACTGGATTACGCTCCAGGCCTTATCCGAAATCGTGGGCCCGGAAAGCCAGGAGCGCGTGGATTACCTGGATGCCTGCAGGTCGAAACGCAATCTCACGGACTACGAAGAGGCCGGGGCAATCAGTCACGGTGAAGCGGACAAGTTACTCCGAGAGACGCTCGCTTTCAAATCAGACCTCATGAATTGGCTTAAGGCAAACCATCCGCACCTTCTCTGGCGGCCAACACGTTAAGCTCGCAGATCCAAGTCTAGACTCTGGCTGCGGCCGGGGTGATCTTGAAGAACAGGCTCTCTAACAAGATGCGCGGCTGGACGTTCCGCTCCAGGGAATCGCGAGCCGCGGCGGTTGCCTCGATCCGGCGGGCCAGCTCGTCCCAGGCGAGCGCGGCGGCCCAATGCTCGATCTCCCCGCGCCGGTCCAGGTTGATGATCAGGGACGGATCCTGCGTTTCCTTCCACACCGCCAGATCACGGTACCAGAGCGCGGCGATCTCCAGGAGTTCCCCCACTCGCTCGGGCAGTTGCTCCTTCGTCCGCGTCAGCTCCTCCGCCGCGTCCAGCCGCCCCAGCGGGTCGGCGGTCTCCATGTTCACCAGGTGTGTGAGAAAGCGGTCGCGCCGCTCCAGCACCTCCGCGGACTGCGCCCAAGCCACCGCCCGGCCGATCCGCCCCGCCGCGAGTGCGGCCAGGAAGCGCGCCCGCTCCGGCGATGCGCCGTGCCGCTCCACCAGCACCCGCTCGATCTCCGCCGTGGGAATCAGCGCGCAGCGCACGAACTGGCAGCGCGAGGTGATCGTCGCCGGCAGCGGCACCGTGGTCTCGGCGATGAGGATGATGATGACGTTGGGCGGCGGTTCCTCCAGCACTTTGAGCAGGCTGTTGGCTGCGCCCAGGCTGAGCAGTTCCGCGTCCGCGATGATGTAGACCTTGGTCCGTCCTTCGTAGGGCGGGTAGTAGGCGTCCTGCTTCAGCGCGCGGATCTGGTCGATGGGAATCTCTTTGCCTTTGTAGTCCTTCCCCACCGGTACCAGGTACTGCCCGTTGGCGATGTCCAGCACGCGCACGTCGGGGTGGTTCCGCTCGGCGATCCGCCGGCAGGCGCGGCACTCCCCGCAGGCGTCCCCGTCCGCGGGCCGCTGGCAATTCAAGAACTGGGCGAACCCCAGGGCGAGGAGGCGCCGGCCGGTGCCGGCGGGGCCGACGAAGAGGTAGGCGTGCGCCGGCCGCGCCACGCGCACGGCCGCCCGCAGCAAGAGAATGGCGTGGTGCTGGTTGACGACGTCGCGAAAGGGCATGCGGAGGGCGCGCTAGATACGCTCCATCCGGTCGACGCCGAGGACGAAGACGATGGCGCCGCCGACCTCCACTTTCACCGGATACGTCACGTAGGAATCCACGGGTTCGACCACCGGAGGCATCGGGCTGAGCAATTGCTCGCGGCGGTGACTGATCTTCTGAATGATCGCCAGGACCTCGTCCACCTGCTCGTCCGGCACGCCGATCATGATTGTGCTGTTCCCCTCGCGGAGGAACCCGCCGGTGCTGGCCAGCATGGTGGCCTGGAACTGCGCGCCGGTGAAGGCCTCCATCAACCGGCCCCCATCCTTCTCCTGGACGACCGCCAGGACGAGTCTGATCGGCCTCGCCCCCTAAGAGGTGACCTTCCGGCCGGCGAGCAGCCCATCGACCGCCCGCACGACCTCGCGGTGCACGCGCTCGACGTCGCCCTGGGCGTCGATGACGACGAATCGCTTGGGCGATTCGCGCGCCAGTTGGAGGAATCCTGCCCGCACGCGCTGGTGGAAGGCCAGCGTCTCCTGCTCCAGACGGTCGCCGCCCGCGGCGCCGGCTCGGCCCGCGGCCTGCACGCGCTCCAGGCCGACGGGGGGATCGATGTCCAGCAGGAGGGTGAGGTCCGGCAGCAGCCCGCCGGTGGCGACGTCGTTCACGGTGCGGACAAGCGCAACGTCCAGGCCGCGACCAAAACCCTGATAGGCCAGGGACGCGTCGACGTAGCGCTCCGAGAGGACCGTCGTGCCGCGCGCCAACGCGGGCCGCACGACCTCCCGTACGAACTGTGCCCGCGAGGCGGCGAAGAGCAGCATCTCGGTCTCCGGCGCCATCTCCCGGTGTGTGTCGTCGAGCAGGACCCGACGGATGCGCTCGCCGATGGAGGTACCACCGGGCTCGCGGGGGTTGAGAACGTCCACCGCCGCGCGCCGCAGGTGCTCCACGAGCCGCCGGCCCTGTGTCCCCTTGCCCGCGCCGTCCGGGCCTTCCAGCGTGATAAAGAACCCGCGCACGCCCGGCGCCGGCCCTACTTGGGGAAGATCACGACGCGGCGCAGGGGTTCCTCGCCCCGACTCTCCGAGGCGAGGCCGTAACGCTGGATGAGTTGGTGCTGCATCCGGCGGACGTAGGAGTTCTGCGGTGAGAGTTCCACCGGCTGCGCCGACTCGAAGACCTCGGCGATCGCCTCTTCCACCTCGCGCAGCGCCGTGACCTCCTCGCCCATGTATTCCTCGACGTCGAAGACCTCGCGCAGGAACGCCTGGATCTGCGAGACGGTGTTGCTCTTGAGCACGTGCAGCGGGATGCCGCGCGCCTGCGCGTCGGAGAGCTTCTTCGGCCGGCGCTTCTCCTGCGAGCGGATCGAGAGCACGATGTCGGCGTCGGCGAGCGCGTCGGTGATGTAGGCCGGCACCTTCAGTTCGCGGATGGCCCGCTCGAGGCGGTTCCGGCTGACCGCGAAGGGATAGATGCGCAGGACGCGCTTCCCCGGGCGGCCGCCGTCCGTCGCCGCGGCAGGCGCAAATGGTCCCTCCGCCGCCCACGTCTCCACCTTCACCGGCGGCTGCGTGATCTGCACCTCGCCCTCGTCGGTGCGCACGCGCAGCTCCGGTCGCGGCGGCGCGCCGCGCAGGAAGCGGTCCACCACCGAGGCCACGTCGTGGTGCACGGCCAGCCGGTCCTTGTTCTGGATCTCGATGATCACGTCGAAGGTCGGCGGCGCCTTGCGCTCGAGCACGGTCTTCTGCGTACCCCGGCGCCGCGCTTCCTCATCAGAGAGCGTGACGGCCTGGATGCCGCCGATCAGGTCGGCCAGCGTGGGGTTCTGCAGCAGGTTGTCCAGGGTATTGCCGTGCGCCGTGGCGACGAGCTGCACGCCGCGCTCGGCGATCGTGCGCGCCGCCAGCGCCTCCGCCTCCGTCCCGATCTCGTCGATGACGATGACCTCGGGCATGTGGTTCTCCACCGCTTCGATCATCACCGCGTGCTGCAGGTCGGGCACGGCGACCTGCATCCGCCGGGCGCCGCCGATCCCCGGGTGCGGGATGTCTCCGTCGCCGGCGATCTCGTTGCTGGTGTCCACGATGACGACGCGCTTCTTGAACTCGTCCGCCAGCACGCGCGCCGCCTCCCGCAGCAGGGTGGTCTTGCCCACGCCGGGGCGGCCGAGCAACAGGATGGACTTGCCCTGCTCGATCACGTCGCGCACGATGTCCACCGTGCCGAAGACGGCACGGCCCACGCGGCAGGTCAGCCCGATGACCTCCCCCTGCCGGTTGCGGATGGCGCTGATCCGGTGCAGGGTGCGCTCGATGCCGGCGCGGTTGTCCTTGCCGAAGGCGCCCACGCGGCTGGTGACGTGCTTGATGTCCTCGCGGGTCGTCGGCGTGCCGCTGAGGTAGACGACCGATCCGGGGAAGCGCGCCTCCGGCAGCCGGCCCAGGTCGAGCACGACCTCCAGGAGTTGACCCAGATCCTCCTGGCGTTCCAAGGCGGCCCGAGTCGCCGGCGGAAGGACTTCCAGCATGAGATCGAGGTCGTCGGTGATCTGAATCTGGCCACGGACCAAGGGCACGGTCGCCTCCCGTCACGCGAAACGCAAAAGGAGGGACCGGCGCGGCTCCCTCCCGTCATGCGTCGCTGTCACGAAATGATTCTCTGCCCCGCTGCGCTGCGTCTCTGGTCTCAACAGGGCCTCACGTAGACGACATCCACCCTCAGATTATATGCCCAACGGCCGGGCCGGCAAAGCCGCGGGGCTACTCCACCTCCAGGATCAGGCACTTCAGGTAGCGCGTCTCCGGCATCCCCGGATGGATGGGGTGGTCACGGCCCTGGGTGCGCGCCTCCAGCAGGCGGATGCGGCGGTGCGCGTCCTGTGCCGCCTCCGCGATCAGGGCGAGCAGCAGTTCCTCGCTGACATGGTAGGAGCAGGAACACGAAACCAGGATACCCCCCGGGCGTAGCGCCTTCAGTGCCCGCAGGTTGATCTCCTTATAGCCGGCGGCGGCCTGCGCGACCGCGGACTTGCGGGGGGCGAAGGCGGGCGGGTCGAGGATCACCACATCGAAGCGCGGTCCCTCCTTCGCCAGCGCGCGTAGGACGTCAAAAGCGTTGCCGGCCTGAAAGGCGCAACGGTCGGCCAACCCGTTTACGCGGGCGTGCTCGGTCGCCGCGGCCACCGCCTCGGGGGAGATGTCGATACCCAGCACGGTCGCCCCGGCCCGCGCGGCGTGCAGCGCAAACCCGCCCGTGTAGCAGAAGGCGTCGAGCACGTCGCCGCGCGCGTATCCGGCCACGGCCAGGCGGTTCTCGCGCTGGTCAAGGTAGAATCCGGTCTTCTGGCCGGCGGCGATATCCACCCGAAACCGCAGACCTGATTCCTCGATCTGCTGCGCGGTGGGCGCCTCGCCG
>LDXQ01000106.1 GCA_001443485.1 Candidatus Sysuimicrobiota bacterium CSP1-3
CTGCGGCCATCGGTGTTCCGGACGAAGTGAAAGGCGAAGCGGTGGTCTGCTTCGCCGTGCTGCGCCACGGAGTGGAGCGATCGGAGGATTTGCGCGCGGCGATCAGACGGCAGGTGGTGGATCTCCTGGGAAAGACGCTGGAACCGAAGGAGGTCAAATTCGTCAATGACCTCCCGAAGACGCGCAACGCCAAGATCATGCGCCGGGTTATCCGGGCCGCGTACCTGGGGACGGAGCCCGGCGACCTTTCCTCGCTGGAGAACCCGCAGGCTGTCGAGGACATTCGACGCGCCGGCTGACCCGGTGTGGAACTTTACGAACGGCCGTGTGCCCTGAGCGGCCCCTGGACCCGCTCAGGTCCCGAAATGGAGGGAGCAAATGGATCTCTACGTGATCGTGCTGCGACTTCTTCATCTGTTCAGCGGAGTCTTCTGGGTGGGCACGATCTTCTTCACCGCGCTCTTCCTACTGCCGCGAGTGAAGCAGGCGGGTCCTTTGGGCGCGCAGTTCATGCAGAGACTGTCACAGCCCCCGCTCACGGCCACGCTCTCGCTGGCGGCCGGCCTGGTGGTCCTTTCCGGAATCCTCCTGTACTGGCGGGATTCGGGAGGCTTCCAAGTCTCCTGGATCGGGACTCCTCCCGGGCTCGCGTTTGCCCTAGGCGGGCTGGTGGGGCTGGGAGCGGCCAGCATCGGGATCTTCGTTTCCCGGCCGATGGCGAACCGGATGGGCGGATTAGGCCGGGAGATCGCCGCTTCCGGCGGCCAGCCCAACCCGACGCAGGTTACCGAGATGCAGGGGCTGTCGGCGAGGTTGGAGCGGGCTCTCTATCAGACGGCGTATCTCCTCGTCCTCTCGCTGATCGCCATGGCCGTGGCGCGGTACCTGTGACCGGCCGTGGTCAGGACTCCGCGTGCCTGCGCCCCGGTGGGATATACTGGTCCCGGGTTTACCTCACGTGCAGTGCGAACCACATCCCGCACAGGAGGGGTGAACTGTATGCGTAGCTTCTCACGGTTTTGGAGCACCGCCTCCGCATGTGCTCTTGTTGTGGTTCTCGTCGTCGGCCTCGGGTCATTGGCTACCGGTGCGCCCCGGCGCGAGGTGGTCATCCGGGCCGCCGTTCGGGCGGACGCCAGTGGTCCCGACCGGGCTGTCAACCTCAAGCGCGCAGTAGAGCGCCTGAATGCCAAGCTCACCGACGTCACGATCAGGCTCGAGTTGGAGGAGCCGCCGACGCCGGGCTGGGCTGAAGAAACCGCGCGGCTGCTCCGGTCGTTTGCGGCCGGCCAGGGGCCGGACATCTACGCGATCGCGCATGAGTTCATCGGCCAGTTCGCCAAGGCCGGATACGCGCTGATCCTGGACGACCTGATCAAGCAGTACCCGGAGACGTACAACGATTTCTACCCATCTCAGTGGACCGCCGTGAAACACCGGGGTCGCATCTACGGCATCCCCCAGGACACGGAGGCCCGGATGGTCTACTTCCGCATCGACCAGCTTAAGCGGTTCGGCTGGACCGATGCCCAGATCCAGGGGCTGGCGGCCCGGGTTGAGAAGGGGGACTTCACGCTCACCGACATGGCCGAACTGGCCCAGCAGGTGAAGGACAAAGGCCTGGTGGAATGGGGCTTCCTCCATCGACCGACCCGCGGGCCTGACTATTACCAGATCATCCTGGCATTCGGCGGCAAGTTGCAGGACGAGAAGAGCGGCAAACTGCTCCTGGACCGCTCGGCCACCCTCGATTTCCTCCGCTTCCTGCATGACGCCGTCTACAAGTACAAGATCACCCCATCGGGAATGACGAATATCCCGTGGCGGTCGATCCTGGGCCCCTTTGGGGGCGAGGGGAAGGTTTTGTTCTACATGGGCGGCATCTGGCAGAGCGGGGAGTTTATCCGGGACTACGGTGCCCCGAGCGACCCCACAGAATTCTTCAGCCGGATCGGCTGGACGCTGATCCCGGCGGGCCGCAAAGGCGGCCGGGCGGTCACGCTGTCGCACCCGATTATCTACGTGGTGAATGTGCGCAGCCCGGAGAAGGAGCTGGCGTTCCGCGTCGTCACCGAGGCGTCGTCGGCCGACCTCAACGCCCTGCACTCGGTGAACAGCTACCACCTGGCGATTCGCAAGGCCGTCACACGGCTCCCCGCGTACAGGAACCACGCGTGGCTGAACAAGGCCACGCCGCTGCTGGAGTTCTCGACCTTCATCCCTAACCACGAGGACTTCGGTCGATACGATCAGATCATCTATGAGGCGATTCAGGCGGTCGAGACGAACCGGCTGAATCCGGATCAGGCCCTGCAGTTTGTCGAGGGCCAGATGCGGTCGCAGATCAAGGATCAGTTGATCGTCGTAGAGTAGGCGCTCTGGGCGGCCCGGCGCCGTACGCGGCCGGGCCGCCCGCCCCATCCCGCGATGACCATTCAGGCGCCCGCCCTCCCCTACGCCGGCCCGGTACCGAGGCGACCGCGGGGGAGGCGGGCCGGCATGCTGCTGCTCTTCCTCGGTCCCTTCGTCCTGCTGACCGTCCTCTTCTTCGTCATGCCGGCGATCATCACCGCCTTCCTCGCCCTGACGAATCTCGATGCCGCTTTCCAGGGAACCTACGTTGGGCTGGACAACTTCCGCGGCCTCTTCGCCGACCCGCTGCTGCCGCGGGTTCTGCTGAACACAGTCGTCTACGTGTTCTTCACGCTGATCTGCTTCAATACCGGCCTGGGGCTGGTGCTGGCGCTGCTCACCACGCATATCCCCGATCGGGTGGGGACGGTCTTCCGGGCGATCTGGCTGCTGCCGCGCCTGACGCCGATGGTCGTCTACGGGCTGCTCTGGCTGTGGTTCGTGGATCCGACGAAGTACGGCATGCTGAACACGGCGCGCTCGTGGTTTGGCCTGGCGCCGCTGGATCTGATCTCGGCCTCCCCCTGGCTGGTCATCGTCCTGGTCAACGGGTTCATCGGCGCGTCATTGGGGATGGTCATCCTGACCTCGGCGATCAAGTCGGTGCCGGAGGACTACGTGCGCGCCGCCCGGGTGGACGGGGCCTCCAGCCTGGCGATCGTGCGGCACGTCATCCTCCCGCTGATCCGCTGGCCCCTCACCTTTGTCCTGGTGAACCAGACGCTGGCCCTGCTCACCTCGTATGAGTACATCCTGCTGGTCACCGGCGGCGGGCCCTTCTACGACACGACGGTCTACGCGCTGTACGTGTTCCGGCGGGCGATCCAGAACGGCGACTACGGCTACGGCGCGGCCCTGGCCTTCATCCTGGTCGTCGTGGGGGCGGTGGCTGCGCTGTCGTATTGGCGGCTGTTGAACTTCGAGCGGATGATCAGCGCGCCGAAGATCGAGGCAGACTGACGGGGTGACCGAGCGGATGGAGCAGGTGACAATTCCGGCCGGACAGTTAAGGCGCTGGCGGACGCCGCAGGAGGTCGCCGCCCTAGCCCAGCGCGCCCGCCGGCGGGAAGTCCTGACACAGACGATGATCTACGTGCTGCTCACGCTGATCTCCCTGCCCATTGTCGTCCCCTATCTGTGGCTGGTGGCGGCCGCGTTCAGCGAGAGGGTCAGCTACGGCATTATCCCCTCAGGGTTTACCCTCAACAACTGGCGGTTCCTGTGGGTGGCCAACCTGGGATTCGTCAGCGGCACGGCCGGTCGGCTGCCCAACATCTGGCAGGTCGTGGCGAACTCGCTTGTGCTGGCCGTGGGTACCGCGGCCATTGTGGTGGTCGTCTCCACCCTCGCGGGCTACTTTATCTCGCGGCACGGCTTTTCCCGGCGCGCGGGGTTTTTGAAAGGAGCGCTGGCACTGCAGGCGTTCCCCGGGATCACACTGCTCGTCGCGCTGTTCATCCTGCTGCGGTCACTCAACCTGCTGAACAGCATGCTCGGCGTCATCCTGGTGATTGCCGCCTTGCACCTGCCCTTTGCGCTCTTCGTCATGAAGGGGTTCTTCGACGGCATTCCCTGGGACATTGAAATGTCGGCTCTCATCGACGGCGCCAGCCGGCTGCGGGCCTGGTATACGGTGCTGCTGCCGCAGGCCCGCAACGGCATCGCCGCCGTGGCCATGTTCTCGTTCCTGTGGGGATGGACCGATTACATCTACGTGCTCACGTTCGTCCTGAGGCGCAGCAGCTGGACGATGGCTCTCTACCTCAATTCGGTCATCGGGGAGTACCGGTTCGCGGACTATGGGCTGATGGCGGCAGTGGGCGTCTTCTACATGATTCCCAGCCTGCTGTTCTTCCTGTTCACGCAGCGGCAGCTGCTGCAGATTACGCTCGGCGGCACGAAGGCGTGAGGGACGATGGGACGGATCGTACTGGACAAGCTGGGTAAGCGGTTTGGGGTCGTGGAGGCGCTCCGCGACCTGAACCTGGAGATCGCCGACGCCGAACTCATCGCGCTCCTGGGCCCCAGCGGCTGCGGGAAGACCACCACGCTGCTCATGCTGGCGGGCATCTACAAGCCCACCTCGGGGCAGATCCTCTTTGACGGGGTCGCGGTCAACGACCTCCCGCCCCAGGACCGCCACATTGGCATGGTCTTCCAGAGCTACGCCCTCTACCCTCACATGACGGTGTTCGACAACATCGCGTTCCCCCTCCGCCTCCTGCGGCGGCCCGTCGACGAAATCCAGCGCCGGGTCCTCGAGGCCGCCGCGTTGGTGCAGATCGAAGCGCTGATGGACCGGCGCCCCAGCCAGCTCTCGGGCGGCCAGCAGCAGCGTACCGCCCTGGCGCGGGCACTGGTGAAGCAGCCCACCCTGCTGCTCCTCGATGAGCCGCTGTCCAACCTGGACGCAAAGTTGCGCGTCCTAATGCGTGCGGAGATCAAGCACCTACAGCGGCGCCTGGGCATCACCACCATCCTGGTGACCCACGACCAGGTCGAAGCCATGACGATGGCCGACCGGATCGCCGTCCTGCGGGACGGCCTGCTCCAGCAGGTGGGCACTCCCGACGACCTCTACTACCGCCCCGCCAACACCTTCGTCGCGGGATTCATCGGCAGCCCGCCGATGAATTTCATCCCGGCCCAGGTGGAAACCACGGATGGGCAGGTGGCGTTTGCGGCCGAGGGGATGCGCCTCCCGGCGGCGGAGTGGACCGCACCGCACCTGGCGAGGCGCCGCGGCGGGCCTGTCCTGGTGGGCGTCCGGCCGGAGGACATCAGGCTCTCCCTGGTCCCCGGGGAGAGTGCCGTCCAGGGCCGGATCCTGGACGTGGAACCGCTCGGCCGCGAACTGGTGGTCGCGGTCACTGTGGGCAGACAAGTCGTCGTGGCCATAGCCGAGCACGGCTTTGCGGGCAAGCCCGACCAGCCGGTCGGCATGTTTGTGCCCCCCGAGCGGATCTACGTCTTCGACCCGACGACCGAATCCGCCATCGTCTGAGTCCAGCGTGCACCCACCGTCGGGATCGCCCTCGCCTGCTGATGCGGGGCCCACTTTTCGCGCGGTCCTGAAGTCTCGGCGGTTTCTCCGCGTCGCCCACCGGGGCGCCAGTGCCTACGCGCCGGAGAATACCCTGGAGGCCTTCGAACTGGCGATTGCGCAGGGTGCCGAGGTGCTCGAACTCGACGTTCACCTGACGCGGGACAACGAGGTCGTGGTCATCCACGACGCCCGCGTAGACCGCACGACCGATGGTCGGGGCGAGGTGCAGGCGATGACGCTGGCGGAGATCAAAGCGCTGGACGCCGGCGGGTGGTTCGGCGAACGGTGGCGCGACGTGCACATCCCGACGCTGCGGGAGGTCCTCGAGCGATTCGCCGACCAGGCGTGGATCGACATCGAGCTCAAGGCGGGGATCGCCATGAGCTTTCCGTCTCGCCCTTCCGCCCCACCGTCGGTCCACGATGCCGTCCCCGGAGTAAGTGCGGCGCTGGCCCAGATGCGGGGGAGCCTGATGGCGGAGGATCCCACCGTCACGATCCCCCTGGCAGGTCGGGTGCTGGAGGTCGTGGAACAGACAGGGGCGCTCCTGCGGGGGGTCATTTCGGGATTTGGCGCCGTGGCGCTGGCCTGGACCCGCGCCGCCCGGCCGGACGTTCCCACGCAGTGGGCCGTTGTCTCCACCGACGTCGCCGACGACGCCGCTTTTGCGTCACGCGCCGGCTTCGACGTGCTCTCGCCGCAGGCCTATGCAGCGACCGAGCGCAACGTCTCCCGCGCCCACGACGCAGGGCTGGCCGTCCACATCTGCGCCGGCGACAGCGAGGAGACGATGGCCCGGCTGATCTCGCTCGGCGTCGATGCGGTGAAGACCGGCCGTCCCGATCGGCTGCGCGCGCTGCTTTCCGCGCTGGGGCGCGCCTGAGTCCCGTGGATTTCGCCTCGGAGGGGGTGACGCCAGGGATGGTCGACTTCGTGCGCATCTACGATATCCACACGCAGGCGCGGCAGAAGCTGTTCGAGTGGATCCGTCCCCTGAGCCAGGACGACTACACCAGGGAGTTCCCCTTCGCCCACCGGACGCTGCGGGCGACCACGCTCGAGATCGCGATGACGGAGTGGTGGCTGGCGGCCCGCCTGCGCGAGGAGCCTATGCCGCGACCGTTCTCCTGGAACGACCTCCCCATCAACGAACGGGCGCACCCGACCGTTGCGGACCTGGAACGGGCCTGGGCCGCACAGGTGCCGCAGACGCGGGCAACGCTTGCTGGCCTCACGGACCTGGAGAAGGTGGTCGAAACCCGAATGTACGGACGGCAGCGGATGCGCGTTCTGACCGCGACGCGCAGGGACATCGCGACCCAGTTAC
>LDXQ01000107.1 GCA_001443485.1 Candidatus Sysuimicrobiota bacterium CSP1-3
TGCCGCCGACGACGAGGCCGATGAAGAAGCCCGGCAGCAGAATCCCCAGGTTCTTGATGTTGCCCAGGTAGAGCAAGGACGGAACGTGCCAGACGGCCCAAGGGACGCTAAGCAGCAGCGTCGCCGTCAGTGCGCTCCGGGTGGCCTGCAGTCGCGGGAGCGCAAACCCCCGCCAGCCGGTTTCTTCTCCGATGCCGTAGCTGAGCAGCCAGAGCAGCCAGGCCCCGATTCCCAGGTACGGCAGGAAGTTGACCACACCGAGTTGACGGAAGTCTGTCCGGGGCGCGCCGAACATCGGCGCAACGACCGCCGCCGCCGCGAACGCCACGATCGGCGCAAGGATGGAGAAGAGGATCCACCCCGCTCCGACGCGCCACCGTGTCATGCGCGCGAAGAGCGCCCGCAGACCGTCCGGTCCCTCGCTCACCCGTGTCACGATGATTGCGGCGATCATGGGCCCAAACGGGATGAGATAGTGGATCGCAAATGGGAGAGGCAAGGTGAGCACGCCCAACGCACGCGCGGCGAGCGGAATGGCAATCGCCCACGAGATGGCGTAGGTGATGAGTAGATAGGCCGCCAGTGGAGCCCGCCTGATCCATCCCGATATCACCGGGTCCCCCTTTAGGTCGAGGTTTCCGTCCAGTGGCCTTCCGCACCAGAGGAATCACACGCAGCATAGAGGGCCGCGCGCGCGGTTGTCATGAGCCGGTTGCACCGGTGGAGCGCGGACTGCATCAATGGCCCCGCCCCGGCCGGGGGTGGCCGGGGCGGGGTGGAGACCGGAGCCGGAACGCTCTAGGCCTGCCGGACCGGCTGGTTGCGCAGCGGGCAGAAGGCGGTAGTCCAGATCTTCTCGCTCCGGGCCCACTCGGCCCACCGCTTGTCGCCCATCTCGGTGCGGCGCACGGCGGACTCGATGCGGGTATCGTTGCCGCCGGTCTGAGCCGCCAGGTTCACCAGCAGGTAGCAGGGGAAGTCCGAGCACATGCCGCAGTGGGCCACACCGCGCTCCTGCGCGCAGGCGTAGACCGGGCAGAGTTTACCGAGGTCAACGTCCCCCTGCGTGGCGCAGTCCGCCGGCAGCACATCGTACCAGGCGCTGCCCTCCCAGTAGATGCCGCAGATCCCGGCGAAGTCCTGAGGCGCAACCTTACCCGCCGCCTTCATCGCCCTCACCTCTTTGGGTTCAGCCTAGCACTGGCGGCCCCAGTGCCTATCGGGCCATCAGAGTATTTGGCGGCCATATGCGTCACTGGGTCCCGCCAGGCTGCGGGTAGCCGGTGAGCCGGGCCAGTTCCTGCAGTGAGAGGACCCCCTCGTACCGTTTGCCGTTGATGTCCCAGGTGGGGTAGGCGCGTATCCCGGCGCTGGCACAGACCTGGGGCTGGCCCGCCGGGTCGCGGGCGTCGCACTCGATGTAGGGCAGCGACTTGGCCGCCCGGCCGAAGAGGTCTTTCTGGTCCTTGCAGTGCGGGCACCAGTAGGCGCCGTAGAGGCGCACCCCGCTGGCCGCCAGGTGCTTGGCCAGCCCGTCCGCGTAGGTAGTGGCGGCGGGCTGCGGAGCCGACGCGGCGTACCCGGCGGCCAGGAAGACCACCACCGCCAGGGCCGCGGCACCGCTCCACAGCCAGGTCCCCGTTGCGGCCGGGCGAGGGCGGCGGAAGAGCGCCAGCAGCAGGATCGCCAGGGAGAGGAACGCGGAGATCAGGCAGAGGCTGCAGGTCGCGCGGATCGCCAGCTGCTGGACGCCGATGAAGACCGCGGAGGCGGCGACGCCGACCGACGCGACCGGGAAGACCAGCGCCCAGCGCGCGCCCGCGTCCATCCGCCGGAGCGCCAGCAGGAGGAGCGCGCCGTAAAACAGCAGCCCGAAGATGCTGACCGGCACGCCAAAGACCGCGCCGAAGCGGCTCGACTGCACGATGTCGCAGCCGGATCCCGCGGGGCAGTACACGGGCGCGTGCAGTGCCTTCGTGAGCACGAGGTAGCCGGACAGCAGCACCCCCGCGCCCGCCAGCAGCGCCAGCCAGGGGTCGACGACCTCCGGCGCTTTGGCGACCTTCCCCGGGCCCCGGGCTACTCCCTCGGGCCGCTCGCGAGCAACTGCGCGATCGCCTCTTCCCACAGTCGCCACTCCACCACCGCCCCCGGGAATTTCTTGATGATCCGGCCGTCGGGACTGACGAAGAACGTTTCGGGGATGCCGGTGATCCCGTAGGCTCGGTTCGCTTTGCCGTCGCGGTCGCGTACGTTCGGATATGTGATGCCGACCTCGGCCACAAACCGCCGCGCGTCGGCCTCCAGGTCCTGGATGTTCACGCCGATGACGAGCAGCCCCTTGTCGCGGTAGGTCTTCCAGGCGCGCTCCAGCAGCGGGGCTTCGTCCTTGCACGGCACGCACCAGGACGCCCAGAAGTTTAGGACGATCGGCCGGCCGCGCAGTGCCGCCAGGTCCAGGGTGCGGCCGTCCAGCGCGGGCAGGCGGAACGCCGGGGCCGGCGGCCGCTCGCCCCGCGCCAGCGCCGCGGTGAGGGAGCCCGACCGCCCGGTGCGCATCGTCGCCACGCCCACCACCACGAGCACCGCGACCAGCGGCACGATCCAGGCCAGCCGGAGAAGGAGACGCCCGATCTTCATCGCTCTTTATGGTCGATGGGGCGCCCGCAAGCGTCCATCCGGCGCAGGCCCGATTTTCGGCGCCTCTCCGGCATTCGCCCGATACGACAAATAGGCTCTTCAGCCGATGGGTGGGGTCGGGCGGCGCTGGTAGGCTGGGTCAGGAGGCGACCTATGGCCAAACCCGCGCAGCCCACCGCAACCAAAGTGAAGATCCTCATCGCCGACGACCACGCCATCGTCCGGGAAGGCATCCGGATGATCCTGGAGGCGCAGCCGGACTTCGAGGTGGTGGGCGAGGCGGAGGACGGGGACGAGGCGGTGCGGCTCGCCCGCAAGCTGGCCCCCGAGGTCGTGGTCATGGACATCAGCATGCCGAAGCTGAACGGGGTGGAGGCGACCCAGGCGATCAGAGAGGGGCTCCCCGGCGTACACGTGCTGATCCTGACCATGCACGAGGAGCAGTCCTACCTGTTTCAATTGCTGCGGCTGGGCGCGGCGGGGTACGTCCTGAAGCGTGCGGCGGCGACCGATTTAGTGGAAGCGGTGCGCGCCGCCCACCGCGGCGAGACCTTCCTCTATCCGGCGGTGGCCCAGAGTATCGTGCAGGACTACCTGGAGCGCCTCCGCACCGGTGAGGGCAGCGAGCGCTACGGCGGGCTGACCTACCGGGAGCGGGAGATCCTGGTGCTGATCGCCGAGGGGCTGACCAACGCGCAGATCGCGGAGAAGCTGGTCATCAGCGTGAAGACCGTCCAGACGCACCGCGCCCACATCATGAAGAAGCTGGACCTGCACGACCGTAGCCTCTTAGTACGCTACGCCGTGCGGAAGGGGCTGATCGCGCCGTAATCTCGCCTACGCGGTAATCAGGATCGCGAACCCCAGCAGGACCGTCATCGCGCCCAGCACGACCTTGGAGAGCGCGCGACGACGGATCGTCCAGTGGGCGATGCGGTTCAGGGCCGGACGATTCCCCACCAGCGCCAGCAGCGCCAGCAGCGGGGCGATGAACATCAGGTTGTAGAGCAGGAGATACCCGAGGCGGCTGCCCAGCGGCGCCGTCGCCAACAGGGCGAGGACCCCGACGTAGATCGCGCCGCTGCAGGGGACGGTGCACAGGCCCACCAGCCCGCCGGCGGCGAGCGCCCCCCACGGCCCGCTCCAGCCCATCACCTTGCGCAGCGGCGCGTAGAACGCCTGGGGCATCGCCAGCGCCGGGCCGAATCCCGGCAGGAAGGCGTCCTTCAAGGTCCAGACACCGAGGGCCACGACGGCCACGCCGATCGCGCGCACGGCCAGGTGCATCCGCACCAGCGGCGCGATGACGCCGATCAATCCCAATCCCAGCAGCAGGTACGTGACGAACATCCCGAACACGTAGATCCCGCCGATGCGCCAGACCCGCGGCGCGGCCCCGCCGATGGCCACGGTGCTGAGCACGATCGCCACGAAGGAGAGGAGCACGCTGAAGGCGCAGGGGTTCACTCCGTCGATGAGCCCGCCGAGCAGGACCGCGGGGAGGGTGATCTCGCTCACCCCGTCACCTCCAGCCGGCCGACCATCGACGGATTGGACCGCCCGCCGCAGCAGATGTCGCAGTAGAACTCGTAGACGCCGGGCCGCAGCGGCCCCAGCGTCACGGTCTGCTGGGCGCGGGGGGCGACCCGGACGTCCACGCGCAGGGCGTCGATGGCGAACTGGTGCCACCCGCCGTCGGTGTGGAAGCGGCTGTCCGGGTTGACGATGGTCAGCGTGATCGGGCGGTCGGCGGGCACACGCACGCGGCCGGGCGAAAACCCGGCCATGGAGATGAGCAGGGTCTGCGCGACCGGCGAGGCCGGCGGCGCCGGTCGGTGCAGTAGCGGCGCGACGGCCAGCACGACCGCCAGCGCGACGATCACTCCGCCGCCGGCCAGCACCGCGATGATCCTTCCTTTGGATCGTCTGCCGTGGTCCGGCAGCGCCACGCCGTATCCCTCCCCCGGCAGGCCCGGCGGGCCGGCCCGTTAGCATGCAGGATACGGGCCCCCCGCCGGGGTGACTATCGGGCGGCGACTGTATTCCGGGGGCGCTCCGCCTCCGGGGTTCGGGCGGGCGCCTGATGGGGAATCAGCCGGGCGTCGGATGGTGGCCGCGTGGGAAGCGGACTACGCTCACTCTGGGAGCGGGGACCGGCCTCCGGGAGATGGATTCCCGGAGGCACCATCGTAACCTCGGGGCCGAGCGTCGCCCGCTCCCCACAGAAGAGATGAAGCGATGATGTCCGTACCGGTCTCATCGACACAGATGTCCGCGGGCCGCGCGGCGTTCTCGCCGCTGCGCGTCGTGATCGCCGACGCCTACGCGGCGACGCGAGAGGTGATCGGGCAGGTGCTGGCCGGTGACGGTGGCTTTCGCGTGGTCGGCGCGGCGGGCACCATCGACGAGACGGTGCGGCTGATCCGGGAGGCGCAGCCGGACATCCTGCTGGTGGACCCGTGGCTCTCCGGCCCCGCCGGACTGCCCGCGTGTGTGGCCGCCAAGCAGTTCCGCCCCGGCCTGCTCCTCGTGGCGCTCCTGCCCGACGATCGCGAGGACTACATCCGCGCCGCCCAGGCCCTGGGCGCCGACGCCTCGCTGCAGAAGCGCCTGATCACGCGGGATCTCATGCCCGTCCTGCGGGAAGTCTTGAGTGCGCGGGGCAGCTGAGCGCACCGCGGTCCGTCCCCCCACGTTCGTCGCCAGCGTCACAGGTCAACAGAGGTGAGCCTGATGAGTGGATCGATCAGCGAGAAGATCATCCGCGCGCATCTGGTCGAGGGTGAGCCGCTCCCCGGACGGGAGATCGCCCTGACCGTCGACCAGACGCTGCTGCAGGACGCCACCGGGACGATGGCCGCGCTGGAGTTCGAGGCGATGGGGATCGAGCGTGTTCGCACCTCGCCGGCGGTCGTCTACGTGGACCACAACATGCTGCAGATCGGCTTCGAGAACGCCGACGACCACCGGTTCCTGCGCTCGTTTGCGGCGCGCTACGGGCTGCTCTACAGCCGGCCGGGCAACGGCATCTGCCACCAGGTGCACCTGCAGCGGTTTGCCGTCCCCGGGCGCGTCCTGCTGGGCGCGGACAGCCACACCCCGATGGCGGGCGCGCTGGGGATGCTGGCCGTGGGGGCGGGCGGACTGGACGTGGCCATGGCCATGGCCGGGGAGCCCTATCGGCTGGGCATGCCCGAGGTGGTGCTGGTGCGGCTCGTCGGGCGTCTGGGCCCGTGGGTGGCCGGCAAGGACGTGATTCTCGAGCTGCTGCGCCGTCTTTCGGTAAAGGGCGGTGTCGGCAAGGTCTTCGAGTTCGGCGGGGACGGGCTGGAGCACTTAGACGTCTATCAGCGCGCGCCCATCGCCAACATGATCGCCGAGTTGGGCGCGACCGCCGCGGTCTTCCCCAGCGACGAGCAGACGTACAAGTTTCTCTGCGCGCAGCGGCGCGAAGGCGACTGGATCCCGCTGGCGCCGGACTTGGACGCCGTCTACAGCGAGATCATCGAGATCGACCTAGGCGCGCTGGAGCCGCTGATCGCCCAGCCTTCCAGCCCCGACGCCGTGGTGCCGGTGACCGCGGTGGCCGGGACGCCCGTGGCTCAGGTCTGCATCGGCAGCTGCCAGAACAGCAGTTACCGCGACCTGCGCATCGCCGCGGAGGTGCTGCGCGGCAAGACTGTCCACCCCGCGGTCAGTCTGACCGTGACGCCGGGCTCCCTGCAGGTCTATCAGATGGCCGCCGCGGACGGGACGCTGACCGAGTTGAGCCGCGCCGGCGCGCGGATCCTCGAACTGGCCTGCGGGCCGTGCATCGGGATGGGGCAGGCGCCGCCCACGGGGGCCGTCTCCGTGCGCACCTTCAACCGGAACTTCCCCGGGCGCAGCGGCACGGCGGAGGACCGCGTCTTTCTGGCGAGTCCCGCGGTTGCCGCCGCCGCGGCCCTCACCGGCGAGATTAGCGATCCCCGCCGAT
>LDXQ01000108.1 GCA_001443485.1 Candidatus Sysuimicrobiota bacterium CSP1-3
CTTGCGGAACTCCACAATGGGTCGTCCGTTCCCGCCTATTGCGAGGAAAGCCTTGAGGTCGAACCGCGAGGAGTTTTTCCCTCTCATGGGAACCGCCTCCGCGTCCGTCAGGGGAAGTATTCTGCGGAATCAATACTATCACGGCGCACCGCGCATGAGCAATCTTGAACAGACGGCCGCTCCTCGCCGTGTTACGTTGCGGTTGAACACTCGAGGGGTCAAAGATTACGAAGCTGCGGAAATAGGCCAGGTAGCTGTGGGCTGAGGCTCCTCCAAGGGCCGGCCTTCGATCCCCTGCGGCGGTTGATCCGCCAGGATTGGCGGACGCGAGTGGACAGGCGGAATCAGTCTGTATTATGTTCCGAAGGGGGCTCCGGAACACTCCCTTCGCTATGGCCGTATATCCTGCGAGGAGACATCCCCCTAACCTTCGTGTCAGGAGGTTCGTACCGATGCTAAAAGGGACGCGCCGACCGGCCCTTGCCCTGGCCGTACTGCTGGTTCTCGCCGTCGTTCCGGTTCTGCCCGTCCAGGCCCAGACGATCCGCCTCGTGGTAGATGGCGAGCCGCTCTTCTTTGACCAGCCCCCCGTGGTCATCGGAGGGCGGGTGCTGGTCCCGCTGCGGGGCGTCTTCGAACGGCTAGGTGCGTTCGTCCAGTGGGACCCGGCCTCCAACACGGTCATCGCCGCCCGCGGCGACACCCAGGTGCGCCTCACGATTGGCTCGCGCCAGGCGTTTGTCAACCAACGTGTCGTGTTCCTGGACGTCCCGGCGCTGATCGTGCAGGGGCGCACGCTGGTGCCGCTCCGGTTCGTCAGCGAGGCCATGGGCGCCCGCGTCGACTGGGATGCGGCCACGCGAACGGTCTTCATCACCTCGTCGCCCCTGGCTCAACCCCCGCCGCCGCCGCCCCTACCGAGGCCGACGTCGCCTCCGCCTTCACCCCCTTCGGTCGCAGTCGTGGAAGGGATCGTGTTCCGTGTCGACCTCCAGGTCTTTCCGCAGCGGATCCTCGTCCAGCGGGATACCCGTATCTACACCTTCATCGTGACGCCTGACACCGCCATCACCCGGGTTGATGTGACTACCAACCGGGGCGGGGCGATCAGCTTCGATCAAGTCCGGGTCGGCGACCTCGTCCGCGTGACCGCGGACACGGCTGGACGGGCCATCCTCATCCGCGTCTCGGTCCGAGAGGTGACCGGCCGCATCGACGCGGTGACCTCCCGGGTGATCATCCTGGAGGACGGCCAGACGTTCGGGCTCGGCAGTGAGGTCCGCGTCCTGATCGACGGACGTGAGACCGCTCGGGAACAGCTGCAGCGGGGCATGGAGGTGACGCTCCAGCTCAATCCGCAGACGAATGAGGTGGTCGAGGTCTCGGCACGGGGGCTCCGCGTGCAGCCGCTGCCGTCGCTGGTAGTGCGTATCACCTCACTGATCCACGATGCGCAGCGCCCGTTGCGAGCCGGGGAGCGGCTGACGGTGACCCTTCGGGGGACCCCTGGTGGGGCGGCCACGTTCGAGATCTTCGGTGCCGTGAGCAGCGTATCGATGCCGGAGCTGTCACCAGGCGTCTACCAGGGAACCTACGTCGTCCGCAGCGGTGACAACATCACTGATGCCGCCGTCTTCGGCCGGCTGCGGGCGGGGCAGGTAGAGGCGCCGCTCGTCCAGGCGGGGACGCCCGTGACCCTCGACACTCTGCCACCCGTGGTCACCCAGCGGTTCCCCCAGCCGGGGAGCACGGTGTCCAATGACCGGCCGAACATCCTCGTCACATTCACCGATCGGGGCGGGGCGGGGATGAACGCCGCGGCGATCCGTCTGTTTGTCAACGAGCAGGACGTGACGGCTAGGGCGTCCGTCACCGAGGGCGCCGCGGCCTACAGTCCTCCGGCACCGCTCTCCGGGCAGGTGAACGTGCGGCTCTCGATGGTCGATCGGGCGGGCAATGTGAGCGAAGATCGCTTCGCGTTCACCGTGGTCATCGCGCAGGCCTCACTGATCCGTGCCGTCACCATCAACCCCACGACACCCCTGGGACCAGGAGACGTGCTGACGGTGACGATGGTCGGGGAGCCGGGGGGCCAGGCCGCGTTCACGATCGCCGGGGTGGTTACGGACGCGCCGATGGCCGAGTCGCCGGGGCAGCCTGGTGTCTACACGGGCTCGTACCGGATTCGCTCCGGCGACAGCGCCCAGAACGCCCGCGTGATCGTGCGGTTGAGCGTCAGGGGGCTCACGCAACAGGCCGAGGGCACGGCCCGGCTGACCATTATCGCGCAGGCCGAGGTCCCGCCGCCCACCATCACTT
Organism: Candidatus Sysuimicrobiota bacterium CSP1-3; assembly: GCA_001443485.1. Classification (GTDB taxonomy): domain Bacteria; phylum Sysuimicrobiota; class Sysuimicrobiia; order Sysuimicrobiales; family Humicultoraceae; genus Humicultor. Next base: position 2,320 of record LDXQ01000108.1, read on the forward strand.
CGCCGGCGCAAGGCGCGCGCGTCCGGGCCCCCATTGTCATCAGGGGAAGGGCGGTCCCAGGCTACCAAGTCGTCGTCCGGGTGGACTATCGCGGGACATACCTGGTTTTCATCCTCCAGGGGACCCTCGGCCAGTTCAGCACCACGGCAGACGGCGCCGGCAGTTGGACGGTCACCATCGAGCGCCCGGCGCCGGTCGCGGGCGCCGAACTGACGATCAGCGCCACGACGGTCGATCCTCTGGGGCGCCAGTCCCAAGCCGCCGTCGTGCAGGTCGTGCAAAATCCCTGAGGGATGTCTGGGAGGAAGAGCAGTCGGACTTAGCCCTGAGAGGAGGGATGCAGTGTGCACCGGGTCAAGGTGACTCTCATCGCGGTGGTGATCGTCGCATTGCTGCAGGGGACCGCGGCGGCAGATGTAGGTGATGTCGTCGTGGGAGGGGTTCTCGTGCTACGCATCCGCGCCGAGGCGGGCGGGCTGACGATTCAGCAGCGGGCGGCCATCGTCGAACAGCGGATCGTGAACGTGCTCGGCAAGGTCAGGCCAACGCCAGAGCAGATCGTTGTGCGGTTCGTGAACGGCCAGCCGGCGATCTTCGTCGGCCCGGCCATGATCATTACGGTGGACGCGAACCATGCGCGCCTGAACCAGACCACGCAGCAGGCCCTCGCCGAAGTATGGGCGGGGAAGCTGCGCGAGGCTCTGCCGAAAGCCATGCCCCAGGTGAGGCCGACCGGTCCCTGAGTGGTCCTGGCCTTACCGGCCGTCTCGCTGCCGGGGGCATGAGCAATTTTGAACAGACGACCAATCCTCGCCGTGTTACGTTGCGGTTGATACCAGAGGAGGTGGGGTAAGATGACTATTTTGGCGTGGATCGTCGTCGGAATTATCGCCGGCTGGTTGGCGAAGACTGTGATGCCGGGAACGGGGCCGGGCGGCATCCTCGGGGATCTCATTGTCGGGGTCATCGGCGCGGTCGTGGGCGGGTGGATCTTCAACTACTTCGGCCAGGCCGGGGCCACCGGTCTCAATATCGGCTCGATCATAGTGGCCTTCGTCGGGGCCGTGGTGTTTCTCTGGGTTCTCCGACAGCTGACCAGAGGCCGGGTCCGCGCATGATCTCCCCGACTAATGCGGGGAGTGGCATTCGCCGGGCGAGTCTTTTCGTCTAGGGCTGCAGGAGGGTCCGACGCAGGGGTGGACGGAAGCGCGAGAGCGATCTTGAAGGAGGGAACAGCGATGCGCGCTCGGGCATTCAGCAGAAGCATCGTGTGGGCAGTTTGTCTCTTTTTGTTGGGCAGCTTGATGCTGCCGAGTGCGTCCCAGGCCAAAACGGCGCGGGAGATTGATGCGAGCGTGAATGCGGCGCTGGCCCGGTTCACGAAGCAATTGAAGGGATCCAAGGAGTTCCTCCAGCGCGCCAGGGGCGTCCTCGTGTTTGCGGACGTCTATCAGGCCGGCGTGGGGATCGGGGGGCAGTACGGCGAGGGCGCGCTGCGTATCCGCGGCAAGACCGTCGCGTATTACAGTATCACGTCGGCCTCGATCGGGTTCCAGCTGGGGGCCCAGAAGAAAGACATCATCCTGGTGTTCTTGCAGGACAAGGCGCTCCAGGACTTCCGGGCTAAAGAGGGCTGGCAGGTGGGCGTGGATGGATCGGTTGTGGTCGTAGACCAGGGGGCCGCAGCCTCTATCGACTCTATGAAGTTCAATCAGCCGATCGTGGGATTCGTGTCCAGCCAGAAGGGCCTGATGTACAATCTGACGCTGGAGGGGTCAAAGATTACGAAGCTGCGGAAATAGGCCACGATGCTCGGTACTTGAACCACGTGCAGAGCGGTCAATGGACGCTCGTCCCGTAAGCAAAGGGGTGGAAGGTGCACCAGGGCATCAGACCAGGCTTCCGGGCTCTCGGCCGAAGCCTAGTCTGATACCCGGCGGGGCGGCGGAATGAGGCCCTCCGCTAAGGAGGCAAGGAGCATGCGTACGACGCGCACTCTAAGCGTACTGCTTGTGGCTGTTGCCGTAATGATGCTGCTCGCACCTCAGGTGGCGCCCGCACAGCAGACCATCCGCGTATACATTGACGGCCGACTGGCGCACTTCGACGTCCCGCCAACCATCATCCAGGGGCGCGTGCTTGTCCCGCTGCGCGGCGTCTTCGAGCAGTTGGGCGCGAACGTGGACTATGACGCCCGGACCCAGCACATCGTGGCGATTCGCGGGACGCAGATTGTGGAGCTGACCATCGGCTCACGCCAGGCCACGGTCAACGGCGCTCCGCGCCTCCTCGATGTGCCGGCCTTTACAATGGGCGGACGCACGATGGTTCCCCTGCGGTTCATCAGTGAGTCGCTGGGAGCGGACGTCCAGTGGAACGCCGCGAGCCAGACGATCCTGATCGGGACGGCAGGCGCCGCTCCAGCCCCACCGCCGTATGCTCAGCCCGCGCCGACGACGGAGATCTCCGGCCGGCTTGTAGCGGTCACGACGGGCGAGAACCCTCGCATCGTCCTTCGCCACAACGGCCAGGACTCCACGATTATCGTGACGCCGGCCACGGGCATCTACCGGTTCAATGCCGAGACTAACGCCGGAGGGTCCGCGGCACTGGGGACGCTGCAGAAGGGCGATCTGGCCACGGTCACCGTGAACCAAAGGAATGAGGCCACGAAGATCGTGGCCACCTATCGGGTGCCGCCGGCCGGGCAGATTGCCAACGTCAACAGAAACAACCGCACCGTGACGCTTTCCGACGGCCGGACGTACGTTGTGCTGGCGGACGCGGATATCACCTTCAACGGCCAGAGCGCCGACTTTTCGGCGCTGCAGTCCGGACGGATCGCTCGCTTTTCCGTCATCGGGGGAACTAACCAGGCCTACGAGGTGAACGTCTCTACCGCGGCGGCAGCCGTCCCGCCTCCGGCGACGGTGTCCGCTCCGAGGATCACGGCGCCGGCCAGCGGTGAGACCGTGGGCAGCTCCTTCCGCGTCCGTGGGACGGCGCAGCCCGGAGCGATGGTCGTCGTGACCGTGCAGCCTCGCCTGCTGGGGCAGATGAGACAGGCACAGACCACCGTGGCCGCGAATGGCTCCTGGCGGGTTAACATCAGCCTAGATTCCGTGCCGTTCGTCTCGTTCCCCTACGTGATTTCGGCGGTGCAGATCTTTAACGGGACGCAATCCGATCCGGCCAGTGTTGAAGTGAACGTGCGCTAAACGTGCGGCTGCCAGTTTGATGGAAGTGCGGCCAGCCCCTGCAGGGGCCGGCCGCAGACTCCGACGCTGGTGCGACGCCCCGCCCTGGGGAACAGGCCTCTGGCGCCCTTTTGACATCCCTCCGTGGGTGCTATCCTTCGTAAGGTTGTGTGATGGCCACTCCGCTTTCGTCCCTGGAGCACATGAGCCCTCTTCCAAAGCGGATTCCCGGGGGCAGATCACGAAGAAAACGCCACCTCGGCGTGGTCCAGATCTCGGGGTGAATGTCGGATGGCCGTGAACATCGGGCGGCGCATGCCGCGGGTAGACGGGCGCGAGAAGGTGACCGCGGCCGTCCGCTACACGGAGGATTTGCATGTGCCCGGGCTGCTCCACGCCCGGCTTCTGCTCTCTCCCCATCCGCACGCCCGGATCGTCCACCTGGACAAAGGGGCGGCGCTGGCGGTGCCCGGCGCGGTGGCGGTGCTGCTGGCCGAGGACCTGCCGATTGCCGAGGACGCCACGCTGGAGGAGCACCTGCTGCTGGCGTCCAGCGAGGCCCGCTACACCGGACACCCGGTCGCGGCGGTCCTGGCCGAGAGTGAAGAGGCCGCCGCCGACGGCGTGGACGCCCTCGCCGGCGCGGTGGAGTACGAGGTCCTCCCCGCGGTGCTCGATCCGGAGGACGCGATGCGGCCGGAGTCGCCGCTGGTCAACCCGCACGCCGGGGGGGGCGATGGACAGGCGGCCGGCCACGCGGCCGTCGCCGTCCAGGAGGTCAAGGAGGCCAAGCCGCGCAACACGGCCAGCGTCGTGCGCTTCGCGCGCGGGGACGTGGCGCAGGGATTCCGCGACGCCGAGGTCGTCGTGGAAGAAACCGTCCATACCTCCCGCGTCTACCAGGCATACATGGAGCCGCACGCCACGGTGGCCGTCCC
>LDXQ01000109.1 GCA_001443485.1 Candidatus Sysuimicrobiota bacterium CSP1-3
CACAATCCGACCGGCACGCTCCCCACCCACGCCGAGTGGCGCGTCCTCACCGACCTCTGCGTCGAGGCCGGCGTCCACCTCCTCTCCGACGAGGTCTACCGCTTCCTCGAGTTCGACCCGGCCGACCGCCTCGTCGCCGGCGCCGATGCGCTCGAGCGCGGCGTCAGCCTGGGGGTCATGTCCAAGTCCTTCGCCATGGCCGGCCTGCGCATCGGCTGGCTGGCCACCCGCGACCGGGCGCTGCTCGAGCGTGTCGCGGCCTTCAAGGACTACACGACGATCTGCTCGTCGGCCCCGTCCGAGATCCTGGCCCTCATCGCGCTTCGGGCGCGCGAGACCGTGCTGACCCGCTCGCGCGCGATCGTCGAAGCCAACCTGCCGCTGCTCGACGCCTTCTTCGCCGAGCGCCCGGAGGCATTCGTCTGGGTCCGGCCCCGGGCGGGCTCCGTCGCCTTCCCGCGCCTGACGCTCCCCGGCACGACCGTCGACGACTTCGCCGCCGAACTCGTGGAGGCCGAGGGCGTGCTCCTCCTGCCGGGCTCGCGCTTCGGCCACCCGGGCAACCACTTCCGTGTCGGCTTCGGCCGGACGGACCTGCCCGTCGCCCTGGGGCGGCTTGCCGCCTTCGCGGACCTTCGGCTCGGATGAGTCAGACAGCCATTCCCTGGTCGGCGAGCGCCGCCTCGACGGCCGCCCGCAGCTCCTCCGGCGTCGGCGTGCCGACGAGCGGGGTGACGCGGTGCGGGCCTTCGGTCTCGACCCAGGCGAGGCTCCGGTCGACCGAGGTGAGGACGACCGGCAGATCGACGTACGTCTCGCGGAGCTGGGCGATCAGTTGCCTGCCGCCATCGCTGCTGCCGGCGATCCAGGCGTCGTAGACGAGCACGTCGGCGCGGTCGACGAGCGGGCACGGAAGACTGTCGAGGACCGGGCACGGTTCGTGCTGGGGTCCCCCGCACAGCTCGACCTCGTAGCCGGCGGCCCGGAGCGCTTCGGCCTGCTGCCCGGCGAGTCCCTGATCGCGGTTGACGACGACTGCCCTGACCATGGGTGGACTGTCGGGACTCAGGCGGACCGGCGTCAGCGTCATTCGTCACCACCTGAAGAGCCGAGTGGCCCGCCCCCCGGGTGGTAGGCTCGCCACGATGGACCGGTCGATCCACGAACGCATCCTCGTCCCGGCTCGCGAGGGCAGGGCCGTCCCGGTGCCCGCCGGCGGGCAGTTCCGGGTCGTCGACGTCGAGGGCCAGCAGGTGGGCGACCTGTTCGCGTTCTCCGCCCGGGACGTCGGCGAGTACGCCTCCGCCGAACACACCAGGGTCGGCATAGCCCGCCTCTTCCCGCGCGTGGGCGAGGCGTTCCTGACCAATCGACGGCGGCCCATCCTGACGCTTCTGGCCGAAGACTCGCCCGGTGTCAACGACATGCTCATGGCCGCCTGCGATCCGGAGCGCTATCGTCTCCTCGGCGTCACCGGCTGGCACGCCTCATGCGAGGAGAACCTGAGGCGGGCCATGGCCGGCCTGGGTCACCCCAGCGTCGAGGTTCCCCAGCCGATCAACCTGTTCATGGACGTCCCGATCGGCCCGGACGGTGCGCTCAGCTTCAGGGCGGCGGGGACCCGCCCAGGCGACTCGGTGACCCTGCAGGCCGAGATGGATGCGATCGTCGTCCTCTCCGCGTGTCCGCAGGACCTCAATCCGGTCAACGGCCCCGGCCCGACGTCCCTCGCCATCGACCTTCTCGACTGATTTGCAGCCCGGCCCCGCCTCCAGGCCGCGGCGTGCGTCCGGCGCTTCCATACCCCTCAGGCATTGGTGCAGGGCCAGGGGGTCGGGCAGGCGTCCATGGCGGCGATGCCATCGCCCTGAAGCATGGAACCCACCCCCGTGGCGGCCTTCCGGGCCGCTCACGACCGTCCCGGGGCATCCGGGCGCGAATCCTATGCCTCGGGGACATGGCCGCGATGGTTCGGACGCCAGGGGTAGAAGGGCCGACCCGCGGAGCGTGACCGCCGGCGTTACGCCCGCTTGCGCGGCAGGTCGAGGAAGGGGAGCTCGACGACGGTCGCCCTGACGCGGCCGCGGCGGCCCTCGACCGTCCACTCGACCTCGAGCTGCGAGCCCGCCTTCTCGTAGGCGGGCGGCACCGAGGCCAGCGCGATGGCCTGCTTGAGGATGGGGCTCCAGCCACGGCTGGTGGCCTTGCCCACCTGTCCGCGACCGGGGGCGAAGACGGGCACCGCCGAGCGATCCACGGTCGGCGAAACGGCCGGCGGAAGGCCCTGCGCGGCGAAGAGCCCCTCGATGCCATACCAGTCGAGCGTCAGGCCGACCAGCCGGCGCCCGGGGCCGCCACGGCGCCGCTCGGCCTCCAGGGCGCGCTTGCCCACGAAGTCGGCCTTGTCGAAGGTCACCAGGCGCCCCAGGCCGATCTCGAACGGGGAGTAGTTCTGCTCGGGGTTCATGGCCTGGCGGGCGGAGGTGTAGTCGACCTCGAGCAGGATCAGCCCCGCCTCCAGGCGCGTCACGTCGAGGGCGAGCATCCCCGCCGGCCGGATGCCGTGCGCCGTGCCGGCCGCCACCAGCGCGTCCCAGACCTCCGCGGCCGCCTCCTCGGGCAGCCACAGCTCGTAGCCCAGGTCGCCGGTGTAGCCGGTGCGCGAAACGTCGAGGGCGACCGCCCCGATCTTCGAGCCGCGTCGGCGGAAGTAGCCCAAGTCGGCGAAGGATTCGCCGGTGGCCGCCTCCAGGACGGCCCGGCTCTGTGGGCCCTGGAGGGCCAGCGCGGCGAGAGACTCGGAGACGTCCTCGACGGTCACGTGCAGACCGGCGGCGTTCATGCGCAGCCAGCGCAGCTGCGGGTCGGCGGCCGTCCAGCGGAACTCGGTGGGGGAGAGGCGGTGGACCGTGCCGTCGTCGACGACCTTGCCGTGCTCGTCGCACCAGGGCGTGTAGTACACCGCGCCGATCTTGAGCTTCGTCGCGTCGCGGGTGATGACGCGGTCGACCAGCCGCTCCGCGTCGGGGCCACTCACGCGGTACTTGAAGAGCGGGCTGACGTCGATCAGAGCAGCCGCTTCGCGGATGGCGTTGTACTCGATGTCGTGGAAGTCGGCGTAGACGCTGGCGGCGTAGAAGCCCGCCCACTCGCGCCACTGCATCTTGCGGTTGAGGGGCGCGGTGCGGTCGTGGAAGGCGGTCCCGACGCTCACGTGCGACGACTCCTCGGCTCCTGCATGGCCGCGCGGTCCGGCCGAACGGGACCCCGCGAATCGCGTACAGTATGGAAGATTCCTATGCACTCTGTATAGTCGTCGCGGCGTTCGGGCCGCGGCTCGTCTTGACGGAGGGACCGGTGGCCGAGCGCTACGACGCGGTCATCATCGGCGGCGGCCACAACGGCCTCATCAGCGCCGCCTACCTGGCCCGCGCCGGCCTCAAGACGCTCGTCCTCGAGAAGCGCCACGTCCTGGGCGGGGCGGCGGCGACCGAGGAGATCGTGCCCGGCTTCCGCTTCTCGACCTTCTCGTACGTCGTCTCGCTGCTGCGCCCGGAGATCATCCGCGAGCTGGACCTGCCGCGTCATGGCCTGGACATCCTGCCCCTCGACGGTACCTTCACGCCGTTGGACGGCGACTACCTGTGGCGCGTCAACGACCACGGCCGGACGATGCGCGAGCTGCGCCGCTGGTCCGCCTCGGATGCCGAGGCGTACGAGGAGTACGGCCGGCTGATGGTCGAGATGGCCAAGTTCATCAAGCCCATCCTGGGCATCGTCCCGCCCGACCTCACCGGCCGCGACCCGCGCGAGTTCCTGCCCTTGGCCGGCCTGGCCCGCTCCTTCGGGCGGCTGCCGGAACGCCAGCAGGCGGTCTTCATCCAGCTCATGACGATGAGCGCCGCCGACTTCCTCGACCAGTGGTTCGAGACCGACCCGCTCAAGGCCACGATGTCCGCGTCCGGCATCATCGGCACGTACCTCGGCGTGCGCTCTCCGGGCACGGCCTACGTGCTGCTGCACCACTACATGGGCGAGATCGACGGTGCCTTCCGCGCCTGGGGCATCCCCAAGGGCGGCACGGGCGGCATCAGCCTGGCCATCGCCTCAGCCGCTCGCTCGCTGGGCGCCACGATCCGCACCGAGGCGCCGGTCGTCCGCATCCTCACCCGGGACGGCCGCGCCACGGGCGTCGTCCTCGAGAGCGGCGAGGAGATCGCCGCCGGCGCGGTGCTCGCCTCGACCGACGTGAAGCGGACCTTCATCGACCTTCTCGAGCCGGGCACGCTGGATCCCGCGTTCGAGGCCGAGGTGCGCCGCTTCAAGTTCCGCGGCTCCTCGGGCAAGGTGAACCTCGCCGTGGATCGGCTGCCCGACTTCACCTGCCTGCCGGGGGAGGGGGAGCACCTGCGCGGGGCGATCAGCTTCAGCCCCTCACTGGACTACATGGAGCGCGCCTACGACGACGCGAAGTACGGTCGCTTCAGCGCGCGCCCGTACGTGGACATGATCATCCCGACCCTCGTCGACCCGACCATGGCGCCGCCCGGCAAGCACGTCATCAGCTGCTTCGTGCAGTACGCGCCGTACAGGCTGGACCCGAGCCTGGGCACCTGGGACGACCAGCGCGAAGCCTTCGGCGACGCGGTCATCGACACCATCGCCGAGCGGGCGCCGAACATCCGCGAGGTCATCGTCGGGCGCCAGGTGCACACGCCGCTCGACATGGAGCGCATCATCGGCCTGACCGAGGGCAACATCTTCCAGGGCGAGCTGACTCTCGAGCAGCTCTTCTTCAGCCGACCGGTGCCCGGCTACGCCCGCTTCCGGACGCCCATCCGCGATCTCTGGCTGTGCGGCTCCTCGACCCACCCGGGCGGCGGGATCATGGGCGCCAACGGCCGCCTGGCCGCCATGGAGTACCTGAAGTCCCGCGGCCGGAAGGCGGCCTGAGATGACGACGAGGGCCTCGACCGCCTACGACGCGATCGTCATCGGCGCCGGCCACAACTCCCTCGTCACGGCTGGATACCTCGCGAAGAGCGGCCTGCGCACGCTCGTGGTGGAGCGGCGCGAGCGCGTCGGCGGGATCGCGGACACGACCGAGCTGGCGCCCGGCGCGCGGGTGCCGACGCTCATGCACACGGTCGGCCGGCTGCGCCCGAGCGTCGTCCGCGACCTCGACCTCAAGCGCCACGGGCTGACGCTTCTCGCGCCCGAGGTGCGCGTCTTCGCGCCGTCACCCGACGGCACCGCATTGATCCTGTACGGCGACCCGGCCCGGACGGCGGAGGGGCTGCACGGCCGGTCCGAGAAGGACGCCGCCGCCTACCCGGACTTCGACCGCCGCGTGCGGGTGCTGAGCCGCTTCCTGGCGGCGCTTGGCGACGAGACGCCGCCCGACATCGTCAGCCCTGGCTTCGGCGACGCCCTCCTCGGGCTGAGGCTCGGCCGGGCGTTCCGCGGCCTGGGCAGGCTCGACGCGCGGACGATCCTGCGCGTGCTGCCCATGGCCGTGGCCGACTTCGTGGCCGAGTCCTTCGAGACCGACGCGCTGCAGGCTGCGATCGCCTGGCGCGGCGTCCGCTTCGCCTCGCTGGGCCCCTGGTCGGGCGGCTCGGCCGCCGTCCTGCTCGGCGACTCCGCGGGCAACGATGGCGGGGCGGCCGGCGAGACCGTCTACGCGAGGGGCGGCCCCGGCGCCCTGGCCGAGGCGCTGGCCGCAGCGGCGCGCACGCTCGGAGCGGAGGTCCGCACCGGCGCCGACGTGATCGCCGTGACGACGGCGGACGGCCGGGCGACCGGCGTGGCGCTCGCCTCGGGCGAGGAGATCGCCGCGCCGATGGTCGTCTCCGGCGCCGATCCGAAGCGCACGCTGCTCGACCTCGTCGACCCGGTGACCCTCGGTCCCTCGATGCGCTGGCGGGCCGGCAACATCCGCCAGCCGGGCGTCGTGGCCAAGGTGAACCTCGTCCTGTCCGGCGTGCCGCGCTTCCCGGCCGCGAACGGCGACGAGCGGCTCCTGCGCGGCCGGATCCTGGTGGCCCCCGGCATCGACCCCATCGAGCGGGCCTTCGACGCCTCGAAGTACGGCCGCCCGAGCGAGACGCCGGTGCTCGAGGCAACGATCCCCTCGCTGGCCGACCCGACGCTGGTGTCCGGCGCGCCCGAGGGCACGCAGGTCATGAGCGTCATCGCCCAGTACGCCCCCTACCGGCTGCGCGACGGCGACTGGGATGCGAGTCGGGAGGCCCTGGGCGACCGCGTGATGGCGGTGCTGGAGTCCGTGGCGCCGGGCATCTCG
>LDXQ01000110.1 GCA_001443485.1 Candidatus Sysuimicrobiota bacterium CSP1-3
GAAGCGCCCGTAATGGCGGATGATTCCTTCCCAGTGCATTCGTCCCTGTTCCTTTTAAAGGTTGCTTTCGATCCGGATCATCCGCGTCCGGTCGAGGATATCGTGGAGACGATCCACCTCGACGAGCGCGGCCCGCATGTCGCTTTCCTTCGCGCGGTGGGTGACGATGAAGATGGGGACCGCGCTTTCCCCGCGCCCTTTTTGCAGTACGGACGCGATGCTGATCGCGTGGCTTCCCAGCACCCCGGCGATCCTGGAGAGAACGCCGGGCTTGTCCACCACCCGGAATTTCAGATAGTACTCGCTGTGGACCTGGTCGAACGGCGCAAGATCCGCACGGGCGGAAGGGTCGGCGAGGAAAAACCCCCCGGGTGGCACACGCCCCGTGCAGCCGCTTCGAAGGTTGCGGGCGATCTCGATCACGTCGCTCACCACCGCGGACGCCGTGGGGAGCATCCCGGCCCCCTGGCCGTACGACAGGGAGGAGCCGACGAAATCCCCTTTCACGTAGATCGCGTTGTAGGCGCCGTCGACCGTGGCCAGAAGGTAATGGGACGGGATCATCGTCGGGTGGACCCGTGCCTCGATCCCCGCGCCGTTCTCCTTCGCGATCGCCAACAGCTTGATCGTGTACCCGAACTCCTTCGCGAAGGCGATGTCCTCCTGGTCGATTTCCCGGATCCCCTGGACGAAGATCTCCTTCGGAGGAACGTGACCGCCGGTGGCCAACCAGACGAGGATCGCCAGCTTGTGCGCCGTGTCGATCCCGTCGATGTCGAACGACGGGTCCGCCTCGGCGATCCCCGCCGCTTGCGCTTCGGCGAGGACCTCGGCGAACGGCTTCCCCTCCTTCGTCATGCGGGAGAGGATGAAGTTGCACGTTCCGTTGATGATTCCGAAGATGGCCCGGATCCGGTTCGCCGCCAGCCCTTCGCGCAGCGTGCGGATGATGGGGATTCCCCCGCCGACGCTCGCTTCGAACCCGAGGTCGACGCCGGCGGCCTGGGCGGCCTTGACGATCTCCGGTCCGCATTCCGCGAGCAGGGCCTTGTTCGCCGTCACCACCGATTTCCCGTTGCGGATCGCCTCCAGGAGAAAATCCTTCGCGGCGCCCGTTCCGCCGACCAGCTCGACGAGGATCCGGACGTCGGGGTCCCGCGCGACCCGCATGCCGTCCTCGATGAGGACTCCCTCCGGCAGGCGCAGGCCGCGGTCTCTCGTGGCCTCCCGGTCCGCGACCCGGACGAGCCGGATCGGGATCCCCACCCGCTTGCGGAGATGCTCCGCGTTCTTGAGGAGGAGCTCCACGGTCCCGGTGCCGACGGTGCCGAACCCGACGACGCCGACCCCGATCTCCCGGAGGGAGGAACTCATCGCGCCTTGACCTTCGGCGGCGCCTGGAGCAGACCCTTCACGCCCCGGATCGCCTGCCGGATCCGGTGCTCGTTCTCCACCAGCGCGAACCGGACGAACCCCTCCCCGTGCTCCCCGAAGCCGATCCCCGGGGAGACGGCCACCTTCGCCTTCGTCAGGAGAAGCTTCGAGAACTCAAGGGACCCCATCTCCCGGAACGGTTCCGGGACCGGCGCCCAGACGAACATCGTCCCCCTGGGCTTCTCGAACTCCCAGCCGATGCGGGCGAATCCGTCGACGAGGCAGTCCCTGCGTTTCCGATACACCTCGACGGCCTCTTCCACCACGCGATGCGGACCGTTGAGCGCCACCGTCGCGGCGATCTGGATCGCCTGGAACATCCCGTAATCGAGGTAGCTCTTGATCCGGGTCAGCGCACCCACCAGGCGGCGGTTCCCGACGACGAATCCGACGCGCCAACCCGGCATCGAGTACCCTTTCGACATGGAGTACAGCTCCACCGCGACATCCTTTGCCCCGGGGACCTGGAGGATCGAGGGCGCCTTGTACCCGTCGAAGACGAGGTCCGCGTACGCGAGGTCGTGGACGACAAACAACTTGTGCTCCTTGGCGAAGGCGACGACGCGCTTGAAGAAATCGAGGTCCACGACCTGGGTCGTCGGGTTGTGGGGGAAGGAGAGGATCATCATCTTCGGCTTCGGCCATAGCGTCTTGATGGCGCGTTCGGCACGCTCGAGGAAATCCCCCTCCCCGCTCGTGAGGGAGATCGACCGCACGTCCGCGCCGGCGATGACCACCGAGTAGGTGTGGATCGGGTACGTCGGGCTGGGGACGAAGGCGATGTCCCCCGGACCCATCGTCGCCAGCACGAGGTGGGACAGTCCCTCTTTCGCGCCGATCGTGGCGATCGCCTCGGTTTCCGGATCGAGCTCCACGCCGTATTTCCGCTTGTACCAGTTGCAGATGGCCAGCCGAAGCTTCGGGATCCCGCGGGAGAGCGAATACCGGTGGTTCTTCGGAATGCGCACCGCCTCCACCAGCTTGTCGACGATGTGCTTGGGGGTGGGAAGATCGGGATTCCCCATCCCCAGGTCGATGATGTCCTCGCCGGCGCGGCGCAACTTCGACTTGAGCTCCACCACGACCGCGAATACGTACGGCGGCAACCGCTGGATTCTCGGGAACTCTTCCATCATGAAATCTCCTGTGAAGGGTAAATTGTTATGCTAATGAATCGCGTCGGCCAAGTCAATTTGCCCCCGGCCGCTTGTCGCGACTCTTTGATAATGTCCCCCTACTGACTCGATAGAAATGTCCCCCTACAATGCCCCTCTGCGATATCAGCGCGGAGGGGGCGATGGGAGGACACTTGTTGATGAGCGGGAAGGAGCGTCTCCGGAAGGTGATCCTGGAGGGGGTCAAGGAAGGTCGTCTCACGATCCGGGAGGCGTCGGCGAGGCTTTCGATCTCCTACCGGCAGGGGAAGAGGATCTATACGCGCTACCTGCGGGAAGGAGACGAGGGGCTGATGCATCGAGGCCGGGGCCGTCCTTCCAACCGGGCCAAGCCCGCTGCGGTGCAGGAGAAGGCGATCGCCCGTTACCGGGAGCGGTACCAGGGCTTTGGTCCCACTTTGGCGTGCGAGAAGCTTGCGGAGGAGGGTGTTGTCCTCCATCACGAGACCTTGCGGCGATGGCTGATCCAGGAGCAGCTCTGGGCCGGTTCCTCGCTCAAGGTCAAGCACCGGTCGTACCGGGAACGGAAGGCCCGCTTCGGGGAGCTGGTCCAGCTCGACGGAAGCCTCCACCGCTGGTTCGGTACGGATCACCCGGAGGCGTGCCTTCTGAACATGGTGGACGACGCCACGGGAAGGACTCTCTCCTGGATGACGGAGCACGAGAGCACGGAAGCGGGGATGCGGCTCCTTTGGCGGTGGATCGAGCATTTCGGGGTCCCCCTGGCCCTCTACACCGACAAGCACACGATCTACCTCTCCCCCCGGGAGCCCACCCTGGAGGAGGCCCTGGCGGGAGAAGAACCCCTTACGGTCTTCGGGCTGGCTTGTCACAAGCTGGGGATCCGGATCATCACGGCCCACTCGCCCCAGGCCAAGGGCCGGGTGGAGCGCAAGCATGGCGTCTTCCAGGACCGGTTCCAAAAGGAGCTCGCCCTTCGGGAAATCAAAACGATCCCGGCGGCCAACGCGCTGCTCCAAAATGGTTTCGTGGAGAACCTCAACCGCCGCTTTGCCGTTCCTCCCGCCGATCCCGCCGATGCGCACCGGCCGATTGCGGCAGGAGAAAACCTGGCGGGGATCTTCTGCCGGGAGGAAAAACGGTGCGTTCAGAACGACTTCACCCTGCGGCACAACAACCGCTGGTACCAGATCACCCACGACAACCGCCTCCTGCCCAAACCAAAAAGCCGCGTCATGGTCCGCACCCTGCTCGACGGAACGGTGCAGCTATGGTTCAAAAACCAGCGGCTGAACTTCGTACCGAGGAACGAGAAACGGCAGCCCGTGGCCGTGCCGAAGAAGCCGCGGTATGTCTATCATCCGCCCCGAAACCATCCGTGGCACGGTCCCGCCAATTCGCAAATCGCGGCCCAATGGCGACGGGAGGACCAAGAGCAAAAGGGGACATTTCTAACGAGCCCAACCAGGGGACATTTCTAAAGAGCTTTGACATCCGAAGGGGAACCGGCCGGAATCCCGTTGAAATCGGACCGCGCGCGGCATTAGAATGTCACGTTCGACATCACATTCATCCACATCGACAGGAGAACCGCCACGCCATGCTCGACGTCCTCCGCCGGAACGCCGGTTCCTGGGCCATCAAGATCATCCTCTCCTTCATCGCGCTGACCTTCATCTGGTGGGGAGTGGGCACCTACTCCGAACGGGACCGGAACGTGGCCGCCACCGTGGGCGACGAGACGATCACTTTGAACGAGCTCGCCGAGGCCGTTTCCGGACTCGAGAAGACGTACCGGGAGGTGTACGGCCCCGCCTTCACCCCGGAGATGGCCAAGGCGCTCGACCTGAAGAAGCAGGCGATGGATTCCCTGGTCCAGCGGAAGATCCTGCTCGCGGAGGCCGACCGGATGGGCCTGACGGCCTCCGACGCGGAAGTGCAGCGGGAAATCGCGGCCATCCCGGCATTCCAGCAGGACGGCCAGTTTCGGGAGGACCTGTACCGCTCGGTCCTCTCCTACAACCGCGTCTCCACCGCCGAGTTCGAGGCTTCCAAGCGGGTCGAGATCACGTTGAGAAAGGTCGAGGGTCTCCTCGCCGCCGGGGCGCTCGTTCCGGAGACGGAGGCGAAGGAGCTGTTCCGGGTCGCGTCGCGGAAGATCCGCCTCCTGGTGGTGACGGCGGACCCGGAAAGGGCAAGGACCGGGGCGCCGGACGAGGGGGAGATCGCCGCGAAGTACGAACTGGCCAAGGAGACGTTCCGCCTCCCCGCCCGCGTGAAGCTCGTCGTCGCCGTGTTCAGCCCCGAACGGTTCGGCCGGGAAATCCAGCCGCCCGAAGCGGAGATCAAGGCGTTCCACGAGGCGAACCCGGACCGGTTCCGTTCCGAGGAACAGCGCCTGGTCTCGCGTATCGTCCTGCCCTTCGGTGCGAAAAACCGGGACGCGGTCCGGATGAAGACGGGGGAGCTCCTCGCCAAGGCGTCGAAGGGGAAGGCCGAATTCGACGCCCTGGCGAAGCGGTACGCCCGGGGAAAAAGCGGAGAGGCGTGGCTTACCCGAAAGGACGCCGGCGAGGCGCTTTCGGGGCCGCTGTTCCAGGCTGCCGTGGATACGGTCGTCGGACCGGTCGAACTTCCGGGCGGGTTCGTCCTCGCCCGGGTGAACCGGATCAAGTTTCCGGAGACGATTCCCTTCGCACAGGTCCGTGACCGCGTCGTGGAGCAGATCCGGCGCGAGAAGGGGAAGGACCAGGCCGTGGTCAAGGCGTACGAGGCGCATCCGAAGGCGCACGAAGCGAAGAGCGTGAAGGGAACGGCGGCGGCGTTCGGCATCCCGGTCGTCGAGACCGGCTGGGTGGGAGCGGAAGGAGCGCCCGGGGTCCCGGCGGCGGTCGCCCAGGATGCGCTGCTGCTCCCGTCGGGGGAGGTGGGACCCGTGAAGACCGTGGGAGACACCCACTACCTCTTCCAGGTGACCGCCAAGGAAGATTCCCGCGTCCCCCCCCTGTCGGACGTGCGGGAGAAGATCGTCGCGGCGGTGGTCCGGGAGAAGAAGGCGGCGGCGGCGCGGGCGGCGCTGCAGCAGGTGCTCGCGGCCTCGAAGACCGCGGTGGAGCTCGAAGCGAACGCGAAGAAGGCGGGCTTGTCGGCCTCCCTCACCGGCTGGTTCGCCCCCCTTTCGGATGCGATCCCCGAGGCGCTTGCCGGGGCAGGCGACCTCCGGAAAGACCTCTCCTCCCTTTCCGCGAAAGCGCCGGTAATCCGTACGGTGTACGCCGGACGGGGCGGGGCCCCCCTCGCCGTGGCGTTTTCCGCCGAGCAGCTCCCCGACGACGCCGAGTGGGCGCGGAAGAAGGCCGGCCTCCTCAAGGGACTTGCGGAACAGAAAAAAAACGCGATGGTCGAGGCGTTCCTTTCGGACCGCCGCAAGACCACCAAGGTGGAGATACAACCCGAGGCGTTGAAGTAGCGGCGCCGGCATGCGACGTGCGCCTCTTGCCGTTTCCTTTCTTCTTCTCGGACTCCTCGCCTGCCCCGCGCACGGGACCGGGACGGGCGTCGTCGAAGAGGTCGTGGACGGCGACACGTTGCGCGTCCGGACCTCCGGGAACGCGGAAGCGGTCACGGTGCGCCTCATCGGAATCGACGCCCCCGAACGC
>LDXQ01000111.1:0-5076 GCA_001443485.1 Candidatus Sysuimicrobiota bacterium CSP1-3
GGCAGGCGGAAGACGCGGCGGGCGTTATCTCCCAGGATGCGGGACCGGTTTTCCGCGCTCAGTTCCAGCCGGTCGAGGACTTCCATCTGCTCTTTGAGGATGTGGTGCCGGTACCCGCCCCAGACCGTGGAGTCGGTGCCGAAGAGGATGCGCTCCGGTCCGAAGGCCCGCAGGGCGTCGCGGAAGACCTGCTCCAGGGACGGCTCGCCGGGATGGTAGAGGCGCCAGTTGTTGGTCCCGGAGGTGTCCACGCAGACGTTGTCTGTGTGGTACGCGAGGAAAAGGGTCTCCCGCAAGAACCCCGCGCCGAAGTGGGCGATGACGAAGGTGACCTCGGGAAACTCCTTGATCACCGCCGACAGCGGCAGCGGGCTGGCGTAGGAGAGATCGTAGAAGGCGCCGACCGTGATGCCGAAGTGGAAGATGATCGGCAGCCCCTCCTCCGCGCAGGCCTCGTAGATCGGGTAGAGGGCCCGGTCGTTCGGCAGGAAGCGCTGCGTCGGCGGGTAGAGTTTGAGTCCGCACAGCCCCCGGGGGCGGAAGGTGCGCACGGTGCGCGCCGCGTCCGGGTGGCGCGGGTCGGCCAGCGACCCCACCCCGTGCAGCCGCGTGGGGTTCTGGGCGATGAACTCGGCCATCTCGTCGTTGGCCTCGCCCACCGCGATGAAGACCCCGCCGGCCACCCCCGCCTGGTCGAAGGCGGAAAGCCAGTTGGCCGCGTGCTGCTCCAGGGTGACCCCGGCCACCGGCTTCAGCCGCTCCTCGAGCGTCATCCCCCGGACGCGGGAGCGGCGCAGCGCCTCTTCCCGCATCGTCTGCGGCCGCTCGATCATCCGCCGGATCATCCGCTCGGTCGAGAGGTGCAGGTGCGCGTCGATCATACCGGCGGGGGGGCCGCCAGCTCCGGTGGGTTCGCTCATCACTGGTGCAGGATCTTGGAGAGGAAGAGCTTGGTCCGCTCGTGCTGCGGGTTGGTGAAGAAGTGCTCCGGGGGGCCCTCTTCAACAATCACACCTTCGTCCATGAAGACCATGCGATTGGCGACCTCGCGGGCGAAGCCCATCTCGTGGGTGACCACGATCATGGTCATGCCGTGCTCACGGGCCAGCCCGAGCATCACGTCCAGGACCTCCTGGATCATCTCCGGGTCCAGAGCGGAGGTGGGCTCGTCGAAGAGCATGATCTTGGGGTTCATGGCCAGGGCGCGGGCGATGGCCACGCGCTGCTGCTGCCCGCCGGAGAGCTGCCCGGGGTAGGCGTGGGCCTTCTCGGGGATGCCCACCCGTTCCAGCAGTTCCATGGCCGCGCGCTCCGCCTTGGTCCGGGGCCAGCGGCGCACCTGGAGCGGGGCCAGGCCGACGTTCTGCAGCGCGGTGAGGTGGGGGAAGAGGTTGAAGGACTGAAAGACCATGCCGACCTCACTGCGCACCGCGTCCACGTTGCGCATGTCGTCGCTGAGCTCGATCCCATCCACGACGACGCGGCCGCGGTTGTGCCGCTCCAGGCGGTTGATGCAGCGGATCATCGTGGACTTGCCCGAGCCGGAGGGCCCGGCCACGACCACGACCTCGCCCGGCCGGATCGCCAGGTTGATGCCGCGCAGGACGTGCAGCTTGCCGAACCACTTGTGCACGCTTTCCAGCAGAATGATGTGTTGGCCGTCGCGGGCGGCGCTCGTTCCGGCCGGCTGGGTGGCGGTGGCGCTCTGGGTCGTCTCCATCGGCCCTATTCTACTACCGTTCTCCCAACCCCAGGCGCTTCTCCAGGAGGCGGCTGCCGTAGGACATCAGGTACGAAAAGCAGAAGTAGGCAATCAACAGGAAGACGTAGACTTCCTGCGTGTCTTGCAGGTACCGGGTGATCGCCAGCAACGACCGGCCGGTCCCCACCAGGTCGCTCAGACCGATGATTACGGTCAGGGAAGTATCCTTGAAGAGGCTGATAAACTGCCCCACCAGGGATGGGATCATGTTCTTCATCGCCTGGGGCATGACGATGAACCGCATCGTCTGGACAGCGGAGAGTCCCACCGCCCGCGCCGCCTCCGTCTGCCCGCGGGGCACGGACTGGATGCCGGCGCGCACGATCTCCCCCACGTAGGCCGAGGTGAAGATGGTCAGACCGATCATCGCCCGCTCCACCCGGGTGATGGCGTCGCCGGAGAGCAGGGTGACGAAGACGAAGAACCAGAGCAGCATCGTGATCAGCGGAATGCCGCGGATGAGCTCGATGTACAGGATGGAGAAACCGCGGATCGCCGGTAGGCGACTCACCCGGCCCATGCCCACTAGGATCCCGATGGGAAAGGAGAGGGAGATGGAGACCACCGCCAGCAGCAAGGTGAGGTAGAGACCGCCGATCTGATCCAACCGTACGGGGGACATCACCCAGATCACGGCGATGATGATCCCGACCCACAGGCCAAACAGCACGCGCGGGGCCACCCGCACCCGGACACCGCCCAGCGTCAGCAGCGCGGCCGCGGCCACCAGGCCACCCGCCCAGAAGGCGCGCGGGGCCAGTTCCACCGGCATCAGGCCCATCAGCCAGAAGCGCGGGTTATCGGTGATGACGCTCCAGTGGGCCCGCGCCGCCCAGCGCAGGATCGCGGAGACGAAGGAGACAAGCGCCGCCCCCGTGAGCAGGGTGAGGAGCGTGTTCAACCAGCCGTCGAAGAGGTTGCGCCGCGCCCACTGCCAGGCACTGAGCCGTTCCTCCGGGGCCGGTAAGACTTCGACCCGCGTCGCCATCGGTGTCCCCTATGCCGGCGCCAGCCGCAGCCGGGCGCGGATCAGGTTGAGGAACCCTGAGATAATCAACGACAGCGCAAGATATCCCAGTGTGACTACCGTGAAGGTCTCCAGGGACCGGAAGGACTGACTGCTCACCGTGTTCGCCGCAGTGAGAAACTCGGCGTAGCCGATGCCCAGGGCCAGGCTGCTGTTCTTGGTCAAATTGAGGAACTGGTTGCCCAAAGGCGGGATGACAATCCGCAGCGCCTGGGGCAGGACGATGAGGCGCAGCGCTTGGCCGTGCGTCAGCCCTAAGCTACGTGCTGCCTCCATTTGACCGCGGGAGACCGCCAGGATCCCGCCGCGGATGATCTCGGCGATGAACGCCGAGGTGTAAACGGCCAGGCCGGCGACGAGCGCCGAGAACTCAGTGGTCAGCTGCACCCCGCCGTCCACGATCAGCCGGCCGAAACGCTCGGCGACCGTCCCACCAAAAGCCAATCCGCCGTTGGTCAGGACGATGAAATCCCCGAAGAAACGGATCGGCGGCTGCTGCGGCGAGCCATTAGGTAGCTGCAGCATGACGGCAAAGTACCAGAAGAAGAGCTGCACCAGCAGCGGCGTGTTGCGGAATAACTCCACGTACGCCATCGCCAAACGGTTGAGCAGCCAGTTCCGCGAGAGCCGGCCGATACCCACGAGCAGCCCCAGGATTGTGGCCAGTGCGATGCCCAGGAGGGCGACCGTGATCGTGTTAAACAGGCCGGCAATCATCGCCTCGGCGTGGGAGTCGGTGGGCTCGTAGTCTTTGAGTCTCCAGGTGTCCAGGTCGATGGTCCAGGTCAGCGCGGTCAGTTCGAAGCCGGCCGTCTGGCGGAAGAAACCCCAGTCCAGCCGGATGTTCTGCCGGAGGAAACTCTCCTGCAGCGCGACCCGGCCGCCCCAGAGTGCCCCGGCTAGGAGCACGATGAAGACGATCTGCCCCAGGAATTCCAGCGTGCGGACGTTGCGCCAGAAGGGGACTCTTGCTCGGGGAATGGCGGCCATATTCGCTTCCAGCGTAGCACGCGGCGGGCGGCGAAGAGTCTCCCTCTCAACCGCCCGCCGTCTGTTCGACCGGCCCGAGACCGGGCCGGCTTAAGCTCTACCGGAAGGGCCGGCTGGCGATGGCGCCGCCCTTGACGGCAAGTATGTTCCGGGAACCGTCCCGCGTGATCGCCGTGCGGACGCGCGGGCCGAAGTAGCGGTCATAGACCTCACCGTAGTTGCCGACCGAGCGCACCGCCCGCAGACCCGCGCCTCCCTTGAGCTCAGCGAAGTTCTTGACGATCGGATCGCGGGCGGTTAACGCCGACATCCGGGCGGCGTCGCGCGCCACCGCCTGCGTGATGCCCAGTTCCTCGGCCAGGACCAGCCCGTAGACCGTCCAGTCCACCACATCCGCCCACTTGGAGTCGTTCTCCTGGTAGATGGGGGCCAGCGGCTCGTCGCTGAACTCCCGGCCCACGACCTTGAAGTCCGCGGGGTTGGGTGCGGTGGCCCGGAAGCCGGTGAGCTGGCTCGCATCGGTCGTGAACACGTCGCAGCGTCCGGCGGCCAGGGCGGCAAACGCCTCCGGGGCTGTGGCAAAGGTGATCAACTGGAATCGGAAGTTCCGCTGCCGCATCTGATCGGTGATGTTCCGCTCGCTGGTGGTACCGGAGTGCACGCAGATGCGGGCGCCGTTGAGGTCATCGAGCCCATTAATCCGGGAATCGGTGCGCACCAGCAGCCGCTGGCCGTCGAAGAAGGTCACCGGGCCGAAATCGATTTGGTCGTCCCGGGTGATGGTGTGCGTGGCGGTGCGGAAGGCCACGTCGATGGATCCGGCCAGGACGGCGGGGATCCGGGTGGCCGACGTGACGCGGACGAACTCCACGTCCGGCACGTCCACGAAGCCCGCGACCGCGCGGCAGAAGTCGGCGTCGAACCCAACCATCCGCCCCGAGGCCGGGTCGGGGAAACTGAAGCCCGGGGTTCCCCCATCCACACCGCAGATCAACTGGCCGCGGGCGCGGACGATGTCCTGACGCGATCGCGGCGGCTGGGCCTGGGTGACGTACGCCGCCAGGCCAACGGCCAGCACCACCGCGAGCGCAAACCCTACAAACTTTCGCATGCCCCACCCCCTCCGTAAGTGTCGAGACCAGGGCACCCGCCGGCGCCCCGAGTGCGTAGCGATCGAATACAGTCAGGTAAGGGTACTATTTGGCCCGCGGGGCGACGCCTCCTTCACCAGTGGGGGCGAAACTCTCGGGCCACCTCCGCGGCCCGCCCGCGGAAGAGGAGACCGGCCAGCGCCCCG
>LDXQ01000111.1:5116-6120 GCA_001443485.1 Candidatus Sysuimicrobiota bacterium CSP1-3
CCAAATGACCGCACGCACTCAGATGAGGGTACTATTTGGCCCGCCGGGCGGCGCCTCCTTCACCAGTGGGTGCGAAACTCCCGGGCCACCTCTGCCGCCCGCCCGCGGAAGAGGAGGCCGAACAGCGCCCCGCCGGCGAACCCGCCGATGTGCGCCCACCAGGCCACTCCACCGTCCAGACCGGCCAGCGCGGGTACCCCCTGGAGGAACTGGATCAGAATCCAGTAGCCGAGCACGAACACGGCCGAGAGCGGCACGACGCGGATGAAGTAGAAGAAGAAAATGAGCGTGTCGATGCGGGCCTGCGGCCAGAAGACCAGGTAAGCGCCCATCACCCCCGCGATCGCGCCGCTGGCGCCGATGGTCGGGATCTGCGAGGCCGGATCAATCAGGATCTGCCCGAAGGCGGCGGCAATACCCATGACCACGTAGAAGATGGGGAAGCCGACGCGGCCGAAGACGTCCTCCACGTTGTTGCCGAAGATCCAGAGGAACCACATATTCCCGCCCAGGTGAAACCAGCTGCCGTGCATGAACATGGAGGTGAAGAGGGTCGCGTACACGGGCTGGGGCCCCGCGGGCGGGATGTCCACGCCGCGAGTAATCTCGAAAGGGACCATGCCGTAGCTTTCCACGAAGGCCTCCAGCCGCGGCACGGGCAGGCTCTGCTCGTAGAGGAAGACCAGTACGCTGATCGCGATCAGCAGGAATGTGACCACAGGGATGCTGCGGCCCGGAAGGTGGTCGCGGAGAGGGATCACGCGGCGGAATTTCGGTCGCCTTCAGCCCACCTCCTGCAACCGATGTTGAGTGGTGCCCGGTCAGTGCCGGTCTTCGAGAGGGAGATCACCTGTGGCCGTGGCCACCGCCTCCAGTGGCCGCAGGTTGACCACGGCGGCCTTGACCCCTTCCGAGAGCGTCGGATGCACGCAGATGCAGGCCTGCAGCGGATCAATGGATCCGGTGTGCATCATCAGGATACCCTGAGGCAGGAGGTCGGCGCC
>LDXQ01000112.1 GCA_001443485.1 Candidatus Sysuimicrobiota bacterium CSP1-3
CGCATCTCGGCGCCCCACACCACGCCGAAGACATCGAACGTCGCCACGCCGCCGGGGGTCCCCCGCAGCGTCACCGTCAGGATTTCGCCAGCCCGCAGCGGCTGCAGCGCATTGTGGGTGAGGGACACAATGCGCACGGGCACGGGCAGCCGGACCACCCTCCGCGCCCGCACCTCGATGACGTCCTGCGTCTGCGGGTTGACCCGGAGCGTCACCTCCATGCCCTCCTGCACCTGCCGGCGGGAGACCTCGTGTCCGTCGAGGAGGAAGCGCGCCTCGTCGGCCAGGGCGTAGGCCCGGCCGTCGGCCAGGACGATCGTCTGGCTGGTCAGGAAATCGACCCGCCCGGTGACTTCGCGGACGGAGACCCGGATGAGAATCGCGCGCCTTGCCGCATCTGCGGTGACGCGGACCAGATCGCCCCGCCGAATCTCGAGCAGGTCGATCGACTCCCGCCTGTTGGTCTCCACGTCCACCTGCGTAATGGCCGTTTCCGCCGTGACCACGAACATGTGGGTGACGCCGCCCCGCTGCACAAAGATCTGCGGCGGGAGAGACCGCGCTTCCACCCGGGCGACCGTGCCTTCGAGCAGGACAACCGCCGGTGGGCGCGCCACGATAGAAAAGATGAAGACGGTCCGCGTCAAGGCTTCCCATTCCACGCGGGCTCCCAGGGCCTGGCTGACAAACCGCAGCGGGACGAGCGTACGCCCACCGATGATGAGCGGGGGCACGTCCAGCGAGACCGGGCGGCCGTTGACGGCGGCCCGCGGGTTGCCGATCACCAGGACCACCTGGGTGCCGGGACGGCCGGCGATAACCGTCCTGGCGCGCGGTTCCCACTGGACGAACGCGCCGAGGCGCTCGAACACTCCTCTCAGGGGAACGAGGACGCGCCCGCCCACGTTCCGCGGCGGCTGGTCGAACAGAACCACCCGGCCGTCCACCACGACCTGCACGCTCGGGGCGGCGGCGGAGGCGGCCGGGGCCGGCAGTATAAGGAGAAGTCCCAACAGCAGAAGCACGGCGCGCAACCTGAACACAGCGATCCCCCCTGCACCTGGTGCCCACCCTACGCGGTGGCTGGCACGGGCCTGCACTCCGGGTACGCAATTCCGGGGGAAGATGTTCAATTAGAAGGGCGGCTGGGGAGCGAGCCGCCGCCAGAGGCTTTCCACTTGGCGGCGGGTCTCTTCGGGGGAGCCGCTGTTGTCGATCACCCAGTCGGCTTCGGCGACCTTCTCGGCCAGCGGACGCTGTGCGAGGAGGCGCCGGCGGGCTTCCTCCTCTGTGACGCCGTCCCGTCGCCGTAGTCGCTCGATCTGCGTCGCCTCGTCCGCCGTCACCACGATCACAGCCTCCAGCGCGTAAGCGCCCCGCGGGGCGGTGTCCAACAGGAGAGGGATCTCCAGAATGATCAGCGCGTCGGCGCGGAGTTCGGCCTGCAGGCGCCGCACCGCCTCGGCGATGCGGGCGCGGATGTGCGGGTGGGTAATCTCGTTCAGCCGGGCCCGGGCCGCGGGATCGGCGAAGATGCGCGCGGCGAGGCGCGGCCGGTCAATCCGCCCGTCGGCGGTCAAGGCCTCGGAGCCGAATGCCTCGAGGATTTCCTGATAGGCTTCGGTTCCCGGCTCGACAACATCGCGGGCGATCGCATCGGCGCTGATCACTACGGCGCCCAGTTCCCGGAAGAGTGCGGCGACCGTGCTCTTCCCGCTGGCCAGCCCCCCCGTCAATCCGATGACCCGGGCCATCAGGAGGGCAGCGCCTCCATGTCCCGCCAGTTGGGTCCCGCCTTGGCCTCGGTGCGGAGCGGTACGTTCAGCGGGTAGGTGTGGCTCATCACGTCCTGGATCGCGCGGGCGGCCGCGGGCACGCGCGCGGGCGGCACCTCGAAGAGCAACTCGTCGTGGATCTGCAGGGTCATGCGCACGTCGGGGAAGCGCGGCAGCACGTCCCGCGCCAGTTCCACCATCGCCTTCTTGATGATGTCGGCGCTCGTCCCCTGGATTGGCGTGTTGATGGCGGTGCGCTCCGCGGCCTCGCGCACAACGCGGTTGCGGCTGAACAGGTCGGGCAGGTAGCGGCGGCGGTTCAGCAGCGTGGTGACGTACCCTTCGCGCCGCGCCTGCTCCACGATGCGCCCCATGTACGCGCGCACCTTAGGATAGCGGGCGTAGTAGCGGTCGATGTACTGCTTGGCCTCCGTCTTGCTGATCCCCAGCTGCACCGCCAGCCCGTACTCGCTCATGCCGTAGGCCACGCCGAAGACGATGGTCTTGGCCCGCCGTCGCAGGTCCGGGGTCACCTGGTCGCGCGGCACGTTGAACACCTCCGCGGCCGTCACCGCGTGCACGTCGTCATCGCGGGCGAAGGCATCGAGCAGGCCGGGGTCTTCCGTGATCTGGGCCAGCACGCGCAAGTCGATCTGCGAGTAGTCCACGCCCAGCAGCAGGGCGCCGTCGCCGGGGATGATGGCGCGGCGGATCTGCCGCCCCACTTCCGTGCGGACGGGGACGTTTTGCAGGTTGGGCTCGGTACTGGAGAGGCGCCCCGTGGCGGCCAGCGTCTGGTTGAATGTGGTGTGGACGCGGCCGGTGCGCGGATCGGCCAGGCGGGGCAGGACGTCCACGTAGGTGTTCTTCAGTTTGACCAGTTCCCGATATTCCACGATTTTCGCGGCGATCTCGTGCTGCCCGGCCAGGTACTCCAGTACCTCCTGGTCGGTGGAGAGACCGGTCTTGGTCTTCTTCAGCGCCGGCAGCTGTAGCTTCTCAAAGAGGACAAAGGCCAGCTGCTTCGGGCTGCTGATGTTGAACTCGGTCCCCGCGAGACGGTAGATCTCCGCGGCCAGCGCGTCGATCTGCCGCACCAGGTCTCGGTCCAGTTCTTGCAGGTAGGGGACGTCCACGCGCACGCCCGCCCGTTCCATCTCCGCCAGCACGACCGCGAGCGGCATCTCAATCCGCGCGAAGAGGCCGGTCAGCTCGCGCTCCCGCATCCGCTCCTCCAGGATGGGCCGCAGGCGGATGAGGGCGTCTGCCGCGCGGCAGGCCTGGATGGCGCCGTCCAGCGGCAGTGCCCCCTGGCCCTCTTCGTCATCGCCGCCCAGGCGCCAGTTCAGGTACTCCCAGGCGGCCGTCTCCAGGGTGTGCGTGCGCTTGCCGGGATTGAGCAGATACGCGGCAATGGCGACGTCGAAATCGAACCCGCCCGGCGTCACGCCGTGTCCGTGCAGGAGGTGGTGATCGGCCTTGACGTCGCCGCTGATCTTGCGCACCGCGCCGTCGGCGAGCCAGGCGGCCAGTTCCGGCGGGATCTGCCCGTCGAGCGCCAGGAAACGGGCCCGTCCCTCCTGGGGGGCCACCGCCACGCCCGTCAGCGCCGCGCTCATCGGGTGGCCGGGCGCGCGCACGAGCATCACCCCAACCTCGCGGCGGCCGCGCACCTCCGCCAGCAGTTCCCCTGCCGAGCGGGCCGCGCCGTACTCCCCCGCCGCAGGGATCTCGCGGGGCGGCGTGCCCAGGCGCTCGAGCAGCGTCTTGAACTCCAGGTCGCGGAAGAGCGAGGTCACGCGTTCCTGGTCGGGCGGGCGGCGGCGCAAGTCGTCCCAGGTCCATTCCACGGGGGCGTCGACCACGGTGGCCAGATGTTTGCTCTGCCGGATCTGCTCCGCGTACTCCGCGAGCTTGTCCCGCAGCTTCGGCGGCCCATCCGCCAGCCGTTCCAGCAGCGCCTCCACCGAGTCGAACTGGGCGACCAGCGTGCTCGCCGTCTTCTCACCGACGCCGGGCACGCCGGGGATGTTGTCGGTGGTGTCGCCCTTCAACGCCTTGTAGTCGGGGAGCTGCGCCGGAGCGAAGCCGAAGCGCCGCCGCACCGCGGCCTCGTCGTAGACGGTCGTCTCGGTGATGCCGCGGCTGGTGATCATCACCCGGATGTTGGGGCGGACGATCTGCAGCAGGTCCAGGTCGCCGCTGACGATCAGGACGTCAAACTCTTCCTCCGCCGCCCGCCGCGCCAGCGTGGCGATGACGTCCTCCGCCTCGAACCCTTCCACCTCGAACATGGGGATCTGCAGCGCCTGCAGGATCTCCTTGCTGAGAGCCAGCTGGGGCCGCAGGTCGTCCGGCATCCGTTCGCGCTGCGCTTTGTAGGCGGCGTAGGCCTTGTGCCGGAAGGTGGGGACGGGTTTATCGAAGGCGGCGGCGATGTAGTCCGGCCGCTCCTCCTCCAGCACCTTGAGGAGCATGTTGGCGAAGCCGTAGACGGCGTTCGTCGGCCGGCCGTCGGTGGTGGTGAAATAGGGCAGCGCGAAGAAGGCGCGGTAGACCAGGCCGTTGGTGTCGAGGAGGACGAGTTTCTTCGCCAAACGCAGATCACCTGAACCAGTATAGCAACCGGTGCGAGCGGCTACGGCGCGGCCCGCAGCATTAGCGGCGCGCGGCAGACCGGCCGGCCGGCCGCGTCCTTTGGCGTGATGGTCACCGTGCGGGTCTGGCTGCGCACCTCCACCATGGCGTAGGTGAAGCGGTCGAGAACCACGCACTCGGCCCCCAGCCCCCGGGGTGGTGCAGCCAGCAGGAAGGCGGCGAAGGCCGCAGGGACCAGCGGGCCCACGGCCTCGGCCACCTCGGCACCGAAGGGGGTGGTGGCGATCGGGCCGACGACAACCTCCTTCATGCCGGTCTCCGCGGACGGCGCAAACGTGCTGAACCGGACGTCATTGATCAGTACCGCGTGTGTGTCGGCGCTCAGCCAGACGACGTTCGCGATCTTGTTCGCCCGAATGAAGTCCAGGATCTCCGCCCGCTCGGCGGCGTAGCCTTCCCACCGGTCATAGGGCAGAGCGAAAAACTCCTGCATCGGGACCTGGCTGAAGACGAACTTCCAGGTGGCTTCGCTCCGCCGCAGCCCCTCCTTCAGCCAGAGCTTCTGCGCCGGCCCCAGCAAGGTGCGGCCCGAATCCGCTAGGGCCGTGAGACAGGCGGGAGGGACGGGCCGGCCAAACTGCCCGATGAGCAGCGCGAAGCGCGCGCGCAACGCCGGCGAGAGGGTCGGGGCGAGGTCGGGCACCCGATCCTCCGGCGGATTGTCGCACGCTCGTGTCTTCGAGGCCTGCCGGCTGCGATATGACCGCAGGTCGAGAATGAACAGCTCAACTTCCCGGCCCCAGCGGAAGGACCGGTAGAGTCGCCCGTCGGGCTGCTCCCCGACCGGCCATGCCTCGACGAAAGCCCGATGCGCCACAGCGAAGCGCGCCGGGGAGACGGTCTCCCGATCGAAATCGTTCTGCACCTCGTGATCGTCCCAAATCGCCACCACGGGGATGGTCCGCAGCAGCCGCTGCAGCCCGGGAATGGAACGGCTCTCCCGGTACTTGGCACGGTACTGCTCCAGCGTGCTCGCCGGCCGCGGCGCCAGGGGCGAGTCGGCGTAGACGGTGTCGCCGAGGAAGACGAACAGCTCGGGGCGATCGCCCGCCACCGCGTCCAGCAAGACGAAGGAATGCACCGGACGGCCGCCGACGTGGGTCCCGTCGGCGTCACCCGAAAAGGCCAAGCGCAGATCGGCGGCGGCCTCCTCAGCCGGAGCGGTGGTAAAGGTGCCGGTCTCCGACGCCAGGGTGCCGTCCAGGGTGAACCGGTAGAAGTAGTGGGTGGCGGGAGTCAAACCGGAGGCGGTGAACTTGACCACCCCGCCCCGCTCCGCCGCCGGCGTGACCGTCGCCGTGAAGACCGGCAAGGAGAAGGTGCGGTCCGCCGCCACCTCGACGGTGACCGGGATCTCGGACTGACGGCGGGTCCAGAGGACCGCCGTTGTCGGTGTGACGTCGCCGGAGGCGATGCCGTCCGGGTAGAGGAAGTCGATCTGGGAAAGCGCGGGCGGCGCCATCGCGATCAGGAAGACCCCGACGGCGCCGAGCAGGCGGCGCACGCCCTACGGGGTTCGCGCCGCCGCGGCCAATCCCTCTGCGCTCAGAAGTGGCCGGCTAGACGGCGCTGGCGCCTCGGCGGACGACCCAGCGGATGATGCCCCACCCCGCCAGGCCGAGCAGGATGACCGGGGTCAGCGCGCTAAGGGTGACGACGAGCCGCTCCGAGA
>LDXQ01000113.1 GCA_001443485.1 Candidatus Sysuimicrobiota bacterium CSP1-3
CACAGCGCCGCGGTAGCCGCCCGCGCGCAGGGCGTCCATCACCGCGGCCCAGGGGCCCCCGCTCTGCCGCCTGCCGGGCGACGGCGGGCACATCCTGGTTGCGCCAGTCCCAGAACTCAAACTGCCGGAAGCCCAGTCCGGCCAGCCGCAATAGTGCCTCCGCGGCCGGGGTCGCGGGAAACACCGCGTCCAGGCAGGGGCAGAGCTCATTAGGCTTCACGCGCCGGCTCCCGCTGCAGCGTGATCAGACTGATCAGGTCGTCGATGGAGACCGCGTCGCGCGCAAAGTCCCCGATCTTTCGCCCGTGGTCTAGCACCACGATCCGGTCGGAGACGGGGTAGACATGGTAGAGGTTGTGGGTGATGAAGATCACCGAAAGTCCGCGGCGCTTGGCCTGGCCGACGTAATCGAGGACCTTGCGCGTCTCCTTGATGGAGAGGGCGGAGGTGGGCTCGTCCAGGATGATCAGCTTGGCCCCGAAATGCATCGTCCGGCCGATGGCGATGGCCTGGCGCTCGCCGCCGGAGAGCACGCCCACGTCCTGCGACGCCGAGCGCAGCGTGGTGATCCCGATCTCGCGCAGCGCCTGCTCGGTCCTCCGGTGCATCGTCGCGCCGTCGAGGAGCGGCAGCGGGCCGACGCGCCGGATCGGTTCGTTGCCCAGGAAGAAGTTCCGGGCGATGCTCATCTGCTCCACCAGCGCCAGGTCCTGGTAGACGGTCTCGATGCCCAGCGCCCGCGCCTCTTTGGGTGAGGCCAGGTGCGCCGGCCGGCCCTCGAAGAAGAGCTGGCCGCTGTCGGGCGGGTGCACGCCGGTGATGATCTTGATCAGCGTGGACTTACCCGCGCCGTTGTCGCCCACCAGGCCCACGACCTCCTGGTAGCCGACGCGGAAGTCCACGCTGACCAGCGCCTGGACCTTGCCGAAGGCCTTGCTGATGCCGCGCGCCTCCAGCAAGGGGTGGGCGGGTCGCGCTACCGTCGCCATGCGAAGGTCTCCTCCAGCTTCACGTTGAGAATCACGGCGAGCACGATGACCACACCGAGGAAGGCGGTGTACCAGTAAGACGGCGCGCCCACCATGACCAGCCCCACCCGGATGGAGGCCATCGTGATCGCGCCCAGGATGGTCCCCACGATCGTCCCGGAACCGCCCATCAGCGAGGTGCCGCCGATCACGGCGGCGGCGATGGCCTCCAGCGCCAGCGCATCCCCCCAGACCGGCGACATGGAGCTCATCCGGCCGAACTGCAGGAAACCCGCCGTGCCCGCCAGCACCCCGGCCACGGAGAAGTTGATGAGTTTCACACGGTTCACCGGCACGCCGAGCGCGCGCGCGGCCTCGCGTTTGCCGCCGGTGGCGAAGACCCAGTTGCCGTAGGCCGTCTTACCGAGCAGCGCCCAGAAGACGGCGGTCACGATCAGCAGCCAGAGCGCCGAGATGCGGAGCGTGCTGTACACCGCCCTGCCCCCCAGGACGTCGAGGAGGGTGGACGCGGTGAGGATGCTGATCGGCCAGCCGCCCGTGATGGCCAGGGCCAGGCCGCGCCACATCATCATCGTCCCCAGCGTGGTGATGAAGGATGGGATGCGCGTGGCCAGCGTGATCAGCCCATTCAGCAAACCGATGACCCCGGCGAAGAGCAGTGCCGCGGGCACGGCCAGGAACGGGGACACCGAGAACCGTGTCACCAGGAGGGCGAGCAGCACCCCGGCGAAGGCGAAGGTCGAGCCGACGGAGAGATCGAACTCCCCCGCGATCATCAGAAACGTGACCCCGACGGCCGCCACGCCCAATTCGGCCGCCTGCGTCAGGATATCCCCGAACGTGTCGAGGGTGAGGAAGGCTGGTTGGAGGAAGGTGAAGATGACGATGAGGGCGATGAGCGCAATGAGCACGCCCAACTCACGGATCGCCAGGAGGCGCCGCCACCGCTCCGGGGGAGCGGCCGGCAGCATCTTCACGGCCTTGGCTTCGGCCCCACCAGAGATCGCCTTATCGCCCACGTCCCTCACCGCCGTCCGTGACGGGGGTGGGGACGAGCGCCGCCCCCACCCCCGCGGGAATTACCGGTACCCCTGCTTGACCAGCGACTCTACGGTCGCCGCGGTCTCCTTCGTCACGAGACCCCGGCCGGTGTTGTAGTCGGTCGGCGCCAGCTTGTACTTGGCGTGGAGGTAGAGCTGGACCACCGAGATGAACCCCTGCAGGTACTGCTGCTGGTCCACGGTGGCCTCCACGAGCCCCTCCTTGATCGCCTGGATCGTCGTCGCGTCCATGTCGAAGGAGGCCATGACGATCTTCCCCGCCAGCTTGTCCTCCCGGATCATCTTGATCGCGGGGATGGCCCCCAGCGGTCCCAGCGTGAACAGGGCCTTGGTGTCCGGGTTCGCCTTCAGGAAGGCGCGCATCGTCGACAGCGACTTGGTCGGGTCCTGGGTGGTGTCCAGCGTCTCCACCTTGGCGCCCCGCTCCGCCGTCAGCACCTCCCGGATGCCCCGGGCGCGCGCCTCCAGGCCGACGTGCCCGGGCTCGTGCATCGAGATCAGGACCTTGGCCCCCTGCGGGATCTTGGGCAGGAGGTAGCGGGCGACGTTCTTGCCGGCCTCGTACTCATTCATGCCGATATAGGCCATGTAGGGAATCGGCTCGCCCTTGTAGTCGGCGGGCTCCTGGACGTTGATGGCCACGACCGGGATGCCCTTACCGCGGGCGTCCCGGATGACCTGGCCGATCGCCGGCGGGTCGCTCACCGAGATGGCGATGCCGGCGGCCCGAGCGCTGATCGCCGCGCGGGCCATGTTGACCTGAGCCGGGATGTCCCGCGACGCCGGCCCTTGGAACACTGCCTTCACCCCCAGCACCTTGCCCGCGTCGTTCACGCCCTTGTTGACGACCGCCCAGAAGGGGTCGCCGGGGCCGGTGTGCGCGATGACGAAGAATGACAGTTGCTGGGGTGCCGCTGGCAGCCGAGCCGTGTAGCTGAGGGTGCCTACCAGGGCGACGGTCAGTAGCGCGACCAGGATCCCTCTCTTCATACATCTCCCCCCTCGCGTCCTGGGTCTCTTGCGCCACGCCGGGCGCAATTGCCTATCTTGGCCTGCTCACCCCCCCTCCACCCTCGGGGCTACGAGCGAATCATAATCTTGCCGTCCTCGCGCCGCATCGCCTTCTGCAGCGCCTCCACCCCCTGCGCCAGAGAAAAACGGCTGGTGATGATCGGCGTCAGGTCGATCCGCCGCGCCGCCATCAACCGGATGACGTTCGGGAAGTTCCCGTACCCGGAGTGCCCCTGCGCGCCGAAGATCTGGGCGGCGTGGGTCTGGAAGTGCTCCAGGTAGATGGGCGCGCGCTCCGCCGCGCGGCCGATGATCACGATCTTGCCGCCGATGGCCAGGGACTCTTCCATCTCCGGCACCGTCTTGCTCATCGCGCCGGCGGCCTCCACCTGCATGTCCGCGCCCTGCCCGTGGGTCAGCTCCATGACCACTTCGCGGGGCCTCGTCCCCCGCTTTTGCAGCGCCACCGGGTCGAAGACGTCGTCCGCTCCGACCTTCCGCGCCAGTTCCTGCCGCAGCGGGGAGACCTCAAGAGCAATGATCCGGCCGGCGCCGGCGGCGCGCGCCAGGGCGATGGCGGCAAAGCCGATCGGCCCGGTGCCGTAGACGACGACGTACCCCCCCGGCTTGAACCCGCCGGCCCGGGTGAACATCCCGTTGTAGGAGACGGTGGTGGGCTCGGTCAGCGCCCCGGCCTCGTAGGCCTTGTCCACGTCGCCGTAGACCTCGGCCAGCTCGTTGATCTTCCAGCAGTACTTGGCCCCGACGGTGATGTACTCCGCCTGCGCCCCGTGGATGGTGAAGCCGATCTCTTCCAGCCGCTCGCACTGGTTGGGGTAGCCGTTGCGGCAGGGGATGCACTCGCCGCACCAGATCATCTCCTCGCAGGTGACCATGTCGCCCCCGCGTACGTCGGTCACTTCGCGGCCGACCTCCACGATCTCGCCGGAGAACTCGTGGCCGATGACGACGGGGAAGCGCGTCAGCCCGGGGTAGAGCACGTAGCCCTGGTCGTCCGTCTCCACGAAGTGCACGTCCGACCCGCAGACGCCGCAGGCGCGCGGCCGGATCAGCACGTCCTTGGGCCCGAGTCCGGGCTGGGCCAGGGCCTCCAGCGCCAGCCGCGGGCGGTGCCAGACGCTGCTGCCGGTGATCGCCTTGCGGGTCTCCACTTCCCAGGCGGTAGGCGCATAGCCATCCCGCGGCCGCCAGTCCGCTTCCAGGACAAGAGCCTTCATCTCGTCTCCTCCATCCGTACCGAGATCGCAGCGGATTCTGCAGGCATCCCCACGAGAGGAGTCGCGCGCCGCCGGATACCCGTCAGCTCGTCGGGCCGGCCAGCAGGTAGGCGCCGCAGGAGCGGCGGACGACCAACTGGGGCTGCAGCATGATCCGCCGTGTGGTGGCGGCCTCCTCGCGCATCAGGGCGAGGAGCCTTTCCATCGCCAGCGCGCCCAGCCGGTAGGTCGGTTGAGCGACGGTGGTCAGGGGTGGGTCGACGAAAGCGGCGAAGGGAATGTCGTCGAAGCCGACGACAGCGACGTCGTCGGGGATGCCGCGGCCGGCGGAGCGCAGCGCCTCCATGGCACCGATGGCCGTGAGGTCGTTGGCGGCCACCACGGCAGTGAACAGGCGCCGCCGCTCCATCAGGCGCCGGATGGCCGCGCGGCCCCCGTCCACGCGGAAGTCACCGGAGGTGATCAGGCTGGGGTCCGGCGGCACGCTAAAGTCGCGCAACGCCTGGCGGTAGCCACGCAGGCGCTCCCGGGCCACGGACAGCGAGTGCGGCCCGCCGATGTAGGCGATGCGCCGGTGGCCCAGACGCAGCAGGTGGGACGTGGCCTGGCGCATCCCGGCGTAACTGTCCACCAGGACCGTGTCGACGGCCCCGGCGGCGACGTCGCGGGCGATGAGGACCGCAGGGACCCCGCTTGCCCGCAGCGCGCGAAGGTGCCGGTCGTCACCGCCGGCGCTGGCAAAGAGGACGCCGTCCACCCACCGCTTTCGTAGGATATCCAGGTAGGCCCGCTCCCGGCCCGGATCGCCATCGGTGTTGCCCAGCACCAGGACATAGCCGTGCTGGCGGGCGACATCCTCCGCCCCGCGGGCGATCGCCGGGTAGAACGGGTTGCTGATATCCGGAACGATCAGCGCGATGCTGTGCGACGTCCCCCGGCGGAGGCCCTGGGCCATGACGTTGGGGTGGTAACTCAGGCGGTGGACGGAGCGCAGGACCCGCTGCCTGGTGGCGGGATGCACTTTGTGCAGGCTGTTGTTGACCACCCGGGAGACTGTGGCAACGGAGACCCCCGCGTGGGAGGCCACATCTCGGATCGTGGGGATGGAAACGGTGCGCCCGTTCCGGCCGTTCATGGGAAACGATTACCACTTCGAGCGCGGGAAGCGATTCCCTGCTCCTTCATTATATCCGGCAGGGATGGCGCACCTTCACCCGGCGGAGGCTCGTTCGGCGAGTCCCTTCCTGACTTCTGCGTATGCGGCCGCGGCGGCGCCCGAGAGCAGGCGGGCGTCGGATCCCAGGGCGACGAAACGGAACCCCTGGTCGATGCGGGTCAGGACGTCGGCGGCCCCGGCCGCCATGTACCCGGCGGCGACACCTGCCCGGCGAGCTGTCTGGAGGACGTGCTCGGCGGCGGCCCGGAAAGCGGGGTGGTCGAACTGGCGGAAGCATCCCAAAGATGCCGAAAGATCGTTGGGGCCGATGAAGAGGACGTCCAGTCCGGGGACGGCCGCGATGGCCTCGACATTCTCCAGGGCCTGCACCGTTTCCATCTGGACGGCGATGAGCACGCGGCGGTTCCACTCGGCGAAATACTGCGGCAGGTCAGCGCCGTACCGGCTGGCCCGCGTCCCCGCGACGCCCCGGATCCCCTCCGGCGGGTACTTGCCGGCGGCCACGGCGGCCCGGGCCTGTTCCGGCGTGCTC
>LDXQ01000114.1 GCA_001443485.1 Candidatus Sysuimicrobiota bacterium CSP1-3
CAAGCGTACGCCATGGCCTGGTGGGCGTTCCCGGACAGCGCGCTTGCGCCGGACGCCGCGAGGCGTCTCCGCGAACTCTCCGGGGGGCCCTTGCCCGAGCCGCCCCCCGAGGCGAGGATGGAGCGAGCTGCGCGCCTTCTAAACCTTGGGGAGCAGGCCGCCGCCGAACGCGATCTGGTCCTGGCGATCCGTGCGGGCCTCCCACCCGCCATCGCGGCAGAAGCGTGGTATCGCCTGGGCTTGCTGCGGCTGCGATCCGGGGCAGCGATGTACGCGTTTGAGCAGGCGGCACGCGATCCCGGGCAGGCCGCCCG
This sequence comes from Candidatus Sysuimicrobiota bacterium CSP1-3, assembly GCA_001443485.1. Lineage (GTDB taxonomy): Bacteria > Sysuimicrobiota > Sysuimicrobiia > Sysuimicrobiales > Humicultoraceae > Humicultor. The sequence continues at coordinate 315 of LDXQ01000114.1, forward strand.
CGCTCTGTACTGGTTGGGGCGAGTCCTGGCCAGCACCGGCCGCTCCGGGCAAGCGCGGTCAGTCTGGCACCGTGTGGAGCAGCAGTATCCGGGAAGCGTCTGGGCGGCGCGGTCGCTACTTGCGCTGGCGTCTCGGGCAGAGGGTGCGGGGGCGTGGCGGACGGCGGACGCGATCCTCACGGAGGTAGTCCGGCGCTTCCCGGGGTCGCATTTTGCCGAGGAAGCGCACTGGCGCCGGGGCTGGTTGAAGTACCGGCTCGGGAGGTTTGCGCAGGCAGAAGCGATCTGGCTTCGTGCAACCCAGACCCTTCCCGCTTCGTCTCGCGCCGCGGCCAACCTGTACTGGGCGGCGAAGGCCAATGAGCAGCGGGGGAGAAGCGCTCGCTCCCTCCTCGAACAGATCGCCCGGCGCTACCCGCTCACCTATTACGGTCAGCGCGCCAGGAGCCGGCTGAGGTGGCCGGCCCCTGCGCGGATCTCTCCGCCCGGTGACGGCAGCCTTCCCGATGACCGGTTTTCCTCGACGCATGAGGAACTTGGCGCGCTGGGGTTAGACCGGGAGGCCGCCGATGAGGCGGAGGCATTGCTTCCATCGAGGGCCGGTCCGCAGACGCTGCGATTCATCGCCGTGCACCGGCGTCGCGCGGGGGAGATCCCCGCGTCCGTCGCGGCGGCGGCGGCGGCCGTCTCCCCGGCACTCTACGGAGGATCCACTGCCGACGTGGAGCTGTGGGCGTTGGCATACCCGCGAGCCTATTGGGACCAGGTCCGCGCGGCGGCGGCGGCCGCGGGAATTGATCCGTATCTGGTGCTGGCGGTCGTACGGGAAGAGAGCAGGTTCGATGCTCGGGTAGTCTCTCCGGCTGGCGCCATCGGTCTGATGCAGCTGCTACCGGGGACGGCGCGGGCGCTCGCAGGCGGCGCCGAGATCACTCCGCGAGCTCTGATGGACCCGGAGTTGAGCCTACGCTACGGGTCCGCTTATCTCGGCCGGGTGCTCCAGCGCTTCGGCGGGGATGTCGTCCTCGCCCTTGCCGCTTACAATGCCGGTCCCGCCGCCGCACGGAGGTTCGCCCGGCAGCGCCGGACCGATCCTGATCTCTTCGTCGAGCGCATCCCGTTTCCCGAGACGCGCGCCTACATCCAGCGAGTGCTGGAGTCCTACGGCATCTACCGGTGGCTGTATCGCTAGTTCCTGGTACTCGCCAGCATTGGGCAGGGGGTAGCCGACCCCGGAGGGAGCAATGCGCTCTTCGCGTCCGACAGGATAGCGTACACATGTTCAATCTTGACACTCCGGAATCCAGAGCGGTATGATTCGAAAAACAAAGAGCGTGTAGGTTTTCGTCCCGCGATAAAGGCACCCCGCCCGCGAGGGCGGTTCGCAAAGCCTCGGGACTGACGACAGTCAGTCGGCCGGGTTGCCGAACGGGGAGGTGAGGCGCCTTCCCCCTGCGGGAAGGCGTTGATTTTTCTGCTGCTGCAACCCAGCCAACTGACGATGGCTGCGGCCTCATTCCAGGCGGAGTCTCATCCAAGCGAAAAATTCATCTCCGCCATTCACTGATAAGGAAGTTCAGGAAACTAACGAAGCGGGATAGCAACGCCCGCCGGCTTCCACCCCCGCGGCCCTCGAGGCGTGACCGCTCGGGGCAGGGAGTAACCAGGAGGTGTGCCCATGGAAGATCGGCGTTCTGAGGATGAACGACTCCTCGAGTTGCGACAGACCGCCGAGGCCGTCGCGACGCTCGCCGATGATGAAGCGTCCTTCAAGCGAGTCGTCGAGGCGTTTCGCGCCCGCGATGCCGCCCGGTTCGACGCCGAGCTGACCCGACTCCATCTGCGCGATCGGTGCCGGTTGATCTGCCGGTGGCTTTGCACCAAGCATTGCGTCTTGACCTGCTTCAAGCTGTGTGGTCCTCTCCGGAAGCAAGAGGAGGCCTCGATCTCGGAGATCCGCGAGTTCGCCAGGGTCACCGCGCGCATCGCTGCCGACGACAGCCTCCTCCGGAGCTTCGTGGAGGCTGTCGACCACGAGGACGTTGCGGCATTCGGGAGGCTCATCGCCGAGCACAAGCTCGAGCGATTCTGTCACCAGCTCTGCCACTGGCTCTGCGCCGTGCGCTGCCGGCTGATCTGCGAGCAACTGTGCCCGCCGCTCCCTTTAATCACTCGGGTGGGGTCGATCCCGATCTCTCAAATCGGCCCGCAGGGCTTCGGCGACGGGTCCAGCCTCCCCCCGGGGCAGGTCCCGCCGCCAAGCCCCGCCGCCGGCGTCGGTGACCATCCGTTCGGGGCTTCGGCCGAGCTGCGGGGCGTCTTCAACATGCCGCCGGCGACCCAGTATCTCGTCGAAGTCGCCTCGAATCCCGCGGGCCCGTACACGCCGATGACGGAGCCGGTGCACGGCTACAACTACATCCCGGTCTTCCCCTTCATCCAGCCGGTGACGCGCATTCCGTCGGGTGGGGCCGACCCGGGGTGGTTCAACATCTTCGATTCGACCGCCGCCCGCACCGACCCCGCGGACGGCATCCCCGATTCCAACGGCGGGCCCAACACCATCGCCGAGAAGCGCCTGCTCGACTGGACGACCCCAGTGCTGCCTGATGGTATCTACTACCTGCGGCTGCGCGTGCGGGACGGCGGCGGCAACACGCGGGTGAGCAGCCCGCAGGTCGTTCAGACCGACAACACCCCGCCGCCGATGCCCCTGATCAGTCTCCGGCTGAAGAAACCTGACGGGACCACGGTGCTGCTCAAGTGCGGCAAGGTCAAGAAGGGAGACGGCTTGATCGAGGTGACCGTGCAGGCCTTCGACGCGAGGAGCTTCAGCCGGCTCAACGTCGCCGCTCAGGGGAATTCGGGGCTGTCCGTCCCGATCGTCGACACGTCAAGCGTGCCGCTGTCCAAGACCTACAACGGGAACCTGGCCGATCAGGGTTACCCGGTGCCGACCACATTCCTGTGGGATCCATGGAGCGATCCGCGGATCGTCCCATGCTGCTACGTCGTGCGCATCGACGTCTGGGATCGCGCGGTGCTCAACAACAGCTGGAGCGGCGGGCACGGGAACTCGGGTTGGGAAGCCATCGAGATCGGCCTTTGACGCACCCGGGATCGCCCGCCCCGTTGCGCTGTGGCGCCTCAGGGTTACCCTTCCGTGCGTGGGCTCCGACACCGTGCGCGTACCGGAGGAGAAGGCGGCAGCGGTAGAATGGCTGTGGGCAGTAGCACGCAGCCGCAGGAGAGTCAGCCGCCCGGTGAGGTGGTGCCCGGTGAAGCGAGGACTTCCGCCCGAGTGGACTCCTGCGCAGATGGCGGAGGGGGAGCGGAGGCGCCAGGCGTGGGAGGAGTTCTTCTCCCAATCTGAGGCCGCCGAGAAGGGGGCGCGGGACGCACCAATGTCGCGGATCGACGACGCCAGGATTGCTGCACTCCGCATGAAGTACGAGGCCGAGTTGATGCGCTATCCCAACGTCATCGGCGTATCCGAGGGGATCCGGATGAAGCGCGGGAAGCCGACCGGTGAACCGTGCCTCGTCGTCTACGTGAAGCAGAAAGTTCCGCGAGCCAGATTGGGCAAGGGCGAGGTCTTGCCGAGGAAGATCGAGGGCGTGCCTGTGGACGTGGTGGAGGTCGGTGCCGTAGAGGCACTCTCCGGCTAACCGGGCGCCGGGCTGCTTCCTTGGCGCGTCGTCGCAGCCTGCAACAGAGTTCATTACGGGAGGAGCGCGCATCGTGAGCGATCTCAGGGAGTGGAGCGATTCCGAACACGCGGCAGGGGAGAAGTTCGCGGACGTCTGGCACACGTACTTTGGGGCCCAACGCGAGGAGATTATCGAACGGTCTGAGGAAATCAACGAGACCGCCCGCATCGCCGAGGTTCAAGACAAGCATGAGGCCGAGCTGCTGGCGCTGGAGAACGTCGTCGGTGTTGCGGCCAGCCTCAAGATGACGAAAGGGAAGCCGACCAAGAAGTGGTCCCTCACCGTGTTCGTCGAACGGAAACTCCCCCTGGCCAAAGTGCCCCGGGCCTCGCGGATCCCCGAAGACATCGCCGGCGTGCCCACAGACGTTGTCGAAGTGGGGAAGATCGAGGCCCTCGTGTTCAATGCGCCGGTCAGACCGGCCCTGCCCGGCTACAGTATCGGCCATCACAATATCACCGCGGGGACGCTTGGGTGTCTGGTCCGCGATATCCGCCGCTGCTGCGGCAGACTGGAAAAGGACGGTTGCTGTGCCCCCACACGAGAGGAATGCCCCGGTGACTACCTGATCCTCAGCAACAACCACGTTCTGGCCGCCACGAACCGAGGGCAGCCCGGTGACCTGATTCTGCAGCCCGGGCCCTTCGATGGAGGGGTCTACCCCGCCGATGGGATTGCCACACTCGACCGGTTCGAGCCCATCATATTCGGCCGCTCGGGGTACAATCTCGTGGACGCGGCCGTGGCGCGGCCGACGTTCAGTCGGAATGTCACCGCGTCCATCCTCGGGTTGCTGCTCCCGAGGGGGATCGACCAGGCGTTTGTCGGTGGGCAGGTGATCAAAGCCGGCCGAACCACACAGGTTACCGTCGGGCGTGTCCTGGCCGTCAACGCTACGGTCAACGTCGGCTACGGCGCGTCCGGGGTGGCGCAGTTCCGGCACCAGATCGTTACGACGGCCATGGCGGCGGGCGGGGACTCCGGCAGCCTGTTGATGAACGCTGCCCTCAGTGCGGTCGGCCTGCTGTATGCTGGCTCTGCGCAGATCACGATTCACAATCACGTCGCCGACGTCGAGACGGCCCTGGGAGTTCGGCCCGTCACGGCGCCGCGGCTGGGGTAAGGAACGAAAAGGGGCCGCCCTGGCCCAGGCGACGGTCATACGCAGGGCTCTCTGGGGTCTTTGACAGCCCCTCGGACTCCCGTATAATGTAGGTTGTCGACGCGGGGTGGAGCAGTCCGGTAGCTCGTCGGGCTCATAACCCGAAGGTCGCAGGTTCAAATCCTGCCCCCGCTACCAGTTAGAAGGCGAGCAGGACGCGGGTTTCCGCCTGCGTCCTGCTTGTCATTTATGAACGGGAGCTTCTGCCCTGCCGAACACCGGGGCGCGGTGTGGGCGCCCCGACTATCGGAGTAACCGCCCGAGTCCATCTTCCACTTGGGCGACTGGCTAGTGGTAACGCGCCGGTCATCACCCGACTTGACGGGCAATCGGGGCGGTTGCAGGAGTTTCCGATGTCGTAGAAAATCCAGTGCGTGGTACGCTAATGCTGTTAGGATTTGGAGTGATCTGGCACCGAAGGGAGGATGAGCGTGGCCGCAAAGCGGAAGGCGAAAGCCGCGAGGCGCTCCGCCCGGAGTGTCCGGGCGGGGGCCCGGAGGACGGCAGCTCGGCGGAAAGTGGCCAAGGCAAAGAAGAGGGTGGTCAGGAAGAGGGCAGCCCCCAAGAAGAGGGTCGTCAGGAAAGCTGCGGTCAAGCCCCGTCGGAAGGCGCCAACCCGGAAGCGGGTCGTGAAGAAGGCCGTTCCGGCTAAGGCTCCGGCTATGCCTCCGGCCGCCCCCATGATGCCCGAACCGATGCGCCCCGAACCCGGG
>LDXQ01000115.1 GCA_001443485.1 Candidatus Sysuimicrobiota bacterium CSP1-3
CGTAGGGCTCGGCGAGGCGGATCCCGCCCATAATCCATGGGTCGCCGCCCACCCCCCGACCCTGCGCAGCCTGCTGGGGCGTCCGCTGGCCGGGGCCGAGCGCGTCGACCTGAACGGCACCCTGCTTATCCCGACGGATGCCACTCTCGGTGTTGCCGGCCTGCCGCAGAGTGCCACCGGACAGACCGCCCTGCTGACGGGCCTCAACGCGCCCGCACTGGTCGGCCGTCATGTCACCGCCTATCCCACGACCGACCTGCGGGCCCTGCTCGCCGAGCACAACCTCTTCTCCCGGCTGAGCGCCGCCGGTCGCGGCGTCGCCCTGGCCAACGCCTACACGGAGGAGTACCACGAGGCCGTCGCCGCGCGGCGACTGCGCCACGGCGCCATCACCACCGCGGCCCTGAGTGCCGGCGTCCGGCTGCGCACGGTTGAGGACCTACGCCGCGGCGACGCCGTCTTCCACGACCTGACGAACCGGCGACTGCGCTCCTGGGGGTACGACCTTCCCCTGCTCACACCGTTTCAGGCGGGGGAGAATCTGGCGCGCCTGGCCGCAACGCACGATTTCGTGCTGTTTGAGTTCTTCCTCACGGATCTGGTCGCCCACGGCCGCGTCGACGTCGATCCTGTGATGATCGTCGAGATGGTGGACGAGATGCTGGCCGGGGTCATCGCCGCGTTCCCCCCGGAGGCCACCCTGGTCGTGACCAGCGACCACGGAAACCTGGAAGACGGCCGCACACGGCTCCACACGACGAATCCGGTGCCGACGCTTGTGACGGGGCCGGCCCGCCATCACTTCCGTGACGTCACCGCGATCACCGACATTACGCCGGCTGTGCTACGCAGCGTAGGGGTAGGGTCATAGTCGTGGATCCCCGCACGCTACGCGTCCTGGAGTATGCGAAGGTCCTGGACCTGCTGGCCGCGGAGACGATCACGCCGATAGGACGGGAGCAGGCGGCGGCGCTTCAGCCGGTGGGGGAGATCGAACTCTGCCGCGCCCGCCTGGGGGAGACGACTGAGGCCGTCGCCCTGCGTGCGGTGGGGGAGGTGCCGCTGCGCGGCGCCCGCGACCTGCGGGCCTCCCTGCGGCGCGCGACCGCCGGGGGGATGCTTGACCCGCAGGAACTCCTCGACGTGGCCCAGACCCTGCAGGTAGCGCGCCGGCTCAAAGGGTTCCTCGAAGGCCACCGCGCGAAGGCGCCGCACCTCGCTGCGGTCGCCGGCCGGATCACGGCACTGCCGCACCTCGAGGAACGGATCGCCGCCGTGCTCGACGACGAAGGGCAGGTGCGCGACGACGCCAGCGCCGATCTGCGCCGCATCCGTATCGAGCAGCGCACCCTCGAACGTCGCGTGCGAGACGCGCTGGACTCCATCCTGCGCGATCCCACCTACGGCCGGATGGTACAGGAACCGCTGATCATGATCCGGTCGGACCGCTTCGTCATTCCCGTCCGACAGGAGGCCAAGGGGCAGTTTCCGGGGATCGTCCACGATCAGTCCAGCAGCGGGGCCACGGTCTTTATGGAACCGCTGTCCATCGTTCCGTTGGGCAACCGGCAGCGAGAGTTGCTGGCGATGGAACGGGCGGAGATCCAGCGGTTGCTCACAGAGCTCAGCCAGGCGGTGGCGGAGGAGTCCGATTCGATCACCGCAACGTTGGCGGCCCTGGGCTCGATTGATCTGGCGCTGGCCAAGGCGGCCCTCAGCGAGCGCTTCGCCTGCGTCGAGCCGCGCCTGGCCGATACGCAATCGCTCGATCTGCGGCGGGCGCGCCATCCGCTGCTGCTGCTGCACCTGGGTGCCGACCGGGTCGTGCCGATCGACGTCGAACTCGGCGGTCGCTTCCAGACGGTGATCCTCACCGGGCCGAACACCGGCGGCAAAACCGTCACCCTCAAAACGATCGGCCTGCTCACGCTGATGGCGCAGGCGGGGCTGCACATCCCGGCAGCGGAGGGCTCGACGATTAGCGTCTTCCCGCAGGTCTTCGCGGACATCGGAGACGAGCAGTCCATCGAGCAGAACCTCTCCACCTTCTCCTCGCATTTACGGGCGATCGTGGACATCCTCACGCAATTGCGTCCGCCGGCCCTGGTCGTGCTGGATGAGGTCGCCGCCGGGACCGACCCGACCGAAGGGGCGGCGCTGGCCCGGGCGATCATCGAGACCCTCCTCGCCCGCGGCGCCCGCACCGCGGTGACGACGCACAACAACGACCTGAAGGCGCTCGCCTATCAACTCGCCGGCGTGGAGAACGCCTCGGTGGAGTTCGATGCGGAGACGCTGCAGCCCACCTTCCGCGTGCTGATCGGCCAACCGGGGCAGAGCAACGCCCTGATCATCGCGCAGCGCCTGGGACTCTCTCCGAAAATCGTGGAGCGCGCGCAGTCTTTCCTCTCGCCGGACCGCGTCCGGGCGGACGAGCTCCTGCGGGACATGGCCAGCGACCGCCAGAGCGCCGCGCGGGACCGCGAGGAGGCGGAGCGCCTGCGGCAGGAGGCCGGCACCCTCGCCGAGCGCTATCAGGCGGAGATGGCGCGGATGCAGGCGGAGCGGCGGCGCCTGGTGGCGGAGGCGCGGCGCGAGGCGGAGGAGTGGCTGCGCCGCACGCGTGCGGAACTGGAGGCGGTACTGCACGAGATCCGCTCCGCCCGCACGCAAGACGCGGTCCAGGCGGCCCGCCGCCGGCTGGCGGATCTGACCGCGGAGTGGGCAGAGCGGGCCACGGCCGAGGCCCCGCCGGAAACCGCGGGAACGCCACTGGGCAGCGCGGAAGTGGGCCAGAGAGTGTACGTCCCAGCGCTGGCGCAGACGGGTCGCGTGCTCACGCCTCCGGATTCGCGAGGAGAAGTGGAAATCGAGGTGGGGACGGTCCGCACGCGCCTGCCGCTGCGGGCGCTGCGTGCTGTGGAGGAACCCGCACAGGCCGGCGCCGTGCGGGCGGCCCCGGGTGGGACGTCGGGGATGGCGGAGATGCCGCGCGCCGTGCCTGCGTCACTCTCGCTGCGCGGGCAGACCGTGGACGAAGCGCTGCCGGAGGTGGATCGCTATCTGGATGAAGCCGTGCTGGCGCGCCTGCCGCAGGTGACGCTGATCCACGGCAAGGGGACGGGCACGCTGCGGCGGGCGGTGCAGGATTTTCTGCGCGGGCATCCCCACGTGCGCGCCTTCCGGCTGGGAAATCCGGCGGAGGGTGGCGAAGGTGTAACGGTGGTGGAGCTCAATGTCTGAGGGGACCCTCCCGCTCCTGCGCATGGAGTTGATGCCGGTGCTGCGCCGGCTGCCGGCCTACTCGCGCCTGGCCTGGGCGCTGGTGCGGGATCGGCGGATCAAGCGACGGCACCGCATCCTCCTGCTCGGCGGGGTCGGGTACCTCCTGTCGCCCATCGACCTCATCCCCGGATTCATCCCCGTGCTGGGGCAACTGGACGATCTGGGCGTCGCGCTGTGGACACTGCGCCGCACGCTCCAGGCGGCGCCCGCCGAGGTGGCCGAGGCGCATCTGGCCGCGTCCGACCTGAGTCGCGAGATCCTCAACGCCGACCTGTCGCGCGTGAACCGCTCGGGCCGACTGGTCACCCGCGCCGCGTTCCGCACTGGGCGCAGCCTCGCCGTCGGCGCCGGACGGACACTGTGGCGGCTGGGCCGTCAGGTCCTCAATCGGTGACGGCGTGAAGAACCATGGCTGATGCGCTGAAGCAACTCTCTCCGGAAGACCAGTTGGAGATCCTCCGGCGCGGTGCGGTGGAGATCATCTCCGAAGAAGACCTGCTGGCGAAACTGCGGGAGCGGAGGTCCCTGCGCGTCAAACTGGGGCTCGACCCATCCGCGCCCGACCTGCACATTGGCAGCGCCATCGTCCTGCGCAAATTACGGCAGTTCCAGGATCTCGGGCACGAGGCCATCATCGTCATCGGCGACTTCACGGCGCTGATCGGCGACCCCACCGGGAGGAACCAGACACGCCGGATGCTCACCCCGGAGCAGGTCGAGGCCAACGCCGCCACCTACCGGGACCAGTACGGCCGCATCCTCGATCCGGCGCGCACGCGCGTGTCCTTCAACAGCCAGTGGCTTTCGCCGCTGCATTTTGCCGACGTGATCAGCGTGGCCTCGAAGACCACGGTGGCGCGCATCCTGGAGCGGGACGACTTCCAGACGCGACTGCGCGGCGGCGTCGCCCTGCACCTGCACGAGATCCTCTACCCCCTCTGCCAGGCCTACGATTCGGTGGCGCTGCAGGCGGACGTCGAGTTGGGTGGCACCGACCAGAAGTTCAACAACCTGATGGGGCGCGATCTGCAGCGCGAATTCGGCCAGGCCCCGCAGGTGGTGCTGCTCACGCCGCTCCTGCCCGGCGTGGACGGCGTGGAAAAGATGAGCAAGTCGCTGGGCAACGCCATCGGCATCACCGACCCGCCGGGAGAAATGTACGGGAAGGTGATGTCCATTCCGGACGGCGCGATGCCCGAGTACTTCGAGTTCGCGACCGACGTCCCCGCCGACGAACTGGCGCGCATCACGCGAGGGCTGGCCGACAGCAGCCTGCACCCGCGGGACGCCAAGCGGCGGCTGGCGCGCGAGATCGTGCGCATGTGGCACAGCGCGGACGCCGCGACGGCGGCGGAAGAGGCCTTCGACCGGGTCTTCCGGGCGAAGGACACCCCCGAGGAGATGCCGGAGGTCCGGCTGGCGGGGCTCCGCGCCGGTGCGCGCGACGTCCTTCGTCGCAAAGCCGTGCGTCTGCTGGTGGACCTCGACCTGGCGAAGAGCCAGAGTGAGGCCAAGCGGCTGATCAGCCAGGGTGGCGTGGCGGTGGACGGGCAGCGGGTCACCGCCGTCGACGCGGAGATCGAGGTGCGCGACGGGATGGTGGTGCGGGTTGGCAGGCGCCGCTTCGCTCGCGTCCGGCCGGAGGCGTTATGAAGACTTCTACGGAAGCGCTGCGCGGCGAGGTGCTGGCGGCGATCGACGAGGCCGCGGACGAACTGTGGGAACTCGCGCTGGACATCCACGCCCACCCGGAGGTGGCATTCCAGGAGCACCGCTCGGCGGACCGCCTCAGTGAGGCTCTGCGGCGCTGGGGCTACACCGTCGAGCGCCCCCTCGCCGGTCTGGAGACCGCGTTCCGGGCGGAGGCGCGCGGCCGGAACGACGGCCCCACGGTGGCGCTCCTGGCGGAGTACGACGCCCTGCCGGAGATCGGCCACGCCTGCGGCCACAACCTGATCTGCACCGGCGCGCTGGGTGCGGCCGTCGGCCTGCGCCAGGTCCTCGACTGGGTGCCGGGGCGTGTGATCGTCCTGGGTACACCCGCGGAGGAGGGTGGGGGCGGGAAGGTCTTGATGCTGGATCGCGGCGCGTTCGAGGGCATCGACGCGGCGCTGATGTTCCACCCCAGCAACGCCACCCTGCCGGTGCGCGCGTCGCTCGCGTCCTTCCGCCTGAAGGTGCGGTTTCTGGGGAAGGCGACACACGCCGCGGCCGCCCCACATGAGGGCCTGAACGCGCTGGATGCGATGATCCAGTTCTTCGTCGCCATCGGCCTGCTCCGCCAGCAACTGCGTGACGACGCCCGGGTGCACGGCATCATCACCTACGGCGGCGCGGCGGCCAACGTCATCCCCGACCGCACCGAGGCGCTGTTTTCCGTCAGGGCGATGGACGGGACCTACGCCGAGGAGGTGCTCCGGCGAGTCATCGAGTGCGCGCGCGCCGCCGCGCTGGCGACCGGCACAAGCCTGGAGCACGAG
>LDXQ01000116.1 GCA_001443485.1 Candidatus Sysuimicrobiota bacterium CSP1-3
CGGGTTTGAGGGCACGGGGTTCGCCCTGACCGAAGACCTGGCCTTTGCCCGCGCCCTGCGCCGGCACGGATTCCGGCTGGTTTTTCAGAGCCATCCCCTCGTGTCCGTCGGCGCCGCACCCAACTGGGGCGACCTGGTGCGCCGCGCGCAGCGGACCAGCGCCGGCGGCGTCTCCGCGCTGTCGGTCGCGCTGGGCGCGTGGATCCTGCCGCTGCCGCTCCTGGCGCTGGGCGCGCTCGTTGCCGGACCGCTCGCGCTGCAGCTTTTCCTTCTGCGGTACGCGCTGGGCGCGGCGTTCACGGCGCTGGCCGTCTTGGCGGCGCGCCGGATCTCGTTCCTGCCGTACGCGTTGATCTACGAGCCGGTGGCAGTTCTGATCGGCCTGCGCGTGCTGGGGCTGGTGCTGCGCCGGCGTCAGGTCGAGTGGGGCGGCGTGCACTATGGCCGCTGAACCGGAGCCGGCCCGCCCCGCGGAATCCAAAACTCCCCGGGCGGCAATCCGCCCCTACCGTCCGGCGGACCGAGAGGCGGTGCGCGAGATCTGCCGCCGCACGGCGTACCGGAATCTGGGCTACGATGCGGTCTTCGAGGACGGCGAACTCTTCGCCGACTACTGGACCCGCTACTACACCGACTTCGAGCCGGAATCGGCCTGGGTGGCGGAGCAGGACGGCAGGGTGGTGGCGTACCTCCTCGGCTGCGTCGACACCCGCCGCCACATCCGGGTGATGGCCCGCCGGGTCGTGCCGCCGATTCTCGCGAGAGTCGTCTGGCGTTGGACCAGCGGACAATACCGCCAGCCGGTGACCCACCGGTTCCTCCGCTGGCTCGTCCTCAAGTCCTGGCGGGAGGCGCCGCACATCCCGCTGGAGACCTTCCCCGCCCACTACCACTGCAACGTGGTGCCGGAGGGGTACAGGCAGAACCTCTACACGCGATTGGCGCTCGGCTTCGTCGACCACCTCCTCCGGCGCGGCTGCCAGGGCATCCACGGCGTGATCATCGAACCCAAAGGCCGGGGCGTCTACCAGCGCATGCTGGAGCGGGTCTCCCGCGAGCACCCGGAGTGGTTCAAGTTCACGTCGGAGAAGCCGACCGATTTTTTCCGCGACGTGCTGGGGATGCCGGAGCCGATGGTCACCCGGGCGTACGGGTTTGCGGTCGAGGACTTCCGCCGGCTGAAGGAGTGGATGGGCGAGCGCTACCACCTGTAATTGTGGGCCGCGGAACGGGTATGGTAGGCTGACCAGCGAGGCGGTGGCGGGACCGCGCGGTCGGGGGCCGATGGAGCCGCTGAATCACCACCAGATCATTGTGACGGTCAACGGGCCGGGAGAGATCTCCGGCTGGCTGTATCCCTTCGCCGCCGCGCTGAAGCGGCGCGCCCCCGGGCTGCGGATCTGCGTGGCCGTCCTGCCCTACGTCTTCGCCTCCGGGGCCGAGGTGTCGGTGGTGAAGACGATCGAGGGGATCGACGCCGTCGCCGGGGTGAAGGAGACGATGCGCTACCTATACGGCGGCCCGCTGCCGGCCGGCTTCGAGAAGGGCCGTCCCGGCTGCCTGGTCCACTTCGGCGGGGAACCCTTCCTCAGTTTCGTGTTGGCCCGGAAGTGGCGCTACGCCTGCCTGGCCTACATCGAGACCAGCGAGAACGATCGTCCCTGGTTTGCCAGAGTCTTCGTCACCGACGAGAGTGCGCTGCCGCGCCGGTCGTCCGACGGCCGCTCCGCCGTCGTCGGCAACATGATGGTGGACGCCGCCTGGATGCGCACGCCGCACCGCCAGGCGCCTTTCCACCCGCCGCAGACCATCGGCATCTTCCCGGGCAGCCGGACCCTCACCCTCAAACACTTGCTCCCCTTCTGCGTCAAAGTGGCCGGGCTGGCGGCCCCCGCGCTGCCGCAGGCGCGCTGGATGCTGGCCAAGGCGGACTATATCTCGCTCGAGGAGTTGAAGGCCGCCGCCGGCGATGAGGCGGGGCGCGTGTTGGAAGGCGAGAGCGCCCGCTGGGAGAAGGGCGGCCCCCTCGGGTACCTGGTCTCGCCGCGCGGCATCCGCCTCGAGATCCAGACCTCCGGCGCGGTGATGGCCGAGTCCGATCTGGCTGTGACGTTCCCCGGGACGAACACGGCGGAACTGGCGGCGTTGGGGGTACCGATGATCGTGCTCCTGCCCACGCACTACCCGGAGTTGTATCCCTTCCCCGGCCTGATCGGCTATCTGCATACCGTGCCCCTCGTCGGCAAGCCGCTGAAGCGCAGCCTGCTCCTGGCCTACTTCCGGCGCGTTCGGTGGCTGGCGCTGCCGAATCGCAAGCTGAGGAGGGAAGTGGTCCCGGAACTCTCCGGCGCGTTCACGGCCGAGGAGGCCGCCGCGAAGTTACTGGAGACCGTGCACGGCCCGCTGGAACGTGTGGGGCAGGAGCTGCGTGAGGTGATGGGCCCGCCGGGAGCCGCTGAGCGCCTGGTCGACGAGATCATGGCCTATCTGCGGGGCGGGGCCCCGGTGTAATTTCGCTTCCCCGTCTGATCACCGATGAGCTGCGCGCAATGTCAGGGCATCGAGCGAATGTTCGACCGGCGCGCCGCCGAGCGCGAGTTGAGGCAGTATCGCGCCGCTGGCCCCGGCGGCACCACGCGGCTGCTCATCGACGCGCTCAAAGCGGAGGGGGTCGCCGGGCTGACGCTGCTGGACATCGGCGGCGGGGTGGGCGCCATCCAGCATGAATTGCTGCGCGCGGGGGTCCGCAGCGCCACCGCCGTGGACGCGTCATCCGCGTACCTTGATGCCGCGCGGGCAGAGGTGGCCCGGCTGGGGCACGCCGACCGGGTTGTCTATCACCACGGCGACTTCGTGGAGGTGGCGCCGCGGATCGAGCCGCACGACATCGTCACCCTCGACCGGGTGATCTGCTGCTATCATGCCCTGGAGGCGCTGGTCGGCCTCTCCGCGCTGCGCGCCCGCCGTCTCTACGGACTCGTCTATCCGCGGGATGCGTGGTGGATCCGGGCGGCCGTGCCCGCGCAGAACACTGTTTTCCGCCTCGTCCGCAACCCGTTCCGCATCTTCGTCCATGCCACCGCCGCGGTGGACGCCATCGTGCGGCGCCACGGCCTGCGCCCGCGGTGCTCCCGGCGGACGCCCTTCTGGCAGATCGTGATCTACGCGCGCTGAGGTCGCCCCGCTGCGGCCAGTCCTGCTCGCCCTGCTCGCGCTGCTACTGCTCCCGGCGGCGGGAAAGCGCCGGCGGTGGAATCGGTGACGAAGCGGGACGATGTCACCGTGACGATCCGCACCTGGTACGCCCTCCGCGTGGGGGTCGTGAAGGTCGAGCGGGAGCAGACCGACCCGGGCCCCGACCGAGACGGAGGGAGCGAACTGGTCAGCTACCGGATCCCCTGACGCAGCGGGCCTGGCCGGTTCCGCGTGGAGGCTGCTCATAAAGGAAAGGGCCGGCGGTTGCCCCGCCGGCCCTCCGCTTGTTGGTCTACGTTCTACTTCACGATAACCGTTCCGACCATCCCCTCCAAGATGTGCACGATACAGGCGTAGGCGTAGGTGCCGGGCTTGGTGAAGGTCAGGCTGAAGCTCGTCGGCGGGTTGCCCGGGATGCCGGGCGGGAAGAGGATCCCCGAGTTCACGGGGCCGGTCCCGTCGTACGTCTTGGTCGGCGTGGGCACCGTCACCTTCGGGTTCATCAGGAGTTTCGGCGGGCCCTGCGGCTGGGGTTCGGGGATGACGAACTCCGGCGGCTTTTCCTTGCCCAGGAAAGTCACGGTGTGTATCTCAAAGACGTCGCGCATGACCCAGGTCACCGTCGTCCCCACGGGGATGACCAGGGGCCGCCGGGAGAAGCGCAAGAGAGAGAACCCGGCCTTCGGGTCGCCGATCATCGGGACCACCACCGCCCCGCCCTGCCGCTCGGTCTTCCACGCGGCCCACGCCTTCTGTCCGGCACTGATGGTCGCCGTCTGCTCGGTCTGTCCCTGGCGCGCGGTGGACGCGGGCGAACCCATCACACGCTCCTTGACCACCACCGTTCCGGACATGGCAGGGCCGTGGACAATGCACATGTACGGGTACGTCCCCGCCTTGATGAAGGTCAGCGAGTAGCCGAACTTCGCCGCCGCCTTGGGATCCTCGGGCGGGAGGCCGGAGTTCTGGTATCCGGCGCCGTCGTACGTCTTGCCGCCCGCCGGGAACACCACCTGGGGGTTGACGTAGGTCTTATCCCCCTCCTGCAGCGTCAGCGGCGGTGCGTCCTGTCCACCCAGAAACGCCACGTTATGGAATCCCTGGAACTGCCACGTCACCGCATCTCCCACAGCTATCTCGATCGTACGCGGGTGGAACGCGTTGGAGACGACGGCGATGTCCTTCGTCGCACCGCCGGCGATGACCGACCAGGTCCGGTGAGCTTCGGCGACGGGTGTGGCCACCGCCGCCAGGGAAAGAGCGAACAACACTAGCACCAAAACCACGGCCGTTCTCTTCACGAGCATCCCCCCTTGAGTCTGGCCAATGGGCCGTCCAATTCGGTGCCCGCCGGGTGGCTCCTTCACCGGGAGTTTCCTGGAGTCTGCGGCAAAGCACGTCTAGACGTTCCAGGGAATGGGCACATAATCGGCTGCGGGGGCGACGGCCCCAACACATGGAACGGGTGCCGTTCGGCGCGACGGCCTCTCACCGGTTCTCAAACCTTAACGAGGTCGGTCGCCACTCCCCCGCACTAACTTTCTCGGGGCGGAGCCAAAGGCTCCGCCCCTTTACCATCTGCTATACTAGCCCTAATCCGTTATGGCCCAAGCGCATACTTTGACCGAGATCGAAATCCGATTGTTTGAACGGCCGCGAAAACTCCCCTTCCGCGGCCGTTCTTTCAAGACCCTCTCCGCGTTCCTGCGGCGGGAGGCTAAGCGCTCCGGTCCGTGGATGGAGCGCATCGCCGACGTGGTGGAGACCCTCGGCCGTGAGGGGTGGCGCTACCGGAGATTCACCGGCAAGGCGCTCATCCTGGCCCACCAGCGGCCGATCGACGGCGAGGAGATGCGCGCCTACATCTCGGAGCGGTTCGGCCAGGAGGTGCTGCCGCAGATCGCCATCCGCGCCCGCGCCGACCAGGAAGGGCCGCCGCCGCTGCCCAAGGCCGACGATGAACTGAGCCGCGAATTGCGCCGCCTCATCGGTGCGGAGAGCCACAAAGAGGACCTGCACCTGGGCCACCCTCCGGAGGAACTGAGCGAACTGCTGCTGGACATGTCCTTCCTGGCGCAGGAGGCGATGGAGGACGGTGAGGTCTCCGGCCTCCTCGACCGTATCCGTGAGGAGCACGAGCAGGACGCCCTCTACCGCGACCTGCACAGCCGCTACCTCATGTTGATGGAGCGCACCAGCGCGGGGGATCCGGCGGCGGAGGAGGCCTACTGGGATCTCTTCTCCTACATGTCGCGCAAGCTGGCGAAATTGATCCCGGCACTGCAGGCGTTTCTCGACCGCCGCGGGTTCACCGACCTCTGCGAACATGAGGCCACGGCCTTCCTGGCCGCGGCCCTCTACCAGGCGCTCTCCGTCATCGAAGCACAAGACGAGCGGTGAACCGGTTCCTGACGCGACCGGGCCCGGCCCGCTGGGCTCTGGGTGGGGGCCTGGTCGCCCTGTTGGCTCTCGTGCTCTTCCTCTGGTGGCGCGACGCGCCGCCCCCCGCGCCGCCGCTCCTGTCCCTGCTGCCGCGCGG
>LDXQ01000117.1 GCA_001443485.1 Candidatus Sysuimicrobiota bacterium CSP1-3
CCTACCCCGGCGGCGGCCGGCGCCGCCCGGCCCGACCTCGCACCGGGTCATGGGGAACGGCGGGCCGGACACGATGCCGCCATCGATCCGGTCTGCAAGATGGAGGTGGACATCGGGACCGCCGCGTATGTCAGCCAGTACGAGGGCAAAACTTATTACTTCTGCGCGCCCGGCTGCAAGACGGCGTTCGACGCCAATCCGGCGGCCTACGTCTGAAGCTTCATCGGGCCGAAGGCTTCCGGGCAGAACTCCCTATCCGGGTTTCCGCCACAGTCTGACGCAAGGCCTCGAGCTTTGCGGGATCGACCTCGCGTAGCGCGGCCACGAACTGAGCGACGGCGTAGTCGCCGAAATCCTTGACCAGTCCCGTGGCGATGGCGCGGGACACCCCGGCCAGGAAGACCTCCCGGCTCTCCCGCGCCTGGAACCGGTACCGGCCCGAAGGGCCGCGGCGGATGAGAAACCCCTTGGTGGCGAGCCGGTTCATCACGGTCATCACCGTGTTGAAGGAAAGCCGGCGGCGCCGCCGGATGGCCTCCCAGACGCGACGGATGGTCGTCTCCCGCTGCCGCCAGACCTCTTCCATAACCTCGGTCTCCAGCGATCCCAGGACGCGGCCGACGCCGCGCCCATCCAGTTTGAAGATCCGGACGGAGCCGGGTTTGCGCATGCCGCCCTCACCCCTTTCCGGGACGCGCTACACAGTATAGTGGTGGCCGGAGGATCTGTCCAAAAGGCAAACCTCGCCGCCCCGCGCCCGATCAGCAGGCAAGACCCAAGTGTACTAAGACATCCAGAAACGACGGGGGCGAGTGCACGGGTACTGCCCCCAGCACGGCCATGAACGCCGCCGCCGAAAGAGCCAGCCTCGTCCGGCCAAAGGGCGGCAGACTCACGCTGCCGGGCTCCAGCAGGTGGCTGACGCGGGCGTCGGAGGCGGAGCGGAATCCGGGAAAGCCACCGGCGGCAGCGTAGCGCCCCGCCGGGAGAAGCCTGACGAGAGCGCGGGCCAGCGGACTCCGTCCCTGCGCCGCAACGACACTGGCGTCGGCCGCGAGCTCGCTGGCGATAACGTAGCGGGTCCAGAGGTCATCTACCAGCGGCAGGAAGAACAGCGCGCGCCGCACCGCCCTCCCGAGGAGAACTTTCAACGGATCACGGCAGCGCACGTGCGCCAGCTCATGCCGCAGCACGGCTTCGAGCTCATCTCCCTCAAGGAGCGCCGTCATCCCCGTCGACAGGAAGATCGCCGGGCGCCAAAACCCAGCCGTCAGCGCATACGGTTCCGGATCCGACACGGTGTGGACCCTGTCAGCTACGCCCAGCCTCCTGGCGATGGCGGCCACACGCGGATCCTGCTGGAACCCCACGGCGCGAAATCCACGCACGAGCGTCCGCGCCCGGAACGTGTCCCACAACGATGAGACTCCACCCAGTGCAGCGGAGATGAAGACGAGTGCCGGCCCCGCTGACGCGAGCGCCAGCAGGGGTTCCGCCGGAGACTGAAGCCAGACGCGGCACGCCCCGTAAATGTGCAACAGGCCGGCCGTCAGTTCGCGCCGCCCGATCACGATCCCCGCCAGGACGAAACCGGCGACGACCGCGCCAATCAGGAGGAGGCCGAGCCACGCGGCGGCGGCAGTGGCAGCGAAGTCTCTCGGGGGGCGTACAGTCCCGGTCCACATCCCAGGTGATTTCCAAAGGTTCCATCCACCTCGCCGGACGTCCTTCACCGGGGGCAGAGGATTGATTCGGCGGCGGCGCGAATCCACTACGAAACCTCGTGCGTTTCCAGGTTGGGCGGACTCTCGGTTTGTGATACGCTTCCGGGCAACGAGTCCCCGGAGGAGCAGCATGACCTTGCACCGTCGGGAGGGGAGCCGCAGAGGCGAATCGGTAGGCACTCGGAGAGGAGGCCAATGATGAGAACTGTCGCAATCCTGGCCATGATCCTTATCGCGGTGCTGGCGACGATACCGGCGGCCGGCCTGGCCCAGACGGGCGCGGTGCGCATCGCCATCAGACGCGATGAGGGCAGCCTGAACCCGTACACCTACCAGAGCGGGTACCCGGGCTGGAATATCATGACGCTCGTCTACGACCCCCTCTTCTACCCCGACGCCAACAATGAGCCCATCCCTTGGCTGGTGCGTGACGTCAAGGTCTCGACCGACGGGCGCACCTGGACGCTGACCCTGCACCCCAACGTCCGCTGGCACGACGGGCGGCCGCTGACGTCGGAGGACGTGAAGTTCACCTTTGAGTACGTGCAGAAGGTGACCCACTCGCGCTGGACGCCGACCACGCGCAACCTGGACGGCATCGAGGCGCCGAATCCCCAGACGGTGGTCTTCCGCTTGAAGGCGCCGGACGCCGGCTTCCGCCTGCGCACGCTGGCCGACGTGCCGATCCTGCCGAAGCACATCTGGGAATCCGTCACAACGGTGGCCGCCGCCCGGGCGTTTAACAACACGGTGGGCAGCGGGCCGTTCCGCGTGGAGGAGGTGCGGGCGGGCCAGTTCTACCGGCTGAGTGCGTACCCGCAGTACTTCGCCGGGCCGGTGAAAGTGCGTGAACTGGTCCTGCCCATCGTGCGCGACGCCACTGTCTCCTTTACCGCGGTGCAGGCCGGCGAGGTCGACCTCAGCGAGCGCCCTCTGAACCCGGAACTGGTCGCCCAGTTCGAGCGGCAGCCTGGGATCAAAGTGGTGCGCGGACCGGGCTTTGCCTCCACCCTGCTGCAGTTCAACCTGGAGCACCCGCTGCTGCGCGATCTGCGGCTGCGCCGCGCCATCGCCAATGCGGTCAACACTAACCTGATGGTCAAGCTCCTGACGCTGGGCTACGCCGTGGTGGGCTCCCCGGGCTACATCCACCCCGCCTCTCCTTTCTACGCATCCGGGCTGAAGTTCGAGGCCAGCAAGGCCAAGGCCGTGGCCATTCTCAACGAGGCGGGCTACCGGGACCGCAACAACGACGGCGTCCGCGAAACTCCCGAGGGCACGCCGCTGCGCTTTACGCTGCTGGCCCAGGCGGAGAACCCCCTCCGCATCCGCGGCGCCGAATTGGTGCGCACCTGGCTCAAGGACATCGGCATCGCCATCGACGTGCGGGTCGCGGACGACGCCTCCGTCATCGACCTGGTCTGGCCGGACTTCGACGTCTGCAAGGGGCGCCGCTTCGACCTCTCCATGTTCGGCTGGTCCGCGCCGGTGATGACCCGCCCCACGGCCCTGGTCGATCTGTTCCACTCCAGCTGCCAGATCGGTACCATCAACATCGGCGGCTACAAGAACGCGCAGATCGACCGCCTCGGCGAGCAGCTCGTTGTCACGGTCGACTCCAACCGGCAGAAGCAGATCGCCGCCCAGATGCAGAAGATCGTCGCCGAGGACCTGCCGGTGCACGTCCTGTACTATCAGGACGTGATCATGGCGTACCGCGCGGCCGCGCATGACAAGTGGGTCTTCCAGAAGGGCCAGGGGGTCCTGACGAAACTGTCGTTCGTCGATCCCCCGAAGCGCTAGCACATGGTGCGGTTCCTGGCGGGCAAGGGCGTCCAGTACGCCCTTGTCCTGCTCTTTGCGGTCACGCTGAACTTCATGCTGCCCCGGATGATGCCGGGGAGTCCGCTGGTCTTCCTGGCCGGGGAGGACGTGGGGTTCCTCTCCGAGGCACAGCGGACGGAATTGTTGCGCTCGCTGGGGTTGGACCAGCCGCTCTGGCGGCAGTACGTCCAGTACCTCGGCAACCTGGCGACGGGCAACCTGGGCTATTCGTTTCAGAAGGGCCGGCCGATCAGTGAGATCATCGTCGAGCGGTTGCCCTGGACGCTGCTCCTGGTCGGGTTGGCGCTGCTGGCGGCCACGCTGATCGGCGTGGTCTGGGGCACGCTCGTGGCCTGGCGGCGCGGCAGCGCCTTCGACCTGGGGTCGCTCGGCATCTCCATGTTCTTCGAATCCACGCCATCGTTTTGGCTGGGGATGATCTTCATCGCCGTCTTCGCGGCCCGGCTGCGCTGGTTCCCCATCTTCGGGGCGCAGACGCCGGGCGTCAGCCTGGCGGGCTGGGCCATGGTCGCAAACACCGCCTGGCATCTGGCGCTGCCGCTGGCCACGCTCACGCTGATCACGATCCCGGGCAACTTCTTGATCATGCGCTACTCCATGCTCACGGTGCTGGGCGAGCAGTACATCGCCACGGCCAAGGCCAAGGGCCTGGCGGAGCGGACGGTGATCTACCGGCATGCCATGCGCAACGCTCTCCTCCCCATGGCCACCGTCGTCATGCTCAATCTGGGGTTCATCGCCAGCGGCGCCACCGTGATCGAAACGGTTTTCTCCTACCCGGGGGTCGGCCGCCTCCTTTATGAGGCGGTGCTCAACCGCGATTACCCGGTGATCCAGGCGACGTTCTTCATCCTCACCGTGAGTGTGATCGCCGCGAACGTGCTGGCCGACCTGCTTTATCCGCTCATCGATCCCCGGGTGCGCCATGCCCGCTGAGGCCGGGGCCGCGGCGGTGCCCCGATGAGTACGGTCACCGCCACCGCCGAAAGCGCTCCCGTGCGCGTCCGGCCGCGCCGCCGTCGCCTGGGCGTGGTCGGGGTGGTCGGCCTCGCGCTGCTGATCCTGCTCGTGGGCAGCGCCATCTTCGCCCCGTGGATTGCGCCCTACAATCCAGAGGAAAGCAGCGGTAATCCGTTCGCCGCCCCCTCGCGGCTGCACCCGTTGGGCACCAACGACATCGGCCAGGATATCCTCAGCGAGTTGATCTACGGGACCCGCATCTCATTGGCGATCGGGTTCCTCGCCGCCATCGTCGCGATCAGCATCGGCACCCTGATCGGCACAGTAGCCGGCTATTTCGGCGGCTGGGTGGACGCCGTCCTCATGCGCGCGGTGGACGTCGTCCTGGTGATCCCCTTCCTGCCGCTGATGATCCTGATCGCCGCGTACGTCGGACCGTCCTTCTGGAACATCATCCTGGTGATCGGGCTGCTGGTCTGGGCGCGTCCGGCTCGCGTGCTGCGGTCCCAAGTGCTGTCGCTGAAATCTCTGGACTACATCGATGCCGCCCGGGCCCTGGGCGCACCGGCCAGCCGCATCCTCCGCCTCCACGTGCTGCCGGGGGTGCTCTCGCTCTCGCTGGCGCAGTTCATCCTGGCGGCAAGCAACGCGATCCTCATCGAAGCCTCGCTCTCCTTCCTCGGCCTGGGAGATCCGACGGCGAAGTCGTGGGGGTCGATCCTGTACTACGCCCAGGTGCGGAGCGCCTTTCTCACCGGCGCCTGGCTGTGGTGGGTCCTCCCGCCGGGGCTGCTGATTACCCTGGCCGTGCTGGGGTTCGCCTTCACCGGCTTCGCGCTGGAGGAAGTGCTCAACCCCAGGTTGCGAGGGATGAGTTAACCCATATCGTAGCGGAGGGACTATGACGACGGCATCTGGAAACGGAGTCACCATCCTGCTGCTGGCCACCTTTGGCCTGGAGATCGTGGAGGCCGGGGGCGCCCTGGCGCTCAACGCCGCGCGGGGCGGCCGCAGTGAAACCGCGGTGCTGCTGGCCCGACCAGAATC
>LDXQ01000118.1 GCA_001443485.1 Candidatus Sysuimicrobiota bacterium CSP1-3
CGCCCGCATYRCCGACCTCATCATCGAGGGCCAGGAATAGGGCTCTGACCGTGCGCTGCTCAGTCTGCGGATTTGACAATCCTCCGGGCATGCGGTTCTGCGGCAACTGCGGGAGCGCCCTCGAGGTTCCTGCCGCCGCGGAGGAGCGGAAACTCGTCACCGTCCTCTTTGCCGACGTCGTGGCCTCGACGGTTCTGGCGGCGAGCGTGGACCCCGAACGCCTCCGTGACCAGATGGCGCGCTTCTTCGACATCGCGCGGCAGGAGATCGAACGGTACGGTGGCACCGTCGAAAAGTTCATCGGCGATGCCGTGATGGCGGTCTTCGGTCTGCCGACCATTCACGAGGACGATCCCGAACGCGCGGCGCGAGCCGCCGCCGCGATGCGCGACCGGCTGCAACCGCTTGTGGTCGCCGGCGGGCTGCCACCGATCCGCATCGGCCTGGCCACGGGGGAGGCCGTCGCCAACCCGCGCGCCGCGGAGAAGGGCGAGTTCCTGGTCACGGGTGAGGTCGTGCACCTCGCGGCGCGGCTGCAGCAACACGCCGTGCCGGGACAGATCCTCGTCGGCGAGCGGACGATGCGTGCGCTACAGAACGCGGCGACGCTGCGGGCGGTCCCGCCGCTCCTCGTGAAAGGTCGCGCCGACCCTCTGCCGGCAGGGGAATTGATGGAGGTCGCGCCGCCGCGCGAGCGGGAAGTCCGCGCCACCCCGTTCGTCGGCCGCGAAGAGGAACTGGACCTGCTCCCAGGCCACGTGCGCCGCATGCGCCGCGAGGGCCGGGGGCACGTGGTGACCATTCTTGGACCAGCCGGCGTGGGGAAGACCCGCCTGGTACAGGAGTTCCGCCGGCGCGCCGCCGACGTGCACAGCCTGCGCGGCCGCGCACTACCCTACGGCACCGGGGTACCGCTCTGGGCCGTGGGGGAGGCGATCCGCGAAGAGTGCGGCATCCTTTTCGGCGATCCCCTGGAGACGGCGCGCCAGAAACTGGAGCGGGCCGCGGCACAGTTAGACCTGCCCGACGCTCTGCCGGCGCTGCTTTCCATTCTGGGACTGGGTGGGGCGGGCCGCGACCTGACGCGCGAGGAGCTCTTCGCGGGCATGCGCGCCTTCTTCCAGTCGCTCGCCCACCGCGCCCCGCTACTACTAATTCTAGAAGACCTGCACTCGGCGGAAGACGTCACGCTCGACTACCTGGAGCACAGCGCCGACTGGATCCGCGAGGTGCCCATCCTGTTGGTCATTCTCTCCCGACCGGAACTCCTCGAGCGGCGGCCCACCTGGATGGGTGGCAAGCGCAGCGCGTCGACACTGTACCTCGACCCGCTGGGCGGCGAGGAGAGCCGCGCCCTGGCCCTGGCCCTCCTGGACGGCAAGCCCGCCCCGGAAGGACTGATGGACCTGGTGCTGGTCAGCGCCGAAGGCAATCCCCTCTTCATGGAGGAGATGCTGCGGTCGCTGATCGAGCGCGGAATCCTGACCGAGGAATCGGAGGGGTGGGATCTTGCCGTACCGCTGGCGCAGGTCACAATCCCCGACACTGTGCACGCGGTCATCGCAGCGCGCGTCGACGCCTTGGCGCCCGTTGAGAAACGGGTGCTGCAGGTGTCGGCTATCCAGGGCAAGGACTTCTGGGTCGGCGGCGTGCGCTACGTGATCCCGGACAACCACGTCGACGAAGCGCTCGCCGCGCTGGAGCGCAAGGAACTGATCATCCGCAAACCGCGCTCCATGGTGGTGGGAGAAGAGGAGTTCACCTTCCGCCACATCCTCATTCGCGACGTTGCCTACGGCTTGATCCCGAAAGCGCAGCGCTGGGCCATGCACGCCCGCGTGGCGGAGTGGACCCACCAGACGGCGGGGGACCGCCAGGCGGAGTGGGCGTTCTACATCGCGCACCACTGGCTGCAGGTCGTGTCCCTGCGGCAGGATCTGGGCATGCCGCCGGATGAGTACGCCCACGGACAGGCCATCGCTAATCTGCTCCTCGCCGGCGACCGGGCAGCGACCGTGTATGCCAATACGACGGCGCTGGACCAGTACAGCCGGGCTCTCGATCTGAATCCTCCGCCGGAGGTCCGGCTGCGCGCGCTGCTCGGCCGCGGGGCCGTCTGGATGCTGCTGGGGCAGTTTGAACGGGCGCGGGAGGACTTCGGCGCCGCGCGGACGCTGGCGCAGGAGATCGGCGACCGGCGTGCGGAGGCCATGGCTCTGGACTATCTCGGCCATTCCTACCGGCGGCAGGATCTGATCGGGGAGGCCCTGGCGCACCTGCAACCGGCCCTCACCCTCAGTCGCGAGATCGGGGACCCAGAGCTGACCGGCCGAATCCTTAACCATATCGGGTTCACGTACTTCAGCGACGCGCGGCACGACGAAGCCATCCGGCACCACGAGGAGGCGCGCCGCCTGCTCGAGGGAGCGGGAGACATGGCCGTCCTGGCGGAGAGCCTCCACGGGTTGGGCGAGAATCTGATGTTCTGGGGACGCTATCAGGAGAGCATCGGCTATCTGCTCGAATCGGCGCGGATCTGCGAGGTCATGGGCAATCGCTCCCTGGCAGGGGAGAACCGCTTCATGGTCGCCCACGGCCGTCAAATCCTCGGCGACTACGCCGGGGCGGAGGCCGAGGTGCAGCGCAGCCTTGCCATTCTAGAGGAAATCGGAGACATCTGGAACCTGTCGGTTTCCCTGTGGGCGGCGGCCGGGCTGGCGATCCCGCGGGGTGATTTCGGCAAGGCCCTGGGATATGCTGCCCGCGGCGCCAGCCTGGCACACCAGTTGGGCGCGCTCCGGTTCCAGCATTACAACCTTCTGCACCTGTCGCAGGTGCACCGGGAACTGGAGGATCACCACGGCGCGTGGCAAGTAGACCGGGAGACGGCCGAACTGGCCGGCAAGGCGCGCGGCGCCTGGATGGCGATCGTCCAGGCGTATCTGGCCCTCGACCTTGCCGCACTAGACCGGCCGGAGGAGGCGGAGCCGCACCTGCGCGCCGCCCGGCAGGCGCTCCAGGAGACCCAGAGTCTGCTCGATTTCGATCAGACGGTGACCCACGCGGAAGGCCGTGTCTTGCTCATGCTGGGGCGGGCGGCAGACGCGCTGGCGGCGGCGGACCGCCTGAGCGCACTCGTGGCCGGCACTGGCACCCTCCACTGGCGCGTGCCGTCGCTGCTGTTGGGCGCCGACGCCGCGGCCGCGCTTGGTGAAACCCGCGCAGCGGCGTCCGGCTACGAACGAGCGGTCGAGGAGGCGGAGCGGGCCGGTCTGCTCCCTGCGCTGTGGCGAGCCCTGGCGGGGCTGGCGGAGACAGAGCGGTCACTCGGCGACCCCGTGGGCGCAGCCGCGAGCGCGGCGCGGGCGCGGGAGGTCATTGAGCGACTCGCGGCCACAGTGCCCGACGAACGCCTGCGCGCCGTCTTCCTCCAGTCGGCCAAAGTGCAGCGGGTCGCCGCCCTGGCCGGCGGCTAGCGTCCTTCCCGCCGACGCAGGGAAGGCCCCCGTTCTGGGTGAATCAGAGAGCCATCCCGGTCTGGAGGTGACGCGCGTGCCGCTGTGGCGGAAGGCGAAGAAGGTTGCCCTGCTCGAGCAGATCCCGACCTTTCGCGGACTGTCGCAGAAGGAGCTCACGCAGGTCGCCGGCCTGGCAGACGAGATCGAGGTCCTTGCCGGAAGGCGGCTGGCCACTGCAGGAGAGACCGGGCGGGAGTTCTTCGTCATCGTGGAAGGAGAGGCGGACGTCCGCACCGCCCGCGGCCGAAAGGTGCGCCTGGGCCCCGGGGACTTCGTCGGTGAGATGAGCCTGCTCGACGGGGAACCCCGCTCGGCCACGGTCGAGGCGGTCACGCCCATGCGCCTGCTTATTGTCGGGCACCGGGACTTCTGGCGGATGCTGTCCGCCGCGCCGGTGATGACGCGCAAGATCATGCGTGCGCTCGTCCGCCGCGTGCGGGAGGCGGAGAAGGGCCCCGCGTAGGATCCCTGGATTTCCGACGCGTCAGGCGCTACGGCTCAGCGCGGCCAGGACGCGGGCGGGCGTCAGCGGCAGGGTCGCAATGTAGACCCCGGTGGCATCGGCCACCGCGTTGGCTACCGCCGCCGCGCCGGCAATGACCGGTGGTTCGCCCACGCCTTTGGCGCCAAACGGCCCTTCCACCGACGGGACTTCCACCATCACGGCTTCCAGCGGCGCAATCGCGGTCGCGCGCGGGACGGCGTAATCCGTGAAGGTGCTGGAAAGGAGTGTCCCGCTGCCGTCGTAGGTCAGCCCTTCGAAAAGCGCCCAGCCGGTGGCCTGCGCCGCGCCGCCGAAGATCTGTCCCTCCACGGCTGCGGGGTTGATGGCAAACCCGACGTCCTGCACGACGACCTGCTTTTCGATGCGCACCTCGCCGGTCTCGCGGTCCACGGCCACCGCCACCAGATGCGCCGCGAATCCCGGTGACTGCTTTGGCGCGGCCACCGAGCCGCGGCCGAATACCGGCGGGTACTTGGCGCCGAAGCGCATCGACTTCTCCGTGATGTCGTCCAGGCCGATCCCCTTCGAGGGCACGCCGCGGACCCGCACCTGGCCATCCGTGATCTCCAGGTCGTCCTCGCGCGCTTCCAGCTCTTTGGCGGCGATGGCCAGGATCTGCCGGCGCGCGTCTTCCGCCGCCAGTCGCACCGCTGCTCCGACCGTGTAGATCGTCTTGCTGCCGGCGGACATCCCGGCGTAGGGCGCCTGGTCGCTGTCCGCGCCGACGACGCGCACATGCTCCACCGGCACGCCCAGGACTTCCGCCGCGATCTGCGCCATCGCCGTGAAGGTCCCGGTAAGGTCCACCGCGCCCACCACCACCTGGAAGGTCCCGTCGGTGTTGGCGCGCACGCAGGCGCTGGCGGACTCCACGCCGCCGGTCCACCCGCCCACGGCCACGCCGATGCCCTCGCCGGGCCGGCGGTTCTGCCAGAGGGGATGCTCCCGCGCCCGCTCCAGCACCTGGCGTAGCCCGATCCTCGCCCAGGGGCGGCCGCTGGGCATGGGGTCGCCTTCGGCGGAGGCATTCTGCAGCCGCAGGTCGATCGGTTCGCGCCCAAGCAACCGGGCCAGTCGGTCCATCGCGCCCTCGATGGCGAAGGTGGCCTGCGGCGCGCCGGGTGCCCGGTAGGCGCCGACCGGCGGCAGGTGGGTCATCACGTTAAAGCCTTGGATGAAGAGGTGCGGCACCTTGTAGTAGCCGCCGAGCAGCGTCCCGACGATGGAGGCGGTACCGCCCGGCTCCGCGCCGCAGTCGACCACAAGGCGGGCCTGCAGGGCCACCAGCGTGCCGTCCCGTTTCGCGCCCAGGCGG
>LDXQ01000119.1 GCA_001443485.1 Candidatus Sysuimicrobiota bacterium CSP1-3
TCGTGCCGCGGGTGCCCGCTCCATACTACAACCGCGAACACCGGCTTTTCATCGGGGGTCTCCGCCGGAATGCCGGAAACGCGAAGGCGGCACCGGACCATCCGGCGCCGCCCCCATCACGTCAGTGGCTCAGGCCGGAGCTGCTTCTGACTGCTTCTTCCCGCTGAAGACCCCTCCCGGCCGCCAGGGCGTGCCGAGCAGCGCGAGCAGGTAGTAGTCCAGCCCGATGTAGCCGGCGACCTTCCACGCCAGAAGAAGGAGGATCGCCAGCGTGAAGAGGACCGGGTTGGTGCTGGCCGCGCCGGCCATCATGAAGTTCCAGTTCATCAGGGCGCCGAAGAAGGCCGCGATCCCCACGAAGGCCCCGAGGACCAGGGCCACGCCCACCAGTAGTTCGCCGTAACTGACCAACTTGCCGAACCAGGTGTAACTCTCTGTGGTCAGCAGCCACTGGATGAACTCGCGGTACCAGTCGAAGACGATCAGCGGCCGGCCCTTGTCCGGGATCGCCGCGGCCCGTTCCCAGAACCCTTTCAGGGCCAGTCCCGACTGGACCCAGGCGGGGTCCGAGATCTTGTGCAGCGCCGCGTTGATCCACTGGTAGCCCACCCAGACCCGCACCACGAGCCAGACCCAGGCCATGGTCGTGCTGCCGAACAGGAACCGGGCCAGCGGCGGGTCCTCGACGATGTTCCCCCTCACGATTACCTTGGCCATCACTTTCACCTCCTGGCTCCAGGGTACGCAGGGATTTTAGGCGTGAGAATACGGCGAAAGTCTGATTCGGGCATCGGACGGATGCGGCATCCTTCACTCGGGTGGTCGTCCGGTAGTCCGGAAGGGCTACAGGATCAGGTTTGGACTCCAGGGACGCCGCTGGGGGCATGGTGTATCGTAGAAACAGGAGGTACAGATCATGAAGTTCGTGCGTATGCTGGCCTTTGTACTGGTCCTGACGCTCGGGTTGGCGATGGTGGCAATGGGCGCGTACACTGCTTATGTAGCGCGGCTGTGGTTCCGTGCCATGAAGGCCTAGCCTGGGCCCTGCACCCCCGAAATCGGTCGTCCGCCTGATAGGCTCCCGCCCCGCCCCCCCATACGCTGGACAGCGAGAGGGTTCATAGTTTCTTCATAACGGCTCCACGGCCGGTTCACTTCTCTGCCCTACCGTGGGGTTGGAGGTGATGAGAATGTCTCGTCGCTACTTGTTTGCCGGTCTGGGCGTCATCGCCCTGGCCGTGGCACTGGCGATCCCGGCCATCGCCCAGCCCGGGTGGCGCGCCGGCGGGCGCTGGGGCAGGGGACTCTCTGCGCAGAGCACGACCGTCCGCGGGCCCGTCACGATCGACACCGCGGTGGAGCGGGTCAAGGCGGTGCTGGCCGCCTCCGGCTATGTGGACCTCGTCCCCAAGGAGGTCATGGAGTTCTCCAACCATTTCTACGTCCTCGTGGTGGAGAAGAGCACGGGCAAGGGTGCGCTGGAACTGCTCGTGCAGCGCAACGGAGTCGTCCACCCCGAGCCGGGCCCGAACATGATGTGGAACACGAAGTACGGCCACATGGCGGGCGTCGGTGGGATGATGGGCGGCCGCGGCATGATGGGTGGCCAGGGGATGATGGGCCAGGGTGGTCCTGGTTGGGGCCCGGGCATGATGGGTCCGGGCGGTCCCGGATTTGGTTCCGGGCAGGGCCAGGTCCCGACGCAGACGATCACCCGGGAGCGGGCGCGGCAGCTGGCCGCGCAATTCTTGACCCGCGCGTATCCCGGCGCGACCGCGGACGAGGGCACGGAGTTCTACGGCTACTTCACCTTTGACGTGGAGCGCGGCGGCAAAGTCTTCGGCATGCTCAGCGTCAACGCGTACACGGGCCAGGTCTGGTATCACACCTGGCACGGGACGTTTATCCGGGAGAAGGAACTCTAAGGGAGGATGACGATGAACTCGCGTGATCTGACGGTGGTCCTACTGGTGATCCTCGGCGTGCTCGTGCTGCTGCCGGTGCTGGGGATGACCCTGGGAGGGTTCGGCGGCATGATGGGCCCGGGCATGATGGGGCCTGGGATGATGGGGGGCGGCGGCTACGGCGGCTTCGGTCTCCTGACGCTGCTCCTGCTGGTCGCGGGCGTGGTGCTGATCGTGCTGGCCTTCACCCGGCGCGAAGGGCGGTCGGACGGGGCGCTGGAGATCTTGAAGCAGCGTCTGGCCCGGGGCGAGATCACCCCGGAGCAGTACGAGGAACTGAAGAAGGTCCTGCAGTAGCCGGGCGGGCAGTCGGGCGATGCAGGGCAAGACGGTCCTCCTGGTCGAGGATGAGGCGGCGATCGTGGACGTGGTGCGCCGCTACCTCGAGCGGGACGGATACCGTGTGATGGTCGCATCTGACGGGCAGCGGGCCGTGGACGAGTTCCAGCGTCTGCGGCCCGACCTCGTTCTCCTCGACCTGATGCTGCCCGGCCTGGACGGGTGGGAGGTCTGCCGGCGCATCCGGCAGGATGGTTCTACGCCCGTGATCATGCTTACCGCGCGGGACGAAGAGGCGGACAAACTGATCGGGCTGGAACTGGGCGCGGACGACTACATCACCAAACCGTTCAGCCCACGTGAGGTCGTCGCCCGCGTCCGCGCCGTGCTGCGGCGGGCGCGCGGGGCGGAGGCCGTGCCCGGCGACGTCGTGCGCGTGCACGACCTGGAGATTGATCCCGCCCGGGTGGAGGCCTTCCGCAACGGGCAGGCGCTCGCCCTGACGCCGACCGAGTTCAAGTTGCTCTTCACCCTGGCCCGCCACCCCGGGCGCGTCTTCACGCGTCTGCAGTTACTGGACCAGGTGCAGGGCTACGCCTTCGAAGGGTACGAACGCACGATCGACGCGCACATCAAGAACATCCGGCAGAAGCTGGAGCCCGACCCGAGGAAGCCGCGCTACATCCTCACCGTGCACCGCGTGGGGTATCGCCTCGCCGAGGACGGCCGTGCGTAGCCTGCGCTGGCGCCTGGTCCTGGCCATGGTGGTAGTGGCCTGGCTCTCCGTCGCCACGGTGGGGTTCATCAGCGCGACCGTGACGGCGGCGCGCTTCGATGCCTACCTGCGCCACCCGCGAGGGATGAGGCCGATGCCGGGCATGCCGCAGATGATGGCCCAGATGATGGGCACGCCGGAGCGGCAGTTGCTGGCGGACGTGCGCCGCACCATCTGGCTCGCCGCGCTGGCCGGCGTCGTCGTGGCCGCGGTCGTGGGGACGCTGACGGCGCGGCAGATCACCGCGCCGCTGCGGCGGCTGGCGGACGCGGCGGTGCGGATCGGCGGGGGCGACCTCGGCCCCGAGGTGCCCGTGGACCGCGACGACGAGATCGGCGAACTCGCCCGCACCTTTAACACCATGGCCGGCGACCTGCGGCGCGCGGAGGAGGCGCGGCGGCGGTTGATCACGGACATCGCGCACGAACTGGGAACCCCGCTCGCCGTCCTTCAGGCCAACGTGGAGGGCATGCTGGACGGTGTGGTCGAGCAGTCGCCCGAGCGCCTGGCCTCGCTGCACGCGCAGATTCAGGTGCTGACGCGGCTGGTCCGCGACCTGCGCGACCTCTCATTAGCGCAGCAAGGGCGGTTGCCGCTGGACCGCCGCCCGATGGATCTTTCGGCCCTGGTGCGGGAGGTTGTCGAACTCACGCAGCCGCTGGCCGAGGAGAAGAGGGTCGTCCTTACCGTCACCGGGAACGGTGCGGTGTCCGTCGTCGCCGACCGCGACCGGATCGCCCAGGTTGTGCAGAACCTCCTCGCTAACGCGCTGCGCTACACGGGGTCCGGTGGCCGGGTGGCGGTCGGGGCGCGCGTCGAAGGCGCCGCCGCCGTGGTCGAGGTCACAGATTCCGGTCCGGGAATTCCGGAAGAAGAACTGCCCCGCCTCTTCGACCGCTTCCACCGCGTCGACCGGTCGCGCACGCGCGCCACGGGCGGCGCGGGGCTGGGGCTGGCGATTGTGCGGCACCTGGTGGAGGCGCACGGCGGCCGCGTCTGGGTACGCAGCCGCGTGGGAGAAGGCAGTACCTTCGGCTTTGCCCTCCCCCTCGGATAGTTAACTCACCTTGCACGCCAAGCGCTCGCCGTCAGGTGCGACAAACCTCGCGGCGATGACCCACCTTGAATACGACGACGGACTCGGTTTCGTCGTCGATTGAATAGACCACCCGGCAGTCGCCCTGCCGAACTCGGTACCGCTCCTGACCGGACAACCTTTCGGAGCCCACTGGCCGGGGCTCCGCGGAGAGTCCCCGGATTCGCCTGACGATGCGTTGGCGATCCCTCTTCGGGACCGCCTCGAGTTCCTTCGCTGCCGACGGCTTGACAGAGACCCTATGATTTCCCACGCTTCCTCAGGTCCCTGAGGGCATCCTCAAAAGCGAAGTTGGGCTCTTTGGCCCGTCCTTCAAAGGCTTCCAGGTCGTCGGCATCTTCACTCAGGATTCGCCTGACGGCGTCATTCACGAGGTCGGACAGTGACCGCTCCGTCTGGGCAGCCTTCACCCTCAGGGCCTTATGGAGGTGCGGATCGAAATACACGGTTGCTCGCCTTGCTCCGGCGCTCATGCGTCAAGACGCCACCTGCTTCCCGGCGCGAGAGAGATTCGCCGGTTTGTTTAGGTGGTTACGGCGTGCCGAAAAGGGAGAAACGCGGACCGTTCCCGAATAGGTCGATGAAGCCACCGGATTCAAGAAAGTCAGGGGGTGAACCATGGGGCGATACCAGGGGGTTCTGGCAGTGTTGGGGGGTATGGTCGCGGTCTTGCTGGCAATGGGATGGGCCGGTCAACCCGCGGCTGCCGTCTCGCCCGGGACGCAGCTCATTTCGCAGGGGGCGCTTTTGGCCGGTCTAGCGCCTGGAGCAGTCTTCCCTTTCATCGACACTACGCCTAACAGAATCATCCGGGCCCATATCGCAGTAACGGACAGCACTTCCAAGTGCGGGCCGAAGGCGGCCGCTCCGTCGAACGTACAGGTGCTCGTCGGCCAGGCTGGCGTGAAGTTAGTTCCGGTGATGACGGCCGCAACCAACACTGGCATCTCGACTACGCCCGGCCAGTGCGTGTTCCACATCACTGTCAAGGCCGGGAGCGGCAGCGTACCAACGATGGTGACCGACATCGTGGTATTGAACGGCGGAAAGGAGGACCTGACCGGGGTGAATA
>LDXQ01000120.1 GCA_001443485.1 Candidatus Sysuimicrobiota bacterium CSP1-3
ACGCGAGCCGCTTCCGCGCCCCTGATCCGTTCCCCTTCTTCCAGGTGGGCAGGGAACGGGTGATCATCGTGAGCGACCTGGAACTCGGGCGGGCCAGGAGTCAGGCCGCCGTCGAGACCGTCCTCCCCCTCCGGACGTATGAGGATCGGGCGAAGGGCCGAGTCCCGCAGCCGACCATGCTCGATGCCGTCGAGGAGGCACTCAGAGAGCGCGGGATCGGTCGCCTCCTCGTCCCCGGCAGTTTTCCCGCGGAGTACGTCGACAAGCTGCGGGATCGCGGGTTCACGCTGCAGGTCAAGGAGGGGATCTTTTTCGAGGAACGGTTGACCAAATCGGAGGCCGAGGTCGCCTGGATCACGGAGGCCCTCCGGGTCGCCGAAGAGGCGATGGGTATCGCCATCCAGGCCATCCGCGAGGCCGAGATCCGAGGGCACGCCCTCTACCGAGCGGGCGCGCCCTTGACCTCGGAGGCCGTGCGGCGGCTCATCCATCACCTCCTACTCGACCGCGATTGCATAGCCGACCACACCATCGTGGCCGGGGGCGAGCACGGCAGCGACCCGCATCACGAGGGGACCGGGCCGCTGCCGGCCCATGCGCCCCTCGTGATCGACATTTTTCCCCGTTCGACCCGGACCCACTACTTCGGCGACCTCACCCGCACCGTGCTCCGAGGTCGCGCCTCGACGCGTGTGCGGCAGATGTACACGGCGGTGCTTCAGGCGCAAGAACAGGCGTTTTCCCTGATCCGCGATGGGGCCGATGGAGCCGCGATCCACCAGGAGGTGACGGCGCTCTTCGAGGGGTTGGGCTTTTCCACGGGGGAGGCGAACGGGCGGATGCAGGGGTTCTTTCACGGGACCGGGCACGGACTGGGCCTCGAGATTCACGAACCGCCGCGGATCGGAAAACGGGGGGCGATCCTCCGGAGTGGAAACGTGGTGACTGTCGAGCCCGGTCTGTACTATCCGGGGGACGGAGGGGTGCGGATCGAGGATGTCGTAGTGGTGACCGACACCGGCTGCCGGAATCTGACCACGTTCCCGAAAGTGCTGGAAGTATAAGGGAAAACGCGCCCAATGACCTTGACACGAGGGCCGCAGTATCGTATAATGCGGAGGGCATAGAGGACAGGCTTTCCCTGACACCGCATGAGGCATGGATGGCGCTGAAGGTGCCGATTTACATGGATTACCACGCCACGACTCCTGTGGACCCGGAGGTCCTCGAGGCGATGCTCCCCTATTTTCGGGAGCATTTCGGCAATCCCTCCTCACGGACCCACGTCTTTGGATGGACGGCCGAGGCGGCTGTCGAGAAGGCGCGGGAGCAGCTCAGCACCCTCATTGGGTGCAAGCCGATGGAGGTCGTCTTTACTTCAGGGGCCACCGAATCGAATAATCTGGCCGTGAAGGGGATCGCCTGGGCCTCCCGGGACCGCGGAAATCACATCATCACGACAGGCATCGAGCACCATGCGGTCCTCGATACCTGTCGCCGCCTCGAAAAGGAGGGTTGTGACGTCACGTACCTTCCGGTGGACCGGAGTGGACTGGTGAATCCCGTGCAGGTGGAACAGGCGATCACTGACCGGACCATCCTGGTGAGTGTCATTGCTGCGCACAACGAGATCGGGACGATCCAGCCCCTCGCCGAGATCGGGCGGATCTGCAAGGCCCGGGGGGTCCCGTTCCATGCCGATGCGGCCCAGGCCCTGGGAAGGATCTCCCTGAGGGTGGATGACGTTCATGCAAATCTCCTCTCCTTTTCGGCCCACAAGCTGTATGGGCCCAAGGGGGTGGGGGCGCTGTATGTCCGGAATGCCCGGCCCGCCGTCAAGCTGATCCCCCTCATGGACGGCGGTGGCCAAGAGCGAGGGCGCCGGTCGGGGACGCAGAATGTCCCGGGGATCATCGGCTTCGGCAAGGCGTGCGAGGTGGCCTCGCGCGTGATGGCTGAGGAGGCCGAGCGGCTGACGAAGTTACGGGAGCGCTTGAAGGCAGGGATCTTGCAGCGGATCGATGGCGTCTATCTGAACGGGCATCCGGAGCGGCGCCTACCCGGGAACCTAAATCTGAGCTTTGCCGGGGTCGATGGGGAAGCCCTCCTCCTGAGCATGAAGGACGTCGCTGTCTCCTCGGGCTCCGCGTGCACTTCGACCCGCATGGAGCCCTCCTACGTCCTTCTTGCCTTGGGGGTGGGCGGGGAGCTGGCCAGCGCCAGCATCCGTTTTGGTCTCGGACGGTGGAGCACCGAGGAAGAGGTCGATTACACTATCGAGAAACTGAGAGAGCGGGTGGGGCGGCTTCGGGCCATGTCGAGTGGTTGGCCCGGGACCGTGGAACGCATGGCGAATGCCCGGCAGGCATCCGCATAACGTCTGGACATTCAGGCAACGAGGAGGCTCAAAGAACCATGATTACCATAACAGGTACGGCGGCAACGAAGCTGAAAGAGCTGATGGCCAAGGAGGCGACTGAGGGCCAGGGGCTCCGCGTCCGGGTGATGGGCGGTGGCTGCTCTGGCTATCAATATCAACTTGCCTTTGACGCCCCCCGGGAGGGGGACCGTGTCATCGAGCATGACGGGGTCAAGGTGGTGGTCGACTCCAAGAGCCTGCTCTTCCTGGCTGGAACAGAAATCGACTATCAGGAGGGGCTGATGGGGGCCGGCTTCGCCATCAAGAATCCCAACTCCAAAGGCTCCTGCGGCTGCGGGCAGTCGTTTCAGGCGTAAGATCTTCCTGGCGGAGAATGCGGGCAGAGGAGGGATGCCGGTGAGGGTTGAGCTGCTCGATCAGGAGCAGCCGGACCGGACGGGGGAAGAGGAGATCAAGCGCGGCGTCCTCTTCACGACCCTGGAGAAGATGCTCAATTGGGCGCGCAGCTCTTCTCTGTGGCCGGCCACCTTTGGACTCGCGTGCTGCGCCATCGAGATGATGGCCACCGCGGCTTCTCGATTCGATCTCGCCCGATTCGGGGCCGAGGTCTTTCGCGCCTCGCCCCGGCAGGCGGACTTGATGATTGTCTCGGGGCGGGTCAGCAAGAAGATGGCCCCGGTCCTCCGCCGGATATACGACCAGATGCCCGAACCCAAGTGGGTGATTGCCATGGGGGCGTGCGCCTCCTGTGGCGGGATCTTTAACGACTACGCCATCGTGCAGGGGGTTGATAAGATCGTGCCGGTGGACGTGTACGTGCCCGGGTGTCCGCCACGCCCGGAACAGTTAATCCACGGCATCATGCTGCTCCAGCAAAAGATCGCGAAGGAACGTCACCGGCCAGAGGATCTGGTGCACCTGCCCTGGCGGCGGCAGGGCGCATGACAATCGGGAAAACAGCGCAACACACCGGGAGAGTCTTGTGAGCGAGGAGAAAGCGATGACCACCCATATCGAAACCCCGCCCCGCCCGCAGGTGCCCAAGCGCCACGAAGAGCTCGACGAGGTGGTGATCCGTTTCGCCGGAGACTCAGGGGACGGGATGCAACTCGCGGGGATGCAGTTCAGCAACGAGACGGCAGTGGCGGGCACGGACCTCGCGACACTCCCCGATTTCCCCGCCGAGATCCGGGCGCCCGCCGGGACGCTCTTCGGGGTGAGCGGCTTTCAGGTCAATTTCAGCAGCCACGACATCTTTACCCCCGGAGACAACCCCGACGTCCTGGTCATGATGAATCCCGCAGCCCTCAAGGTGAATCTTCGGGATCTCAAGCCGGGTGGGATCATCATCGCCGATACGGCGGAGTTCACCGAGAACAACTTGAAGAAGGCCGGCTTCGCCACCAATCCCCTCGAGGACGGCTCTCTCACCAAGTATCAGCTCTTCCCGGTGGACATCACCCAGATGACCCTCCGCGCCCTGGAGGGGTTGAACCTGAACACGAAGGTGGCGAGCCGGTGCAAGAACTTCTACGCCCTGGGGCTGACCTCGTGGTTGTTCACCCGGCCCATCGACCCGACGATCCGCTGGATCGAGGGCCGGTTCAAGAAGACGCCGGAGCTGGTCGATGCCAACATCCGAGCCCTCAAGGCGGGGTACCACTTCGGCGAGACGGCCGAGATGTTCGCCGTCCAGTATGAGGTCAAGCCGGCCCGTCTGGCCCCGGGGAAGTACCGGAACATCACGGGGAATTCGGCCACCGCGTTAGGCTTCATCGCGGCGGCGGAGCGGGCGGGGCTCCCCCTCTTCCTGGGCAGCTATCCGATCACTCCGGCAAGCGACATCCTCCACGAGGTCGCGAGCTACAAGAATTTCAACGTCTACACCTTCCAGGCGGAGGATGAGATCGCAGCGGTGGGGTCAGCGCTCGGGGCGGCGTATGGAGGGGCGATCGGGATCTGTACCACGAGCGGCCCGGGGATGCTCCTCAAGCAGGAGATGATCAACCTGGCGGTAATGGTGGAGCTTCCGCTCATCATCGCCGACATCCAGCGTGCAGGCCCCTCGACCGGCATGCCGACCAAGACCGAGCAGGCGGACCTGTTGATGGCAATATACGGGCGGGCCAGCGAATCCCCCGTGGTCGTCCTGGCCCCGGCGACTCCCGGCGAGTGCTTCTTCATGGCCTTCGAGGCGGTGCGGCTCGCCGCCAAGTATATGGTCCCGGTGATCTATATGTCCGACGGCTATCTGGCCAACGGGGCCGAGCCTTGGAAAATCCCGAAGGTGAGCGAGCTTCCCCAGATCGATGTCCAGTTCCGCACCAGTCCCGAGGGGTTCCAACCCTATCTTCGGGACCCGGAGACGTTAGCCCGGGCCTGGGTGAAACCGGGGACACCGGGGCTCGAGCATCGGATCGGAGGCTTGGCAAAGGAAGATGTCACCGGTCATGTGAGCTATGATCCGATCAATAATGAAAAGATGGTGCGGCTGCGCGCGGAGAAGGTCGCCCGCGTCGCGATGGACATCCCCCGAACCGACGTTCACGGCGATCCCTCTGGGAAGCTCCTCGTCATCGGGTGGGGGAGCACCTATGGTGCCCTCGTGGAGGCGACTGAGCGGGTGCGCGCCCAGGGGAAATCGGTTTCTCATGTCCACCTCCGGTATCTCAATCCGCTGCCGCCCGATCTGAAGGAGATCATCCACAGATTCGAGACCGTCCTGGTGGCTGAGCTGAACACGGGGCAGCTCTTGAAGATCATCCGGGCGGAGTATCTCGTG
>LDXQ01000121.1 GCA_001443485.1 Candidatus Sysuimicrobiota bacterium CSP1-3
CCCCCTTCGGGGGCTGGAGCTTGTGCTGACGGAAGTAGTCCGCGTAGAGGTGCGGGAGCTCGAGCGCGTCCCGGATCGTCTCGATCTGGGCGTCCAAGCCCCCGATGTCGGCGTAGCTGACATCCGGCACCGCCTCGAGGAGCAGGTCGTGGACCTCGCCCCGGGGCAGCCGCTCCAGCACGTAGCCCGAGCGGCCGTCGTAGAGGAGGGGGTCGCCGGCTTTCAGCGCGAGGGCGGCGAGCGGCCCCGCCAGCTCGGCCACCCGCTCTTCATCGGCCCGGAGGTGGATGAGCGCGCGGCCCCCCTCGAGCGACCCCTTGAAGTGGACGACTTCGCCCTGCACCTCGAAGGCCTTCGCCTCGATGATGTTGAGCGCCTCGTTCAGGATGAGCTCCTGGCCTGGTTGCAGCGTCTGCGGGTCGAGGCCCGGGTGGCAGTTGACCTTGAGCTTGCGCCCCCCGGTCCAGACCGTCACGGTCCCGTCGGCGTTCACCCCGGCGAAGATCCCGTAGGAGGCCGGGGGGGCCGTGAGCTTCTCCACCTCTTCCTTCAGCGCGCCGATCTGCTCCTTCGCCTGGGTCAGTGTCTGGACGAGCCGCTCGTTCTGCCGCTGGGCCTGCTCGAGCTGCTCCCGGCTCTGCTGCAGGCGCGCCCGCAACAGCTCGAACTCCCGCGGCACCTGCTCGAGCCGGCGGCGGACCTGGTACAGCTCCTCCTCGAGCCCCTTCACCTGGGCCTGGAGGGCGTCGATCTCGGCGTGGGATTTTTCTTTGTCCCGCATGCCCGGTCCTTCCTCAACTCCCCAGCGTGTTCCCCGCCTCCCAGGACGGACAAGCTAGTCTACCGCACGCTCACCCCAGACTGCAACTCCCATACCATGATGCGCCACATTCGGAAAAAGCTCGTCACTCCGAGACCGACCCCCGTAGCGGCCGGCCCGCGTGCATCATCCGCACCTCACGGCCTGCGGTTGATGAGCTGAAGCAACTCGTTGCGCATCTCCGGGCGCTTCTGGAAGACCCCGAGCATCGCGCTGGTCACCGCCTTGGAGTTATGCTTCTCGACCCCCCGCATCATCATGCAGAAATGATAGGCCTCGATGACGACCCCCACGCCTCGTGGCTGCACCGCCTGCTTGAGGGTGTGAGCAATCTGCTGCGTCAACCGCTCCTGCACCTGAAGGCGCCTGCTGTACATCTCGACCAACCGGACGATCTTGCTCAGGCCGAGGATCTTGGTCTTCGGGAGGTAGGCCACGTGACACTTCCCGAAGAATGGGAGGAGATGGTGCTCGCACAGGCTGAAGATGTCGATATCCTTCACCAGGACCATCTCGTCGTACTTTTCGGCAAAGATGGCCCCGTTCAGGACCTCCGGCAGGTTCTTTCCGTACCCGGCGGTGAGATACCTGAGCGCCTTGGCCATTCGCTCGGGCGTCTGGCGAAGCCCTT
This sequence comes from Candidatus Sysuimicrobiota bacterium CSP1-3, assembly GCA_001443485.1. Lineage (GTDB taxonomy): Bacteria > Sysuimicrobiota > Sysuimicrobiia > Sysuimicrobiales > Humicultoraceae > Humicultor. The sequence continues at coordinate 1,452 of LDXQ01000121.1, forward strand.
CCCGATGCGGATCCTCGCCCACCTCCTTGAGTAGGTCCCGGATGAGGCTTTGCAGGAGGGCATCCTGTTCCGCCTCCCCCGATCCCTTTCGCCACCGATGCGGCATACTTCGTCTCACCTCAACACCTCGTCTGCGGAGTTCCACCTCAACAGCCACGTATTCTCTCCCAGAAGATGAGCCGTGTCAACACCCGATCCGCCCCGGCACGCCTGAGCAGGCATGACGACGGATGAAAGGAGATGGACAGGGGTACAGAGAGTGCAGAAAGTCGGGGAGTGGAGCGGGAGACGGGAATCGAACCCGCGACGTCCAGCTTGGGAAGCTGGCATTCTACCGCTGAATTACTCCCGCCACGAGAGCAGATAATGTATAGCGGAGAAGGGACCTACTGTCAACGGCGAAGTAAGCCAATGGATGAGATTAATTGTCGTCCTCCTGGAAATTCGTCACGCGCCACCCCTCATTCATCCGAGCAGTAGAGATGAAGGCGCGCTTCTTCATCACCCGGCTGTCCACCGAGATGGCAAGGTCGTAGACCACGAAGATCCTGTCCTCCCCCATTTTCCGAGTCGTGTACAAGCTGTAGGAAACCCTCCGGCCCGCCGCCCCATCCTGTCCCGGCACGGCGCGCAGGAGCTCCTCCTGCTCTTCGATCTTCTGCCGGGCCAGCCCGTGCGCCAAGGCCTTGGCCCGCGGAAGATCGGGCTGGACGTAGTATCGCTCCACGAAGCTCTGGGCGACCGACTCAGGACCCTCGCCGGGCGAGCAGGCAAAAAGGGTAAGCAATGCGGCCAGGCAGAGTCCGAGTCCCTTGCGCACGATCTGTGCCTTACGATCGGTCGCCACGCCGTTCACTGCACTGGCAAAGAGCACCAGGAGATGAGGAAGAGAAGCAACAAGCAAGCCAGGAATCCCAGGCCCAGGTGCCGCAGTCCCACCCGGCGCGTCTTCTCCCCCCCCACCTCATGCCCTTGCCCTTCCCTGTTGTCGCTGGTGCCCATCACGCAGGGCCACTCATATCATTCCTGTCCTCAAAGATCAAGACGCTTCGCCCCGTGCGAACTCCTCCTGCAAGGCATGCAGGTGGCGCTTCAGATACCGCAGGGCTGCCTCTTTGGTCCGGAGAGGGCGAAGGGCTGCTTCTTCTTGAAGCCGCTCCAGCAGAAATCCCACAAAGGGTCCGGGGGTGAGGTCCAACCGGGCCATGAGCTCATGGCCATCGAGCAAGGGTGTCCGCCCGCCCGCGTGCCTGCCTCCTCGAATCCTCTTGCGCTGGAATGCAAACATCTCCTGGACGAAACGGAGGCGCTCTTGAAAGGCCCTCCCGTCCCGTCCATAGGTGCCCCGGATATCGGCCAGGGAGAGGAGGAGGCAATCGGCGGCGAGGGGCTCCAGGTCCCGCCAGAACCGATAACGGGCCCGGGACGTGATGGTCTTTGCCTGCTCCAGGAAGAAGGGACGGAGGTGTTCTCGCACCAGGGCGACCGCCATCGTCGAAGCCCGCGAGCTCAAGCGCAGGCGGCGACAAATCTCTTCCATCATGCTTGCTCCACGTTCGGCGTGACCCAAGAAACGGATCCGCCCCTCTTCCACCGAACGGGTTTCCGGTTTCCCCACGTCATGGAGCAACGCCGCAAAGCGAAGCAAGGCCCGCCGACTGATTCCTCCTTCCACTTCCGCCTCCAACGGTCCAATGAGGAAGGCTGCTTGGCGCAAGAAGAGTTTCGGCAGTCGATGGAGGATCCCGTCGAGGGACCGGACCGTCTCCAGGGAGTGGGTAAGAACATCAAAGCGATGGGGTGGACCTTGCAGACACCCTCGCATCTCCCGGGTCTCGGGAAAGAGGACCTCAAGGAGCGCGAGATCATCCATGGCGCCGAGCCAGCGGCCAGCGACGGAACAGTTGAGAATCCCAAAAAACTCTTCCCGAAGCCGCTCCGGTGCGACACGCCCGAGGGAGGAAGCATGCTGGCGGATCGCCTGAGCCGTGGTCTCGTCGATGGCGAACTCGAGTTGAGCAGCCAGGCGGACACTCCGCAGGAGACGCAGGGGGTCTTCGGCGAGCACCTGCGGATCACCCACCCGGATCCGCCTGGCTCTCAGGTCCCTGAGACCCCCTGTCGGGTCGATGAGGTCGGTCGCATCCTCCCCGAGTGAGACGCCCAGCGCGTTGATCGTGAAGTCCCGCCGTCTCAGATCCTCGACGATACTCCCTCCGCGGAGAGGAGCGATATCCATCTGCACTCGCTTCCCTCCCCGGGAAAACACGACCCGTTGGACCCCCTCGGCGAAGCGGATCAGTCGGCCGTCAAAGGCTCGCTGGAGGGCTGCACCCAAAGAAGCGGGGTGGGGAGAGACCAGGTCGATGTCAAGGGCCCCTGGACCTTTGAGGAGGGCGTTACGCACAAACCCGCCGACGAGGTAGACCGGGAGCAGGTCCCGTTCTGCGGCCAGCCGAGCCGTCTGTCGCAGCAGGGGATGATCGCGCATGGCGAGCAGGATCCGTCGAACGCGCTGGTCCACCGCCTCACCCTAAGGGAGGCGGCGCAAGGATGTCAACACGGCGGTTCACCCCTCGGCACCCCGAAAACTGCTTGACGGCGCACAGCGTCAGGTTTACCCTTACAAGAGTAGTTCGGCCCGTGGACAAGAACGGGTCATCAGAGGGGAGGCGGGATGCGGATCGATAGGAAGATGAAGATCGAAGATGTCCTCCAGACCTACCCGGAGACCATCTCGGTCTTCAGCCGTTACGGGGTGGCCTGTCCGAGCTGCTCCGCGGCCAGTTACGACAACATCGAGGTCGGGGCCAAGGTCCACGGCATCGATGTCGACCAGCTCCTGGCCGACCTGAACGCCACCATCATCGCACGAAACTGAACGGTTCGCGATTCCGCTCGGCCCCTGACGCGGACCGGGGGGGATCGTATCTCCAGGAGAGGGACCAATGTTCGAGACGCTCCGACGGGACATTCAGGCTGCGTGGGACCGTGATCCTGCCGTCCGAAGTACGCTCGAGATCATCTTCTGCTATCCCGGTCTGCACGCCGTGTGGCTGCACCGGGTGGCGCATTGGTTCTGGAACCGGGGACTGCTCTTTATTGGCCGGTTCATCTCCCACGTGAACCGTTTCCTGACCGGGATCGAGATCCACCCCGCGGCCCGCCTCGGCCCAGGGCTCTTTATCGACCACGGCATGGGGGTGGTGATCGGCGAGACGAGCGAGGTGGGCGAGAATGTAACCATCTATCAGGGGGTGACGTTGGGGGGCACCAGCCTGGAACGCAAGAAACGGCACCCCACGATCGGCAACAACGTCATCATCGGGGGCGGAGCTAAGATCCTCGGACCCTTCATGGTCGGGGACAACAGCAAGATCGGCTCGGGTTCGGTGGTGGTCAAGGAGATCCCACCCAACTCGGTCGTGGTCGGAGTTCCGGGGCGGGTGATCTACCGGGACGGCA
>LDXQ01000122.1 GCA_001443485.1 Candidatus Sysuimicrobiota bacterium CSP1-3
GTCAGCACAAGGCGGCCCCAGTGAACGGCCCGCGTCTGCACGCGAAGCGGCCCTGCGGGAAGAGTGTCCCAGAGGGCAGTGCCTGCGGACATCCGAGGAGCGTTGGAGGTCCTTACCCGCCCCGGTAGCGTCACCACCACTTCAAAGCTGCCCACCGCGCCGGCCAGAGCGGGGGCCACGTCCGGCTGCAGCCGCAGGGTGAAGTCGTAGGTCGTCACGACGAGCCAGCTGCGCTTGGCGAATGACGCCTCCCCGAGCACCGCCACCGGCAGATTGCGTACGCGCCCGACGGTCGATTCGTCGCCCCGGCCATCAAGGAGGAGACGACCGTCGGTACCGACGCGGGCGAACATTTCAAACGCCGTGCTGCGCGTGAACACCGCCGCCAGGAGCAGCCCCAGGATGAAACCGACGCCCACTCCTCGTCCCCACCCGTTCATCTCCGCACCCCATTTCTGCGGTTACCGGCCGGCCGCGATAGGTGTCGATCCGGTTCCCCTATTCCTTCAGGAGACCTGCGGCGCCTCTTGACTCTCCCGCCACGGGAGGATGCACGCTTGCGTTCGGGGAGACGGACGCCTAGAGATAGGCGGCGACCAGGTCGGCGATGGTGGTGATCCCATACCGCTGCGGGATTCGCAACGGGTGAGCGTCCCGCCCTTCCAGGGCTGAATGGACGAGGTATTGCCTTCCCATCTTCTCCTGCGCCCAGGAGATGACCGTGTCAATGTGCGGCGTCGCCACCCCCGCGATCTGCGCGATGGCCTTGGTGACCACCAGGCCGTAGGGGATGTCCTCGGTGAGGAACCTGTGGCCGAAATCCGGCACATAAGCGTCCGGGGCGATCTGCCGCATCGGAGCCATGACACCCCGGTAGGCGGCATTCGTGCTGAACGCGCGAGCGAGGGTACTAGCGTCCGCGATCGCGTGGGCGTAGGCTGTCTGCAGCCACGTGCGAATGGGTAGCACGCCCCGCAGGTCCAGTTTCCCTTGTGCCGCCACCGCGAGCGCCCGCGCGACCGTCACGATCTCGTCTGAAACCGCCTCGAGGAGGCGACCCGTCTCCTCATCCATGCCCGCGTAGAACGCCGGGATCTCTTCCTCCGCGTAGACCCTGTCAGTCCACGCGCCAAAGAGCCCGTACATCCCCACGGGATGGATGATTTGGCCCGTGTTGCCCAGCGTCAGGTCGAGAAAGGTCGGGAGCGCGGCGACCTCCATTCCGATGATGCCGCTCATCGCGGTCATGGCCGCCGGTGCTGCGGCCACGGGCAGGGCGGCCGCAGAGACCGTTGCTTTCGTTGCATTGACCTTGACCTCTCGGCCAAATTCCCTTATCCGGCAGAGCCAGGGAAACGTCTGGAAACCGATCACCACCCGGCGCCTGTCCGGTTTCAGGGTGGCGACGGCGCGCAGGTCAAACTCGAACCCGCTGCGGCTGGGCATGGCGACAATCCAGGCGCCCGTTTTCAGATAGGGGGCGACGCGGCTCAGGAGAGGGAGATGCGCGAACGCCGGGACGACAAGCACCACGAGGTCGGACTGCGGGATGACCGCGGCAGGATCTGCCGAGACAGTCCTGACTCGCCGGGCGGTCGCCTCAACTGCGCCTGTCGCCCGGAGCCCTTGAGCCGAGAACACTCCTTGCCGCAGGCGGTCCGCCTTTTCTTCAGAGGACGTGAGCCAGACGATATCGCCGTTGAAGTGCGCCGAAGCCACCGCGGCGAGGGCGTGGGCACCATTCCCGCCGCCACAGATTGCCAGGACGGCCGGCGTCGCGTCGCTAGCCGGCATGCAATCCTCGCGCGGCCCGGTTGCGACCTCCCACCAGGGCCCGAGCGAGCCTGCCCATGATACCGGCAGCCCAACTCACGAAGGGGGCCGGATCGTCGAAGGCAAACCACGCCGCCTCTTGAATCCCCCAGAGCGATTTCGCCCAGCCCGCGAAGGTCAAGTTCCCATCCCTCCAGTACTGACGGCAGGAGAAGATGTCTTCTTCGAGCAGCCACTTCCGCCCCTCGATGGACTCATCGGGCGGCACCGGCTGCTGCGTCATGTCCAGGTAGAACGCCCGCACGACGTCCATGCCTCCCCGTCCCACGAACAACCGGAACGTCGCCCCGACCCGGGGGTTCGCGTCAAGGATCTTGTAGCGACCATCCCGCGCGTCGTACCGGTACCCGACGTCGAGGATGCCGTGGTAGCCGACCGTCTTCATGAAGCGCTTCGTCAGATCTGCCACGAGATCATTGCGTGCGCAGATCCCCAGCGACGTGACCCCGCGATACGGCGGCCATTGTCGCAGCTTCCGTCCCGTGAAGCCCGCAAGGCAGTCGGCTTCCCGGTCGAAGTACCCATTGAACATCCAGACGGCATCGTCGTTCCCCGGGATGTACTCCTGGATCATGACGTTGGTGATGTCCGCCCCGTCGACCGCTGCTCGCAGGGCGCGTTCGCTGCGCACTATCGCTTTCACCTTGCCACCCGGGAGTCGCGGGTCGATGCCCTTCACCATGATCGGGAGCGGGACAGTGTCCAGCAGTCGCGGCACCTCGTCTTCGGACCGGGGGAAAGCCGTCCGGGCGGTGGGGATGCCGATGCGTGTGGCGAGGTAGAACATCTCCCGCTTGCTCAGCAACGAGAACACCAGGTGCGGCGAGAGCCTGGGGAAGACGAATGGACCGGTCAGGGCGTCCGCGTGCTCGGCGACGAACATAGCGAGGGCATCGGTGGCGGGGATGAGGAGAGCCGGCCGTCCGATGCGCCGACCAATGACATCCAGGAAGTCCAGCAGGCCAGGCGTCGGTCGGGAGAAATCCCAGCGAAGAGTTTCCTTCCAGTACCGAGAGAATCTGGTCTGAGAGGGAGGCTCTTCATAAATGGCGTAGACCGGAACACCCAGCCGTCCCAGGCTGCGCGCGACACCCAGCGCCCCCTGCCGGCCGCCCAGCACAAGGACAGGCGTGGATGCGTCGATGTGTGGGGCGGGAGGCCGGGTCATCTATAGTTCAGTTTCCCTATTTGTGGGGGTTCCAGAGCGGAATTAGGTATTTCCGATCCTATTTCCTGGAGTCCTTCGAGGCTGTCTCCTCTCGGCGTCGAAGTTTCTCAGGTGATTCCACCAGTCTTGTGGGGCGGTAGTTCCCTTGCGAGAAGGGAAGGATGAATCCATGGCGCGGCAGGACGGCTCTCGAGGAAAGGTCGGCAGGCGGACATTCCTCCGTGATGTGGGAAGTACGGCCGTCGCCCTCGCGGCAGGTGCGATTGGCCTGCCGTCGCTGCTAACGGCGAGTAGAACCGAGGCTGCGGGTTCTCGCGGAGCGATCAGTCAGGCAATTCCCGTGGGCCAGGGGGCAGCCGAGGAACCCTCTGCGGGCAACTGGAAAACCTGGGTCCTGCGTTCCGGGAGCGACTCTCGCCTCCCGGAACCCGCACCGCCCAACAGCCCCCAGGCGGTGAGGGAGCTCGCCCAGCTCAAACAGGCCCAACTTGAGCGGACCCAGGCTCAGATCGACGCCGCGCGCTTCTGGGACGCCGGCCCCGCCACCAGGCGATGGACCGAGATGCAGCTGGACATGATCAAGACCCACAGGCCCAACCCGCCGCGGGCCTCTCGCGGCCTGGCGCTGCTGCACATCGCCGTGTTTGACGCTGTGGTCGCAGCGTGGCACGCTAAGTACACCTACAATTTCCCCGCCCCCAGCAATGTGGATCCGACGCTGACGCCCGCGCTTCCGCCGCGCAACAACCCATCCTATCCCTCCGAGCACGCGGTCGTCGCCGGGGCCGCCGCACAAGTTCTCAAGCACCTGTTCCCGCGGCAAGGCGCCGACTGGTTCGAGGCCAAGGCCCGAGAGGCCGCCGCGTCCCGCGTCTGGGCGGGCGTCGACTGGCCCAGCGCCGTGGAGCAGGGGTTGGCCCTGGGCCGTGCCGTGGCAGACAGAGTCCTGGCCCAGGCCGCCGCGGACGGAGCTAATGCGCCATGGGACGGGAGGCGACCGACGGGTGTCTGCTATTGGAAACCCACGCCGCCGGGTCTCGTCTACCCACCGCTGGAGCCAGTGTGGGGGCAGGTCCGCCCCTGGCTTCTCACCACCGGCGACCTGTTCCGCCCCGATCGGAGCCCTGTGTGCGGCTCCGCCGAAGAGCACGAACAGATGCTGGAGGTGTACCGCACCGTCAACTCGCTGACCGCGGAGCAGAAGCGGATCGCCTCCTTCTGGGACGACGGTCCGGGCACGTTCACGCCGCCCGGACATTGGGCGGAGATCGCCCTCAGGTTGGTCGAGCGATATCAGACCAGCACGCCGCGGGCGGCACGCCTCTTCGCGTATCAGGGCGTAGCGGCCATGGTCGCCGGCGTCTGTGTCTGGGACGCGAAGTTCGCCTATTGGAGCCTCCGGCCGGTCACGTATATCCAGGACTACGTCGACCCAAACTGGACGAGCTTCATCACAACGCCCCCGTTCCCCGGTTTTGTATCCGGGCACTCCGGCTTCTCTGGGGCCTCAGCGACCCTGCTGGGGTATGTGTTTCCGCAGGAGAAGGCGGCGCTTCAGGCGATGGCCGCCGAGGCGGCTCTGTCCCGACTCTACGGCGGCATCCACATCCGCGTAGACAACGAGGTAGGGCTGACCATGGGCCGGCGGATCGGCGCCTTCGCCAGCGCGCGCGCCCTGAGCGACGACATCGAAGACTTGATC
>LDXQ01000123.1 GCA_001443485.1 Candidatus Sysuimicrobiota bacterium CSP1-3
GGACCACAACGCGCACCGTGGCCCTCCCGGTGGCGCGCGATCTGGGCGTCCCCGCCGTGGAACGCACGGTTTTCCTGGACAATGCGGACGATCCGGCCTACATCGGTGGACAGATCCAGCAACTCCTGCAGGCCGCCCGCACGCGCGGCTGGGCGATCGGCATCGGCCACGCGCAGCGGATGACCGCGGAGGTATTGCGCCAGTTCCTCCCCGAATTCGACAGGGCGGGCATCGTGCTGGTGCCGGTGTCGGCCCTGATCCATTCGCGCTGACCAGAACGCAAGGGGGTGAAGGAGCGCCGCACACGTCGAGGTTGGTGATGAGACTGCTGTGAGGAGGTCACGATGAGCGCACAGGCACTCGTCATTGCCCCCCGGGAGGATCCCTGGGAGATGGCGTTGCGGCAATTTAATGAAGCGGCAGACTACCTGCCGCTGAAGCGGGGCATCCACGACTACCTCGCGTTACCCAAACGGGAATTGACCGTCAACTTTCCGGTGAAGATGGACGATGGCTCCGTCAGTCTTTTCACCGGCCATCGGGTGCACCACAACACCGTGCTCGGCCCGACGAAGGGTGGCATCCGCTACCACCCGGACGTGACGCTGAACGAGGTGCGGGCCCTGGCCATGTGGATGACCTGGAAGTGCGCCGTCGTCGGCCTCCCCTACGGCGGCGCCAAGGGGGGAGTGGCGGTGGATCCCAAGTCTCTCTCCCGTGACGAACTGGAACACCTCACCCGCCGCTATGCCACCGAGATCAGCATCATGATGAGCCCCGAGGGCGATATCCCCGCGCCGGACGTAGGTACCACCCCCCAGGTCATGGCCTGGATCATGGACACCTACAGCATGCACCGCGGCTACTCTACGCCCTCCGTCGTGACGGGGAAGCCTGTCGAGATCGGCGGCTCCTTCGGCCGCGTGGAGGCGACCGGCCGCGGCGTGATGCTCAGCGTGCGCGAGGCGGCGAAGCTGATCAGCCTGCCGCTATCTGACGCCACGGTGGTCGTGCAAGGTTACGGGAACGTCGGCACGGTCGCGGCCGAACTCCTGCACGAACTAGGCTGCCGGATCATCGCGGTCAGCGACTCCCGCGGCGGGATCCACAACCCCAAAGGGCTGCACCCCGGCGAGGTTCTGAAGCACAAGCAGGCCACGGGCAGCGTCGTCGGCTTCCCCGGCAGCGGCCGGGTGACGAACGCAGCACTGCTGGAACTGCCGTGCGACGTGCTGCTTCCCAGCGCCTTCGAGGGGCAGATCACCGGCGAGAACGCCCCGCGCCTCAAGACGAAACTGATTGTCGAGGGGGCCAACGGCCCGATCACGCCGGACGCCGACGCCGTCCTGGCGGAGCGGCGGACTCCGGTCATCCCGGACATCCTGGCCAACGCCGGAGGGGTGATCGTCTCCTACTTCGAGTGGGTCCAAGGGCTGCAGCAATTCTTCTGGACGGAGGAGGAGGTCAACCAGAACCTGGAGCGGATCCTGGTGCGCGCCTTCCACAAGGTGTGGCAGACGGCGGAGGAGTACAAGGTTCGCCTGCGCGTGGGCGCGCTGATCCGCGCCATCACCCGCGTGGCGGACGCTCTGTACATTCGCGGCATCTACCCCTGAGGCTCGGGTAGTGAGCGCCCTCCGCGGCTTCTTTATCTACCTGTCGGAGAACCGCGCCGTGCAGCGCTTTGTGCTGAGGAACCCGGTGACGCGGCGGATGTCCCGCCGCTTCGTCGCCGGCGAGACCCTGGCCGATGGCGTAGCCGCGGTGCGCGGGCTCAACCGGCAGGGACTGCACGCCAGCCTGAACTACCTGGGCGAGAAGACCACCAGCCCCCGTGAGGCGGAGGAGGCCACCCGGCACTACCTGGAGATCCTGGGGGCGATCACCCGGGAGCGCCTCGACTGCAACCTCTCCATCAAACTATCGCAACTCGGCCTGGCCGGCGATCCGGCGCAGGCCGAGACCCTGCTGCGCCGGATTCTGGAGGCGGCGCGGCGAGATCGTGTCTTCGTGCGCATCGACATGGAGGAGTCCGCGCTGGTCGATCCCACCCTGGCCGTGTGGCGCACGGTGTGGCCGGAGGGGTACACCAACGTCGGCCTCGTCATCCAGGCCTACCTCTTCCGCAGCCGGAAGGATGTCGAGGCGCTGGTGGAGACGGGAGTGCGCATCCGCCTGGTGAAAGGCGCCTACCTCGAACCCCGGTCGGTGGCCTACCCCCGGAAGCCGGATGTGGACGCGCAGTACCAGAGCCTGACAGAGGCGCTGCTGGGCCGGGGGACCTACCCTGCGATCGCCACGCACGACCCCAAGATGATCGAGCACGCCAAGACCTTCGCCGCGCGGGAAGGGATCACGCCCGACCGGTTCGAGTTCCAGATGATCTACGGCGTGCGGCGGGACCTGCAGGTCGCGCTGGCCGGCGAGGGCTATCACATGCGCGTCTATGTGCCCTTCGGCGAGCAGTGGTATCCGTACTTCATGCGCCGCCTGGGGGAGCGGCCGGCGAACGTGTTCTTCCTGCTGCGGAGTGTCTTTGCGGAATGGCGCTAGGGGACCTGCGCCTGATCACCGCCGCGGACCTGCGCCGCCTGGTGTCTATGGCGGACGCGATCGGGTTGGTGCGGGCGGCCTTCATCCATCTGTCGCGCGGCGAGGCGGAGGTCCCGCTGCGGGTGCCCGTGCACGGAGAGGAGGGGGGCATCGCCCTCTACATGCCCGCCGCCGTGCCGCCGCTGCGCGCGCTGGGGGCAAAGGTGGTGAGCGTCTTTCCCGCCAACCCGGCGCGCGGCCTCCCCACCATCACCGCAGTCGTGCTCATCCAGGATCCGGCCACCGGGGCGCCGCTGGGCCTGATCGAGGGCGCCTCGCTCACGGCGCTGCGGACCGGCGCGGCCGGCGGCCTCGCGGCCCAACTGTTGAGCCGGCAGGAAGCCCAGATCTGCGCCCTCTTCGGGGCTGGGGTCCAGGGCCGGACCCAACTGGAAGCGGTGTGCACGGTCCGCCACATCACCCAGGTCCGTGTCGTCGATCGCGATGCGCCGCGGGCGGCGGCATTCGCCGAATGGGCCCGCGCTCAACCCTGGATCAGGGGCGCCACGGTCCTGCCCGCGGCGTCTCCCGCGCTGGCGGTGCGCGGCGCCGACATCATCATCACGGCGACGACCAGCCCGACCCCGGTCGTGCCGACCGCGGAGGTGGCACCCGGGGCCCACCTCACCCTTATCGGCGCCTTCACGCCTCAGACCCGGGAAGTGGATGCCGACCTCGTCGCGCGGGCCACCGTGGTGGTGGACTCGCGGGCAGGCTGCCTGGCCGAGGCCGGGGACCTGTTGATGGCCATCGCCGAGGGACGCTTTGCGCCGGAGCGGATTCACGCCGAGATCGGTGAGATCGCCGCGGGCGAGCGTCCCGGCCGCCGCGACCCGGCCGAGGTGACCCTCTTCAAGTCCGTGGGGACGGCGGCCCTGGACGTCGCGGTGGGCGCCGCGGCGTTGCAGCGCGCGGCGGAGGCGGGCGCCGGACAGGTGGCCCGCCTCTTCAGTACCGAGTAGGCCGGACGTCCTGCCGATGGCGAGCCGCGTGTGATGAGAGGGTTCCCGGGCGCCAGAGCGGCGCTGCTTCCCGCAGTTCTCGTCGTGCTCACCGCCGCCTGCGGAGGGCAGGGTCGCTCCGCGGCCCCCGCGCCAACGCCCACCCGGCCGGTCCTGAAGATCGCTACCCAGAGCCCCCTCTCGGGCGACCGGGCGGTGCTGGGGGTGGCCATCCGCAACGGCGTCCAGCTGGCCGTGGAGCAGCGCGCGGACCGGATTGCCGCGCTGGGATTCGACGTCAAGGTGATACCCTTCGACGACCGGGCCAGGCGGGAGGTGGGCCTCGCCAATGCGGCGCAGATTGTCGCCGACCCCGACGTCCTGCTGGTGATCGGGCACCTCACCTCGAACGTGGCGCTGCCTGCTTCCGAGGTCTACCAGCGCGCGGGGCTGGCGATGATCTCCCCGGCGAACTCTGACCCGCAGTTGACCGCCGGCGGTCTTGACGCGGTCTCGCGGGTGATCGGGCGGGACGACGTCCAGGGTGCGGCGGCGGCCGAGTTCGCCGCTGCCGAGCTGAAGGCCAGGCGCGTCTTCGTCGTGCATGACGGCTCGCCCGCCGGGCGGGCCGTCGCGGGCGCCTTCCGCGAACGGGCCCGCGGCGCGGGGCTGGCCGTGGTGGGAGAACAGAAACTGGAAAAGGACGTGGCCCCGCTGCTCGCCGTCCTGACCGCCAGCCCGCCCGACGTGATCTACCTCAGCATGACGTTCGCTCAGGCGGGAGCCGTGATCCGGCAGGTGCGCGCCAAGAACGCCAAGTCCGCCTTCATCGGCCCGGACTGGCTGGATTCTCCACGGCTCCTACAGTTTGCTGGCAGGGGCGCGGTGGAGACCTACTTCACCCTCGTCGCCGGTCCGCCGGACTTCTACCCCGGGACCGAGACGTTCGTCCAGGACTACCGGAAACGCTTCACCGCGGAGCCGCCGCCGTTTGCCCTGCAGGCCT
>LDXQ01000124.1 GCA_001443485.1 Candidatus Sysuimicrobiota bacterium CSP1-3
ATGATGCTCGTGTGGGCGGTGGAATACTCCGCGGCCCCCTGCCCCTCCAGACGGCGGGCCGCGCCGGCGAAGTAGCGGAGGTTGTCGAGGGCGAAGGGGACGTCGCCGTCCTGCGCGAGTTTGATTGGCTTCCCGGCGTTGCGCGATTCCACGCGCGAGATCTCCTCGGCCCGTCCTTCCAGCGCGTCGGCCATCTTCCAGAGAAAGGCCGCCCGCTCGCCCGGGCTCCGCTGCGACCAGTCGGCAAAAGCCCGCTGCGCGGCGGCCACCGCCCGGTTCACATCTTCCTTCCCCGCCGTGGGGACGCTGGCGATGACTTCCTCCGTGGAGGGGTCGATCACATTCGTCCGCGCCTCCGCCGCGGCTTCCACCCATGCCCCGCCGATGAACATCTGGTAATGCATCATGCCTCTCCCTCCCCGGACGAAATCCTCGCGCGCGTCCCGGTCGTCGCGGCCCCGGCTAATCCGCCACGGCGGCCAGGGCCTCTTCCAGAACGTTCAACCCCCGTTCCAGGTCTTCGTCTGAGATCACGAGCGGCACCAAGATGCGGATGACGTTGTCGTAGACGCCGGACTTCAGAATGAGCAGGCCCCGTTCCAGGCAGGCGGCCAGTACCTGCGCCGTCGCCGCCCGTGCCGGGGTCTTGCTTTCCCGATCCTCCACAAGTTCCATGCCGACCATCGCGCCCAGACCGCGCACCTCCCCGATGACGGGGAAGCGGCGCTGCATCGTCTGGAAGCGCGCCAGCACGTTCGCGCCTAGGGCCTGGGCCCGTTCAAGAAACCCTTCGCTCTGCAGCACGTCGATCACGGCCAGCGCTGCGACGCAGGCCAGCGGGTTGCCGCCGTAGGTCCCACCCAGGCCGCCCACCTGCGGCGCCTCCATCAGGTCGGCGCGGCCCGTGACGGAGGCCAGCGGCAGCCCGGAGGCCAGGGATTTCCCGGCGACCAGCAGATCCGGTTCCACGCCGGCGTGGTCCACCGCGAAGACGCGCCCCGTCCGCCCAAACCCCGTCTGCACCTCATCGGCGATGAGCAGGATGCCGTGGCGCCGGCAGAGGTCCGCGAGCGCGGGGAGGAAGTCCGGCGGCGGCACGATGAAGCCGCCCTCGCCGGTGACGGGCTCGATGATCACCGCGGCCACATCGCCGGCATCCACTTGGACGCGAAAGGCTTCTTCGATGGTGGCGATCACGTGCGCCGTGCAAGTGCCCGAGTGTTTCTGCGGGCAGCGGTACGGATAGGGGTAGGGAACGCGGTAGACCTCGGGCGCGAACGGCCCGAACGCGACCTTATAGGGATCGACCTTGGAGGTAAGGGAAAGTCCCAGCAGCGTTCGCCCGTGAAACGCGTGCTCGAAGGTGATGACCGCCTTCCGGCCGGTGGCCGCGCGGGCGATCTTCACCGCGTTCTCCACCGCTTCGGCGCCGCTGTTCACCAACATCGTCTTCTTCGGGAAGTCGCCGGGTGTGATCTCGTTCAGCCGCTCCGCCAGGGCGACGTACGGCTCGTACATGGCGACGTGGAAGCAGGTGTGCAGGTAGCGGTCCAGCTGCGCGCGCAGGGCGGCCAGCACGTGCGGGTGGCGGTGGCCGACGTTCAGCACCCCCAACCCGCCGGCAAAGTCCAGATAGGTCTTCCCGTCCACGTCGTGCAGCCACACGCCCTCCGCGGAGTCCGCGAAGATGGGGGCGACGTTGAAGACGCCGCGGGGGACGGCGGCCCGGCGGCGGTTGAGCAGCTCTTCCGTGCGGGACAGCACCCGTGATTCCATGGCTCCTCCCCTGGCGCCAGCGCGCCCTAGTAGGACGGGGGCGTGATCGCCCACAGCGCTTCCAGCCGGCCCCGCCCGACGTTCTGCCACTTGTGCGGAACGCGGCTGCTGAAGGTGATGGCGTCACCGGCGTGGAGAACGTAGCGCTCCTCGCCGACCCAGATCTCCATGCGGCCTTTGATCACCACCACGCACTCCTCATCGCCGGCGTGTACGTAGGGCTGGTCTCCGCTGCCGCCGCCGGGTTCGGCCTCGGCCCAGATCATCTCCAGCTTGCCGCTGAGGTCGGGGGAGAGCAGGTAGTCGGTGGCGCGGAGACCGGGGTAGGTCAGCCGGGCCCGCTGCGCCCGGCGGACCACCCGCCCCTCCGGCGGGGACGCCTCATCGAAGAGCCGGCCGAGGGGGGTCCCCAGAGCGGCGGTCAGGCGCTGCAGTGAGGCCACGGAGGGGTTGACCCGGTCGCGCTCCAGCTGGCTGATGAAGGATTCGGTGAGGGCGGCCCGCCGGGCGACCTCCTTCATGGTCAGCCCCCGCTCCAGACGGAGGCGGCGCAGCCGCGCGCCCAGGGTGAGCGGGCGGGCGGGGGCGGAGCGGGAGCGGCGGCGCGTCCGAGGGCTCATCGCGCTTTGCAGTATCATACAGGAATCTTAAGTAGGGGTACACCCGGGGGCGGCAGGATTTCGCCGGGGGCGGGACGAACCACCGGGCAACCATACGGGGTACCCGGGGCACGGGAATCATCACCCGCCGCGTGCTGCCATAAGGCGGGGAGGCGAAGGGGGAACGGGATGAGTCGACCATTCCGCGTGTTGGCAACTGCCATGGTCGTGTTATTGCTGTCGCTGGGCGTCTGGAGCCCGGTGCGGGCGCAGATGAAAGGCCCCCTGCAGTCGATCGGCAAGGGGGAGGGCGCGGTCTCGATCATCGCCTGGGCCGGCTACATCGAGCGCGGGGAGACGGACAAAGCCTACGACTGGGTCACCGGCTTCGAGCGGTCCACCGGGTGCAAGGTCAGCGTGAAGACCGCCGCCACGTCCGACGAGATGACCGCCCTGATGATCGAGGGCGGCTTTGACCTGGTCACCGCCTCCGGCGACGCGAGCAACCGCCTGATCTCGGGCGGCCGCGTCCAGGAGGTCAACACCACCCTGATCCCCAGCTGGAACACGGTCGACCCCCGCCTGCAGAGCGCCCCCTGGAACACCGTTAGCGGGAAGCACTACGGCGTGCCCTACCAGTGGGGCTCGAACGTGCTGATGTATAACACCAAGGTCTTCCGCACGCCGCCCAAGAGCTGGGGTGTCGTCTTTACCGAGCAGAAGTTGCCGGACGGTAAGTCGAACAAGGGGCGGGTGGAGGCCTACGACGGGCCGATCTACGTCGCCGACGCGGCGCTCTACCTGAAGTACCATCAGCCCGCGCTCGGCATCAAAGACCCGTACGACCTCACCCGCAAGCAGTTCGAGGCCTCGCTGAACCTGCTGCGGCAGCAGCGGAAGATCGTCAACCGCTACTGGCACGACGCCTTCATCCAGATCGATGACTTCATCAACGAGGGCGTGGTGGCGTCCAGTTCCTGGCCGTTCCAGGTGAATCTGCTGCAAAGCAAGAAGGTACCGATCGCCAGCACGATTCCGGTGGAGGGCGCCACGGGGTGGGCGGACACGACGATGATGCACGTGGACGCGCCTCATCCCAACTGCGCCTACCGCTGGCTCGAGCACTCGATCAACCCCAAGCTGCAGGGCGATCTGGCGGCCTGGTTTGGCTCGGTGCCGGCCGTCCTGTCTGCCTGCAAGAACAACCCGCTGCTGGGGCTCAAGGGCTGCGAGACTAACGGGCTGGGCAACTTCGCCAAGATCGCGTTCTGGAAGACGCCGGTCGCCAGGTGCAAAACTCAAACCGAGTGCGTACCCTATCACGAGTGGGTCACCAACTACATCGCGGTCATCGGGGGTCGCTAGTCGCGCCGCTTCGGCGACCCGAGCCGTCAGCGCTGCCGAAGGCCCGACCGGACGCGGCCGGGCCTTCGGTACGCTCCGCAGGCAACACCGCATAGCGGAGCGGCCGTGGCCAGCGGCGTAGCCAGACCCGGCGTAGAACCCGCCCGAGAGCGAGCCAGCACCTCCGCCGTCCGCTTCGCCCACGTCAGCCGCGCCTTCGGCGACGTGAGGGCGGTAGACGACGTCAGCCTGGATATCTACGACGGTGAGTTCTTCTCCCTGCTCGGGCCCTCTGGGTCGGGGAAGACGACGTGCCTGCGGCTGATCGCCGGGTTCGACCACCCCACCTCCGGAATGATCGAATTGCACGGCCTCGCGGTCTCCGGCGTCCCGCCTTACGAGCGGGACGTGAACACCGTCTTCCAGGACTATGCCCTCTTCCCCCACATGACGGTAGGTGAAAACATCGCCTACGGCCTGATGATCAAACGCGTCCCCAAGCCCGAGCGGGAGGCGCGGGTGCGGGAGACGCTGGAACTGGTGCGCCTCCCCGGGCTGGCCGACCGGCGGCCCTCCCAGCTTTCCGGCGGGCAGCGGCAGCGTGTCGCCCTGGCCCGGGCGCTGATTAACCGGCCGCGCGTGCTGCTGCTGGACGAACCGCTGGGCGCGCTGGACCTGAAGCTGCGGCAGCAGATGCAGGTCGAACTCAAAGCCATCCAGCGGGCGGTGGGCATCACG
>LDXQ01000125.1 GCA_001443485.1 Candidatus Sysuimicrobiota bacterium CSP1-3
CCCGCTTAAACGCGGTCCTCACGGATTTTCACCTTCCATTACACCAGAATTAACGTAAGTATACAGTACTGCGCAGCATCAACGGACTCCTGCTTCTCTAAAACGTACGAAAGCATATGAAAGTTCACTCGTGTTCTTCGGGGCGCGATCGTTTGCGCACGTACTGGACAACGCCGAACAGCCCGATGACCAATCCCGCCACCGAAGCCGCATAGGCTCCCATGCTGAGCAGCAGGCTGGGCGCGATCTCTCCGATAACCATGAGCAGGAGCACGAGCCAGCTCGCCACGAGCAGCGCGAATCCCACGGCCATCAGCTTCACGGGGGTGGCCTCCGGCAGCCTGTCTATGCCGGGGAGGACGCGGCGGGGATCGCCTGCCTCCGTTCGTCATAGAGGTAGCACGCTACGTGGTGTCCGGTGGAGGGTTGGAAATCCGGGGGCACCTCGACCTCACAAATCCCCTGCATGAACGCGGGACACCGCGGATGGAACCGGCAGCCGGAAGGCGGGTGCAGCAGGCTCGGGGGCTCCCCGGGCGGGACTTCCTTCATGCGCGTCGCGTTCTCCGGGTCTGGATCGGAAATCGCCGCGAGCAGGGCCTGGGTGTACGGGTGGCGCGGGTTCCGCAGAAGCTCGCCCACGGGGGCCTGCTCGATGATCATCCCCCCGTACATGACGAAGACCCGCTCGCAGAAGTACCGCACCGTGGAGAGGTCGTGCGTGATGTAGATCACGCTGAGATTGTGCTTCGCCTGCAGCCCCCGCAGCAGCTGCAGGATCTCCACGCGCACGGAGGCGTCCAGCATGGAGACCGGCTCGTCAGCCACGATCAGCTTTGGCTCGAGGATCATCGCGCGGGCGACGACGAGGCGCTGCTGCTGCCCGCCGCTGAGCATGTGCGGGAAGCGCGGCAGGAAGTCGTCGAACGGAGTAAGTTTGACCTCGTCCAGGACCTTGCGGATGCGCCGGAGCCGCTCCTCCTGGCTGGTGATCCCGTTGATGGCCAGCGGTTCCTCCAAGATGCGCTGCAAGTTCATGAACGGCGGCAGGGCGCCGTAGGGATCCTGCTGCACATAGCCCACGCGGGAGCGATACCAGCGGAGGTCCTCCTGACCGTGGACCGCCCGACCGTCAAAGACAATCTCCCCCTTCGTGGGCAGGTGGAGCCCCAGGATCGTCTTGGCCAGCGTGCTCTTCCCGGACCCGCTCTCCCCGACCACGGCAACCGCTTCGCTGCGATGCAGGTCGAAGCTCACCCCGTCCACCGCGTGGACGTGGCCCACCCGGACGAAGCCCCAGCGGCGGAGTTCGAACCACGTGTGCAGCCCGCGGACGGAGAGGAGGACCTCGTCGCGCATAGCCTCGCTCACGCGTACAGCCAGCACTTCACGAGGCGGTCGTCGCCCACCTTGAGCAGGGGCGGCTCCTCGCTGCATCGGGAGAACCGTGCGGGGCACCGGTCGGCAAAGCGGCAGCCCTTGGGGGGATCGAGCAGGCTGGGGGGACGTCCGGAGATGAACCCCAGAGTCTTCTCCCCGCGCAGGGTGGGCACGCTGGCCATCAGGGCGCGGGAGTACGGATGGAGGGGTTCGCGGTAGAACTGCTCAGCCCGGCTGACCTCCACCACCTGGCCAGCATACATCACCGCCGCGTCGTCGGCGAGTTCGCTGCTGGTGGCGATGTCGTGGGTGATGAGGATGAAGCTCGCCCCCATGTCGCGCTTGATCGCCTTCAGGACGTTCATGATGTTTGCCTGGGTCAGCACGTCCAGGGCGGACGTGGGCTCGTCGAGCACAACCACGTCCGGCACGGTGATCAGCGCCATCGCGATGGCCACGCGCTGGCGCATTCCCCCGCTCAGTTCGAAGGGATAGCGGTTCAGGAAGTCGATGGGCACCCCCACCTGGCGAAAAATCTCCTGGGCGGATCGGAGGGCCTCGGCCGGGCTCGCCGCGCGCCCGTGGACGAGGAGGGGCTCGGCCACCTGATCCCCGACGCGGACCACGGGGTTCAGCGAGTTCATCGCGGCCTGGGGAACCATGGCGAGGCGGACCCACCGCACCTCCCGGCGAAAGCGCTCCTCCGGGAGGCTCATGACGTCCACGCCGTTCAGCCAGACCTGCCCCGCATACGTGTCCACGTTGCGGGGCAGGAGGCGCAGGATGGCCCGGGCCAGGGAACTCTTCCCGCAGCCGCTCTCCCCGACCACCACGATCGTGCGCCCCCGTTGCAGGGCGAGGGTGACGCCGTCCACTGCCTGAACCGGGCCCTTGCTCGTGCGAAAATACAGTCGGAGATCCTCGACGGAGAGGACGCCGTTTTGCGGCATTACATCTCCCGCAGCCGCGGGTTGAAAATGCGGTCCAGGGTGAAGCCGAGCATGGTGAACCCCAGACCGCTGAGCATCAGCAGTACCGCCGGCTGAAGTACCCAATAATAGTGCCCCGAAAAGAGTGCCCCCTTGCTGTAGGCGTCCTCGATAACCTTCCCCCACGTTGGGAGGACGGGGTCGCCCAGGCCCAGGACGGCCAGGGTCGCCTCCAGGAAGACGAAGGCGGGGATCAGGGTGACGAACTGCGGGATGAGCACCGGGACCGCCCGAGGGATCATGTAGGTGAAGACCGCCCGCATGCTCCCGGCCCCGTAAGCCCGCGCCGCCTCGATGTACGGCGCCTCCTTCACCTGCAAAAACAGGGCCCGGTAGGTCTTGATCCCGGAGCCGAACACGCCCAGGAGAATCACCACTCCCAGGATGACCCAGATGCTCCGCGAGTAGAGCGTGCCGATTAGGATCAGGATCGGCAGGCCCGGCAGGATCAGGTTCACCTCGGTGATCCGCTGGATCAGCCCGTCCACCCACCGCCCGTACCACACCCCGATGGCGGCGATGGCCAGTGTGCTCACGGTGGAGCCCACGGCGGCCAGCAGCCCGAAGGCCATGGCGATCGGCGTCCCCCACAGCAGCGGGATCATCAGATCCCGCCGCAGGTGATCGGTCCCCGCGAGGCCGTGGACGGCGCCGTAGACGACCAGCCGGGCTTCCAGGCGGGAGGCCCTTTCGAAGAGGAATCCCTCGATCAGCAGTTCGTGCCGCCCCTGGAGCACGTTCTCCGGAGCCTGGGGGTCGGTGAAGAGGACCTCCTCCGGACGGCCACCCAGCGCCTGCTGCAGTTGGGGGTCGGAGGACATCCGGTAGATATCCCTGGTCTGCACCGTAAACTCGCCCAACCGGATCGCCGTGCCGTCGGGCGTCCGCCAGGTGAGGGCCACGTGCGGCGGCCGCTCCGCGTACTCGACGTCGAAGAAGACTGCCAGCTCCTGGGGGAGCTTCCGGTACGGGTAGTCAAACGGCAGGGCGATCGTCACCTGGCGGACCCCCTCGCCAAGATCCTTCTCCCGGCGCAGCGCGTCCTGACTGCGGACGGTGATAGTGTGCGGGAGGTCGCGGCGGAAGAGGCTCATCCAGAGGGGGCTGGCGTTCCGCGGGTTCTCCAGCCACAGCGCCTCTCCCCCGCGCCAGAGGCGGATGGCTTCGCCGTAGGGAATGGTGAGCACGGCGTAGACGGAGAGCGCCAACAGAAACCCGATAATGGCCAGGCCGGCGACGGCGGCCCGATAGTGCAGGAGTTCGCCGAGCGCTCGACTCACCCGCGCTCCTCAATCCCCACCTTCACGCGGGGATCGATGAGTGCATACAGGATGTCCAGGACAAAGACGGTGATGGCCAGCAGGTACGCATAGATAATGGTGGCGCCGACGATGACCGGGGTGTCGTACAGGCCGATGGCCTGGAAGAGGGCCCGCCCCAACCCGGGCCAGTTGAAGACGGTTTCCAGCACGATGGCGCCCGTCCAGGCCCCGATCAGCGAGAGGGCGAAGCTGGTGATGATGGTCGGCATGGTCGGCCGCAGGATGTAGCGCCGCTCGATTGCCCCCGACGTCAACCCCTTCGCCTTGGCCACCTCCACGTAGTCCTCGCTGGAGAAGATCAGGAAGAAAGTGCGCCAGGAATAGACGGCGAGGAAAATCGTGGTCAGGAAGAGCGCCGCCATCGGCAGGATCATGTGCCGGAGCACGCTCAGCGCGTAGGCGAAGGCCCGCTCCGGCGGTGGGGCGTCGACCATGCCGCCGAACGGTAGGGCACGCAGGAGCGCCGAGAAGATCAGGATCAGGAAGATCCCGTAAAACCAAGCAGGGGCGGCCGAGGTAGGCGCGAGCGCCACCACCGCTTGATCCAGCGCGCTGCCGTAGCGGCGGGACAGGGAGAGGGCCATGAGGACCGAGGCGATGAAGAGCAGGAGCTGGGCACTGACGAACAGGAGGAGCGTCGGCGGGAGGCGATTCAGGATGATCAACCGCACCAGGCGGGAACCGGTATCGCTGGTCATCCGCTCGGCGAACCCGAGCCG
>LDXQ01000126.1 GCA_001443485.1 Candidatus Sysuimicrobiota bacterium CSP1-3
CGCCGGGCCTCGTCGTCGCGGTCGCCGACCTGCTGAACCGCGATCCCCACCCCACGGAAGCAACGGTGCGCGAAGCCCTGGCCGGCAACGTGTGCCGTTGCACCGGCTACGTCAAGATTCTGGACGCTGTCCGGCTGGCAGCCGAACGCATGCGCGAAGGCCGACCCTGACACGCCTCGCTTCGGGAGCCCGTCCGTGAGCCGGATCCGGATCGAAGGGTGCGAGGTCGTCGTCACGCTGGACGACGCCGGGACGGAAATTCCCGGCGGCTCCATCTTGATTGAAGACGGCGTGATCACCTGGGTGGGGCGCGACACTGCCCCGGGCTCGGGCGCGGCTGAACGGATCAATGGCCGAGGCACGGTCGCCATCCCCGGGCTGATCCATTGCCACACTCACCTGTACCAGACGCTCACGCGCGTGCGCGCGATGGATCAGGGGCTGTTTGGCTGGCTAAAGGCGCTGTACCCGGTGTGGGCCGGCCTCGACGAAGAGTGGGTATGGGCGGCGGCGCGCGTCGGTCTAGCCGAACTGGCTCTCACGGGCTGCACCACAACCACCGACCATCACTACATCTTTCCCCAGACAGGCGCGCTGCTCGAGGTGGAAATTGAAGCGGCTCGACAGATCGGACTGCGGTTCCATCCCTGCCGCGGCTCGATGGATCTAGGGGCGTCGCAGGGAGGGCTTCCCCCCGACTCTATCGTGCAGGACACGGACACGATCCTGAGCCAGACGGAGGAGGCGGTGCGCCGTTTCCATGACCCTAGCCCTGGGTCAATGCTGCGGATCGCTGTCGCTCCCTGCTCGCCGTTCTCCGTCACCCAGCGGCTCATGGTCGAGTCGGCAGCGCTGGCCCGCCGCCTGGGTGTGCACCTGCATACCCATCTCGCGGAGACGTTGGATGAAGAGGCCTACTGCATGCAAACGTACGGCCGGCGGCCGGTCCAACTGCTTGACGACCTGAATTGGCTTGGACCGGACGTCTGGCTGGCCCACTGCGTCCACATCAACGACCGGGAGGTGGGGCGGCTCGCCGAAACACACACGGGCGTGGCCTGGTGCCCCACCTCAAACCTCCGCCTGGGCTCGGGCTTCGCCCCCGGCCGGGCTCTCACTCAGCAGGGAGCGCGCGTGGGTCTGGGTTTGGATGGCGGCTCCAACGACAGTGGGCACATTCTGGCTGAAGTGCGCCAGGCCATGCTCGCGACTCGCGGACGCGAGGGTGCGGGGGCAATGAGTGCCCGCGAGGCATTGCGCGTGGCCACGCGAGGGGGCGCCCGATGCCTCGGGTGGGATCAGATTGGGTCCCTGGAGGTCGGGAAGCGGGCCGACATCGCCCTGTTCAGCGTCGAGGGGCTAGCCTTCGCGGGGGCCCAGGCTGACCTTGTCGCCGCGTTGGTGTTCTGCTCACCCCAACGAGTGAAACATCTTCTGGTAGAAGGACGTCCTGTCGTGCGCGATGGCCGGCTCACGAGTGCAGATGAAGAAGAAATCACCGCGCAGGGCCGGCGGGTAGCAAAACAGATCCTGCAGAGAGGATGATCGTCACGTGAGCGTGCGAACGGTTCGCAAGACCCGTGGAGTCGTGGGCGAGAGCGTCCGCCGCGTCGACGGCGTGCCCAAGGTGAAGGGGCAGTTCCTCTTCGGCAGCGACCTGTGGGCCGAGGGGATGCTCTGGGGCCACACGGTCCGCAGCCCGCATCCCTCCGCGCGGATCCGTTCCATCGACATCTCGAAGGCGCTGGCCCGCCCAGGCGTCGCGGCGGTCCTCGTGGCGCAGGACGTGCCTGGCAAGAAGACCTACGGACTGGAGTTCGCCGATCAGCCTGTGCTGGCCTGGGACCGCGTGCGCTACGCCGGCGAACCGGTGACCATCCTGGCGGCGGTGGACCCTGAAACCGCGCGCCGCGCCGCCAGCCTGATCAACGTGGACTACGAAATCCTCCCCGCCGTCACAGACATGGAGCAGGCGCTCCGGCCCGATGCGCCCAAGGTACACGACTTCGGTAACATCCTGCGCCACATCCGCATCGAACACGGCAGGTCCGCGAAGGCCGACGTCTGGGTGGAGGGCTACTACGAAACGGGGATGCAGGACCAAGCCCCGCTGGGCCCCGAGTCCGGCATGGCCATTCCGGCCGAGGACGGCGGCGTCGACCTCTACGTGGCGACGCAGTGGCTGCACGTGGACCGGGAGCAGATCGCACCTTGCCTGAACCTGCCGCTGGAGAAGGTCCGGCTGCACCTGGCCGGCGTCGGCGGCGCTTTCGGCGCCCGAGAGGACGTCAGCATGCAGATCCACGCCTGCATGCTGGCGCTGCGCACCGGGCGCCCGGTGAAGATGTCCTACACTCGGGAGGAGTCGTTCTACGGCCACGTGCATCGCCACCCGGCCCACGTCTGGATGCGGCACGGCGCGCGGCGGGACGGCACCCTGGTCTACGTCTACGCGCGGCTCGTGCTCGACGGCGGTGCCTACGCCTCGTCGTCGGCCGCGGTCATCCACAACGCCGCCACTTTCGCCGCCGGCCCGTACGAGGTGCCCAACGCTCTGATCGAGGCCACCTGCGTCTATACGAACAACCCGCCCTGCGGCGCGATGCGCAGTTTCGGCGCGGTGCAGGCCGCCATCGGGTACGAAGCGCAGATGGACAAACTGGCCAAAGCCCTGGGCATGCCCCCGATCCAGCTGCGGCTGAAGAATGTCGTCTCCCCGGGGTCGGTGCTGCCCACAGGCCAGGTGATCCGGGGGAGCGCGCCGGTGCGGGAGCTGATCCGGCGCTGTGCGGCGATCCCGCTTCCTCCCGAGGAACCAGCCGAGCGCCGCGACCCGCTCTCGCTGCCCGGCGGCGCCGGCAACGTCTCCCGCGGTGAACGCCTGAAGCGTGGCGTCGGCTTCGCGGTAGGTTACAAGAACATCGCGTACAGCGGCGGGTTCGATGACTCGGCGGAGGCGCGGGTCCGCCTCTTCCGCGGTCCGGGCGGCGCCATCGCCGAAGTCCACAGTGCCGCCGCCGAAGTCGGGCAGGGCATTCACACGGTCCTGGTGCAGATCGCGCGGACGGAGTTGGGCATCGAGCACGTCGTGCTCCACCCCCCGGACACGAATGTCGGCTCCGCCGGGTCGACCTCAGCGTCGCGGCAGACGATGATGTCGGGCGGCGCCGTGCAGCTGGCCTGTCAGGCTGTGAAGAAAGACCTCTTCGCCCGCGTCCGCCGCTGGGCCCAGGCCGAGGGTCGGACGGTGCCGGAGCCGCTGACCGTCGAAGGCGGGATGGTGCTGGCCGCGGGCGAACCACTGGCGCCCATCGAGGAGTTTCTCGAGACTCCGATCGAGCAGACGCGCGTCTACCACCACCGGCCGACAACGCCCATCGATGAAAAGGGCCAGGGCGAGCCGCACGTATCCTTTGGGTTCGCGGCGGAGCGTGCCGTGGTCGAGGTGGACGAAGAACTCGGGCTGGTCCGCGTGGTCCAGATCGCCGCGGCGCAGGACGTCGGGCGGGCCCTCAACCCCCAGGGCGTCTACGGGCAGATCGAGGGCGGTACGGCCCAGGGGCTGGGCTTTGCGCTGATGGAGGAGATTCAGCTCAAGGACGGCCTGATCAAGAACGCTTCCTTCACCGACTACCTGATCCCGACGATCCTGGACATGCCGCCGGTCGTCTCCGAATTGATTGAGGAACCCGAACCCGGCGTCCCCTTCGGCGCCAAGGGCGTGGGCGAGATGTCCACGATCGTGTCCACGCCCGCCATCGTGGCCGCGCTGCGCTCCGCGACGGGCCGCGAGCTCAACCGCATCCCGGTGCGCCCCGACGACCTGATCGGCCTCAGCCCTCCCGTGACCTCACCCGGACCGCCGCCCTCACCCGAGGTCCCCGGGCCCGAGCCCATCCCCAAGTACGTGGGGCTCGCCGCCGGGCAGGCGATCCTCGGGGGCACCGAGTAGCGTTTCCGCTCGCCGCGGCAATTCCGTCGCCCTCGAGGTGGTTCCCCTCCCCGCGGGCTGCAACGACATGTATGTGCATCGACAGTCCGTCGATTGCATGACACGTCGTTGCACGGGCGAGAGGGGGCCGCGCCAGGCAGACACGAACCTAGGAGGAGATGAGCGATGACGCCGCGTCTGAGGCGCGCTCCCGCCCGTCCAATCCCATGAACTGTTACTACTGCGACCAGATCGCCACCACCGACCATGCGTATGCGCCGCGGACCGGGGAGTTCGACATGGGGTCGGAGGCGCGGCGCTGCGCCTGGCACTGGCGGTTCGTCTGCGACCACTGCGGTGAAGCGGGGCACTTCATGACCCGGTTCTACTGCCCCGCCAGCGGGCGGCTGCTCTGCCGCGAGACCGG
>LDXQ01000127.1 GCA_001443485.1 Candidatus Sysuimicrobiota bacterium CSP1-3
CCCTCGGGTCGCCGCCACGCCCGCGCCTGTCGTGCGCCAGCCCACCGCGGCTTCGGCGACCGTCGCACCGCTACCGGCAACCCCGGTTCCGCAGGCTTCCCTGGACGTGAATGAGGCCTTCTTCATAGTGCTGATCGGCCCGATCTACGATGCGACCCGGGCTTCTGAGATCGCGGCGGAACTGACCCTGGCGGGGTACGCGGCGAAGGTGAGCCGGCCGGCGGGCGGCAGTAGTTACATGATCACGCTGGGCCCTTACCGCCGGTCGGTCGTCGATGCCATTGTGAAGACAATCACGGCCCGATACGGCAGGGCTCTCCCGGTCGCGGTAAGCCCGGTCCCCTAGTACCCCGCCACTACTGGGGTATCTCCGTTTCCATGGGCGGGGATCTTTGGCCGGCCGGGTCGATCGCCACGACGCTCACCACGATCCTGGCGCCTTCGGGGAAGACCAGGGGACCGATGGCCACCTGCCACGTGCCGTTGACCCCCGTCACGGTGAGAAATTCGGTGAGTAGCCTCTGGTCGTCTCCCGACTGGGATCGGATGACGTAGGAGATGCGCCCCAGGATCCGGAACCCCGGCCGGGATCGACCCCGCAGGACCGTCCGGGCCACCGCCTCCTCGCCCAGCACGATCGCCCTGCCCGGTGCGAGGACCGCAGGCGCGGGCGGCGGGCCGCCGATGATGGTCACGCCGACTGCCGCCGCAGCCGTACTTCGGCGACCATCCCTTTCCAGGGTCACCAGGAGGGGAGCCTCGAATACGGATAGCCCCGACGCGACCGTCAGCGTGCCGAAGTAGACTCCGGATATGCGCGATTCGCGCATGACCACGAAGCCGGCAAGACCCTGGATCGCGAACGACGCCTTGCCCCCGGGCGTTCCGGTCAACACGACCGTGAGGATATCTCCCGGGGTGAGCGCCGTGGCCGGGTTGATCGTCACCGACCTGATCAAATCGGTGCTGGGAGCGATCGTAAAGGACCATTCCGTCTGTTCGATGTTGCCCGCCCGGTCGGTAGCGGTCAGTTGCACACGAACCGGTCCGGGAGCAAACGGCACCTCCGGGTTGTAGGCCGCAGAACTCTCCGAGATGGAGGCCCGGGTGGTGACGTTTTGTCCGTTGACGACCAACCGGACCGCGCCGGGGTTGACCGTCGAGACGGCGTCAAAGAAATTCACGAAGATGTTCGGCCGGACATTCGTCAAAGTCGCGCCGGGCTTTGGCTGACGGGACGTGATGACCGGCCCGCGGGTGTCGATCGTGATCGGGCGGTTGCCGGCTGCCAGGACTTCCTGGCCGCCTACCGTCAGCGTGGCAAGCAGCGCCGCGTTGCGGGCGACATCGCCGGGGCGCACGATGTAGGTGCCGGTGTAGAGAGCGGGCTGCGCCTGGTAGACACCCGTGCGGATCTCCCGCATGCCCACGTTCGCCACAACGCCGAAGATGTGGAAGGTGGCCGATCCGCCGAGGCTGCCTCTGAGCGTGACGACGACGCGGTCGCCGGCGCGGAGCGGCCTTCGGGCGTCGTGGGTGAGGAGTTCAATGCGCACTCCGCCGGTGGGCGGGAGAGGAGCCGGCGCCGCCAGGATCGAGCCAGGGCCAATGGCGAACCAAAGGCCGAGCAGACACACGCCAACGCGAGTCAGCATCGACCTGCCCTCAATCAAGTCGCCGCAGCGGCCAGGGTCTCAAGAACCACACTGTTGATCTTGCGTTTGGGCCGATAGGCGAGGGTTCGCGGTAATCAGCAATTCTCCTGCCCTCGCTTCTGCCACTGGTGCCACGTCCGTGGCCCGCGTCAAGTCTAGGGGAGTTTTCCGGCGATGAAACTCCGAATAAGGTCCAGTCAATCTTCCCTGCCAGGCGCGGCCACGCCGTCAGGATCTATGGATGGTCAAAGGCTGCAAGGAATCGACGCGCGCAGAGAGAATTACGAACGTCACCTCACCTCATAAGAGTCGGAATTGTTTGAGGCAAATGCGGCGGATGATGGCGGACGCCTGCCCTCTAGTGACGGCGAGCACGGTCGTGCCGTGGGCTTCTGGCGGCTGACTGCGCCGGGATGATCACAGCGAAACGAGGCGATCTCTGAGCTGATGGTGACCCATCCGGATGAGGTGCTCCCGGTGGAGCGAGGCGGAGTGTTTGCGCGGGAGAGGGCAGGGGATCCTGCGGTGGCCGTCTCTTTCGACCCCCTCCTGCGCCAGGGGCTGGTCCTCATCCTGTCCATGGCGGTTATGAATGGCGCCAACTGGCTGTATCACGTAGTCATGAGCCGGGCGCTCGGGCCGGCCGGGTACGGGGGGTTGAGTGCGCTGCTGGGGCTTCTCTTCATCATGACGGTCCCGGCGACCACGATCCAAATGGGACTGTCAGCCCTTGTCGCCCGGCGGGAGGTTGGCGGGGACGGATCATTCTTCGCTACAGTCTTGACGCGCTGGCTCGGGGGTTTTCTCTTGCTGGGCCTCGTCCTCTCCGTTGTTCCTCTGTTACTCAGCCCATGGTTGGCCACTCTGTTGAGGCTCGCATCCCCGGTGCCCGTGATGATTGCAGGGACGGTGCTCATCTCCTGGCTGCCTCTGCCGGTCGTCAGGGGCCTACTCCAGGGAGCCCAGCGCTTCAGGACCTTGGGGGCAAGTTTCGTCACCGAGGGGCTTCTAAAGCTGGGAATAGCAGCGCTGCTGGTCTCCATCGGGTTGGGACTGAGCGGAGCCGTCGCCGCAATCAGCCTTGGAGCGCTAGGCGCGCTTGCCCTGACCGTGCTTGGTCTGAGAAGCCGGGCCACCCGGCGCCCCACGAGTGTCGGCCCGCAGGACGCGGCTATCTTCCGCTCGCTCTTGCCTTATGCGGTCGCCGTAGCAGCCTTTACCCTGTTGACCCAGTCCGATGTGGTCCTGGTGAAGATGCTCTTTCCTCCCGCCGACGCCGGCGTCTACGCGGCGGCTTCCACCGGCGGCAAGATCATCCTCTACCTGACGGCCCCCTTAGCGATGGTGATGCTGCCGGAAGCCGTTCGGCGGCAGGCGCACAGTGGAGGTGGGCGCCCGGTCTTGATTCGCAGCGCGAGGTACGCCGCTATCGCCGGCGGCGCGCTGGTGGCGGCGTACGTCCTGGCGCCGCGTCCTATCATGCACGTTCTCTTCGGCGGCGCTTACGTCCAAGGCGCACCGCTCTTGTGGCTGCTGGGTCTGGGCATGCTCGCGGCCGAACTGGCGTTGCTCGGCGTGTACTACCTGCTAGGCACGGGCCGGTCGGCCGTCCTCCGCTGGGTGACCCTCCAGGCACTGCTGTTCGTTGCCGTGCTATGGATCTTCGCGAACAGCCTGGAAACGGTTGCCGCACTGGTGGCTGTGATGGGTCTGGTCACTTTTGGCGGGGTATGGTGGCCCTTGCTGCGGCGGTCCGATACCGCGCTGCGACCCCAGCGGCAGGCATCGTGAGACCTTAAGGAACGGGGCTGGTCGCATGCGGAAACCTGAGACCGTGCTCGCGAAGCAAAACCTGGCCACGATTCGAGGCGTGAGCTTTGTGCCCTTGGTCGCGAATGTCGACGACCGCGGTTATCTCATTGAAATCCTGCGCACCGTGGATCCGCACTTCACGAAGTTTGGCCAGGTGTATCTCGTGGGGAATTTCGGTCGCGGCACCATCCGAGCATTTCACAAGCACGAGATCCTTTGGGACTGGTTCTACATCAGCCGCGGCTCGGCGAAGGTCGTTCTGGTTGATGACCGGCGTGATTCCCCGACACACGGGCAAATGAACGTCTTCGTGACGTCGGCGAGGAATCCCAGTCTGATTGCCGTGCCGCCGGGCGTCTACCACGGCTGGATGTCTCTGGAGGACGATACGCAGCTCATCAGCGTCGCCAGCGAGGTCTACAATCGGGAGAAGCCGGACGAGGTGCGCATTTCCCCTGATAGCTTCGGTGATGTCTGGACGGTGAGGGGCCGGTGAGAATTCACGTTGCGGCTGCAGCCGGCTGTCTGGGATCGAACCTAATCCATCAACTGGGTTGCGATTGCGACCGGCTTTCGAGTGGCACCGCTGCTGAACGTGATGCACGCACACCCAAAACATCAACGTCGAGGCGGATGTTGCAGTGGGTCGCGGACATGACAGTAGGCGCGCGGCGGTTCCGTTCCCGCTGGCGCGATCCCCCGCGTTCCCGCGCGCTGCCAGCTTGAACGAGCAGTTCCGCAGGACGACCGTGAGCTAGC
>LDXQ01000128.1 GCA_001443485.1 Candidatus Sysuimicrobiota bacterium CSP1-3
GGCGTGTGGAGGCCGCGAGCGACGTCTCCCTCACCGTTTATTCCGGCGAAATCTTCGGGCTGCTGGGGCCGGACGGCGCAGGCAAGAGCACGATCATCCAGGTCCTGGCCGGCGTGCTGCTGCCCACCCGCGGTGGCGCCTTCGTGGCCGGCATCGATGTCCTGCGCGATCCGGAGCGCGTCAAGGCGCGCATCGGGTACATGCCGCAGGGCCTGGGGCTCAACCTCTACGACGACCTGACCGTGGACGAGCACCTGCGCTTCTTTGCCGAACTGCGCGGCGTGCCCGAAGACCGGTTCCGCGAGCACCGGGCCACCCTCCTGGAGATCACCCGCCTGGCTCCGGCGGCCGGACGTCTGGCCCGGCACCTCTCGGGGGGCATGCGGCAGAAACTCGGCCTGGCCAGCGCGCTCATCCATTTGCCGGACGTGCTTCTGCTGGACGAGCCGACGACCGGCGTGGATCCCTTGTCCCGACGCGACTTCTGGCAGATCATCACCAGATTGACCCGGGATCAGGGCATGACGGTGCTGGTCTCGACCCCCTATCTGGACGAAGCGGAGCGGTGCACGCGCGTGGCCCTGATGGCCCGCGGGCGTCTGCTGGCGACGACGCACCCCGAGTTCGCGCCCGCCCTGCTTCCCGGCCCGTCGCCGGAGAGCGAGCCGACTCTGGAAGACGTCTTCGTTGCCCTGATGACCGGCGTGCAGAATGTTCCGCATCCGGCACCGGTGGCTGAACCTGCTGGGTCTGCACCGACCGCCCACGAACCGGCGCTGCCGCCAGGGCCCGCGATTCGTGAGGGCGCTCCGGTCATTGAGGTGGAGGAGCTGACCAAGCGGTTCGGCACCTTTACGGCCGTGGACGGCGTGACGTTTGGCGTGCACCGCGGAGAGATCTTCGGGTTCCTGGGCCCCAACGGCGCGGGCAAGACCACGACCATCAAGATGCTGACGGGTCTGCTGCGCCCCACCGGCGGCCGCGGGCTGGTCGCCGGGTACGACGTGCGCTCCCAGCCGGGGGCAGTGAAGGCCGCCATCGGCTACATGTCTCAGCGGTTCTCGCTCTATCCTGACCTGACCGTCAACGAAAATCTCGGCCTGTACGCCCGGATTTACGGCCTCTCCGGTCCGCGCCAGCGCGCGCGGCAGGAGGTGGTGATAGCGACCGCCGGGCTGGCGGAGTGGCAGAGCGCGCTGGCGCGCGACCTGCCGCTGGGGATCAGGCAGCGCCTGGCGCTGGCCTGCGCCATCCTCCACGAGCCGCGCGTCCTGTTTCTGGATGAGCCGACCTCCGGCGTCGATCCACTGGCCCGGCGCCAGTTCTGGGACCTGATCGCGACGCTGGCGCGCGGGCAGGGGGTCACCATCCTGGTGACCACCCACTACATGAAGGAGGCGGAGCTGTGCGACCGCCTCGCCCTGATCCATCAGGGGCGGCTGATGGCCCTGGGGAAACCCGAGGCGATCCGGCGCGAAGCGGAAGCCCGTCGCGGCCGGGTGTTGGAGGTGATGTCGCCCCAGTTCGGCGAGGCCGCGGCGGGACTCGAATCCATCTATCCCGACTTGACCTTCTTGGGCCGCAGGATTCACGTGTTCACTCGTGATCCGGAGGGGGATCGCCAGCGCGTCGTCGATGCACTGACCCGGGCCCGTGTGGAACGGGTGGACGTGCGCGAGGTGCCGATGGCGATGGATGAGGTCTTCGCCACCCTCATTGAGAGCGAGGCTGGTAGCCGTGCTGCCGCTTAAACGCGTCCGGGCGGTGATGCGAAAAGAGCTGCGCCTCCTGCTGCGCGACCGCTTCTACCTGTTCATGGCCCTCATTCTCCCGGTGATCACGCTGATCATCATGGGCTACGGGCTCACGTACGACGTCAAAGGCCTGCCGCTCGGGGTAGTGGACCTCGACCAATCCGCGGAGAGCCGCCGCTTCGTGGAGACGTTCACCGTGTCGGGTTACTTCCGGGACGTCATGCGGGCGTGGAGCGCCGACGCGCTGGACAGGGCCATGGAGGCCGGCCGGATTCGTGTCGGGCTGGTGATCCCGCCGGGATTCGCCCGCGTGCTGGATCGGGGGGAGCCGGCCGAGGCGCAGATCTTCATCGACGCCTCGTTTTCTACGCGTGCGGAAATCGCCCGTGGCTACGCCGAGGCGATTGTGGCCCACTTCAGCCACGAGCGCCTGTTGGCGCTGGCCGAGCGTGCGCCCGGCGGGACCCCGACACTGGCCGGCCTGGACGTCACCACCCGGATCTGGTTCAATCCCACGCTCGAGAGTAAGAACTTCATGGTCCCCGGCCTGCTGGTCATCAGCCTGCTCTTCTGGGGGCCGCTCCTTGTGACGCTGAGCGTGGCGCGGGAGAAGGAAACGGGCGCGATTCTCAACATCCAGACCGCACCCGTGGCCCGCTGGGAGTATGTCACGGGCAAGCTGGTGCCTTACGCCACCATGTCGTTCATCAGTTTTCTGCTCCTGGTTCTCGCCAGCGTTGTCCTGTTCCAAGTACCCCTGAAAGGGAGCGTCGGGCTGCTCCTGATGGCCGCCCTGGTGTTCGTCGTGGCGATGACGGGACTGGGCCTGCTGGTGTCCATCCTGGCGCGCACCCAGGTCGCCGCGCTGCTGCTGACGGGCACGATTGTCATGGCCGTCGGCCTGTTCTACTCGGGATGGGTCTCACCGGTGAGCACCCTCGATGAGGCCGGGCGCGCCGTCAGCCGCCTGCTGCCGACGGCGGACTTCATGACGCTGGTCCGCGGGGTGTTCCTCAAGGGGCTGGGATTCAGCGCCTATCGCGGTACGCTTCTGACGCTGAGTACATACGCCGTGGTGTTTGTCTTCCTGTCGGTCGTGGGTTTCAAGAAGCGGCGGAGGTGAGGGGCCCCATGCGGCTGCTGGCCTTGATCGGGAAGGAACTCCGCACGTTTCTCCGCGACCCGGCGCTGGTGTTCGTCGTCGTCTTTCTCTTCGTGGTGCACCCGTATCAGAGCGCCGCGCAATCCTCGCAATCAGGATTTGCCTTGAGCAATTATCCCGTGGCCGCCTACGATCTCGATGGGACACCCCAGAGTGTCGCGTTCATCGAGAAACTACGCCCGCCCTACTTCACCCTCCGGCGGATGGTGCGGACGGACGGAGAAATCTCGGGATTACTGGACCGTGGCGAGGTCTCCATGGTCGTCGTCGTGCCCGAGGGGTTCGCCCGCCGCATTCACCGGGGGGAGGCGGCCTCCGTGCAGGTGCTCGGCGACGGCACCTACTCGCCGACCAGCCAGCTGGCCGGCGCCTCCGTGCGGATCATCGCCCAGCAGTTTGCGGCGGCGCAGGGTCACGCCTCACCCGACCAGGCGAAACTCCCCATCGTCGATGCGCGGTTCCGGATGCGCTACAATCCGGCGTTGCAGGCGGAGTGGCCGGCGAGTCTCGATATGCTGTTCATGGCGGTGACGCTTATCTCCATGCTTCTCCCGGCCGCCTTCATTGTCCGGGAGAAGGAGCAAGGCACCATCGAGCAGTTGCTGGTCTCCCCCCTGCGCCCCTGGGAGATTACGGCGTCCAAGATCATCCCCATGATCCTCCTGACGACGGCGGCGACGCTGGCCAGCCTGGGCGTGCTGGTCTGGGCGTTCGCCCTGCCGATCCGCGGCAGCCTGGTCCTCTTTCTGGTCGCCACCGCGCTTACGGTGTTCAGCATGAGCGGGATCAGCCTGGTGATTGCGACGTTCACGCGCACCCTTCCCAGCACCATGATCCTGGCGTTCATGCTGATCATCCCGATTCAGTTTCTGTCCGGGAGCGTCAGCCCTGTGGAGGCGATGCCGCCCTTGCAGTACTACCTGACGCTGCTGTCGCCGCAGCGCTACTATCTGAACATCGGCTATAGCATCCTGCTGAAAGGGGCGTCCCTGGCAACGCTGTGGAAGGATTTTGTCGGTCTCTTCCTGGTGGGTACGAGTCTGTTCGTGCTCGGCCCCCGC
>LDXQ01000129.1 GCA_001443485.1 Candidatus Sysuimicrobiota bacterium CSP1-3
GGGGCTGGAGTGCCGGCCCACCGGTCCGGCGGAGGCCGCGCTGCGCCGGTGTGTGGAGGTGCTGGGGGCGGTGAGAGTGTGATGGTGACCGCGGAGCGGTACGGGCTGAACGGGTCCACGACGGGGCAGGCCGCTCTGGCGACCGACATCGCCGTGGTCGCGCAGGCCGGATTCCGCTATCTCGAACTGCGCGACACCAAGATCGAGGCTTGGCTCAGAGAACGCTCGCGGGAGGCGCTGCGCGCCGAGTTCGAACGGGCCGGCGTCGCGCCGCTCTCCGTGAACGCGCTGGAAGACGCCACCCTGTCGCGCGACCCGCGCGCGATCGCCGTGCGGTGCCACGACCTCTGCCGCTGGGCCCGGGTGATCGGCGCGCCCTATGTCGTCGCCGTGCCCTCCTTCCTGGAGGCGGGCGCCCGCCCGGACACCGGCATGCGGGCGCGCACGGTCGCCGCGCTGCGAGACCTGGCGGCGATCGCCGAAGCGTACGGCCTGCAGCTGGGGTTTGAGTTTCTGGGGTCTGCCCGCTGCTCGGTTAACACGCTGGCGGCGGCCCGAGAGATTCTCGACGCGGTCGCCGATTCCCGAGTCGGGCTGGTCATCGACGCCTTCCACTTCTACGCGGGCGGCTCGACGTTGGAGATGCTGGACGGCCTGGACCCCGCCCGGCTCTTCATCGTCCACCTGGACGACGCGGAGGACCGGCCCCGCGCCGAACTCACCGACGCCCACCGCCTGCTGCCGGGCCGCGGGGTGATGCCGCTGCTTCCGCTGGTGCGACGGCTGGAGGCGCTCGGGTACCGGGGCGCCTATTCCATCGAACTGTTCCGGCCGGAGTACTACGCCTGGGATCCGCTGCATTTGGCCCGAGAGGCGCGGATGAGCCTGGACCTCCTCTTTAAGGAAGCGGACCGGGCGGAGGAGCGGGTGCCATGACGGTGCGGGTGGGAGTCCTGGGAGCGGGATTTATCGGCCGCATCCACGCCCTGAATCTGCGGCGGGACGACCGGGTGCAGCTGGTGGGCATCGCCGACGTGGTGCCGCGCGCCGCGGAGCGGCTGGCCGCGGAGGTGGAGACGGCCGCGCTGGGCTCGCTCGCCGACCTCCTGGACCGTGGCGTGGACGCCGTCTACGTCTGCACGCCCAACGCCCAGCACGTCGAGCCCGTGGTTGCCGCCTTGCGCGCCGGGATCCACGTCTTCTCCGAGAAGCCGATGGCCACGACGCTGCGCGGCGCCTTCGAGATCCGCGAGGCCGCCCGCCGCGCCCGCGGCGTCTATCAACTGGGACTGAACCGCCGCTTCGCCCGGGTTTACCGCTTCGTCAAGACGCTGATCGACGATGGGCGCCTGACCCCGCTGCTGGCGCAGATGAAGCACAACCGCGGGGAACTGCAGCAGCCGCCCTGGACCGGCGATCCCACCATTACCGGC
Source organism: Candidatus Sysuimicrobiota bacterium CSP1-3 (assembly GCA_001443485.1). Lineage (GTDB taxonomy): Bacteria > Sysuimicrobiota > Sysuimicrobiia > Sysuimicrobiales > Humicultoraceae > Humicultor. The sequence goes on from LDXQ01000129.1 coordinate 1,434, forward strand.
GGCTACCTCTACGAGACGCCGGTGCACCTCTTCGACATGGGCCGCTTCCTCTTCGGCGACGTGGCGGAGGTGAGCGGCGTCGCCCGGCAGAGTGTCTACAAGGAACTCGACGGGTTCGTCATGCTCTTTCGCTTCGCCTCGGGGGTGGCGGCCAGCGTGACCTCCGTGGCGCACACCTCCTGGTTCTTCCCCTACGAACGCGTGGAGGTCTACGGTCCGCACCAGACGGCCGTGACGGAGGAACTGGAGCGGGCCTCGTTCAGCCCGGGGATGCGCGCGCAGGTGGAGGGGATCGACTGCTTTCAGATGCCGTTCGAGGACAAGTGGGGGTACGTGGAAGAAGACCGCCGCTTCATCGACGCGGTGCTGGGGGAGGCGCCGCCGGCGGTGACTGCCGAGGACGGCTACCGCGCCACCGAACTGGTCGAGGCCGTCTATCAGGCCGCGCGCAGCGGGGCGGCGGTGCGCCTGCCCCTGCCGGAGCCCGCATGACCTACCGGCTGGTTGTCGCCGACATCGACGGGACGCTGGTGACCTCCCGGCGGGAGATCACCGCCCGCGTGCGCCGCGTCGTGCACGAGGCGCAGCGTCGGGGCGTGCGCGTCTGTCTGGCCACCGGCCGCACCTGGCGCTCGGGGCGGCGCTACATCGAGTCGCTCGACGCCGACCCGCCGGCGATCCTGTACAACGGCGGCCTGATCTACGACTTCGCGCAGGACAAGGTGCTCTACCGCCGCCCGATGTCGAAGAGCCAGGCGCTGCGCGTCATCATTGCCTTAGACGCCTTCCCCGACCTGGCGGCGCACTTCTACGTCGACGACGGGATCTACGTGCGCTGGCGCACGCCGCTGGTCGAGGCCACCGCGCGGCAGGACCACATCCTCCCGGAGGCGGTCGGCGACTTTCGCACTATCCTGCGGGGCCAGCCCATGAAGTTCCGCATTCTCGGCCCGCGGCCCCGCCTGCTGGCGCTGCTGCGGCGGATCCGGCGGGCGGACGGGCGGGCGACCTACGTCTTCTCGGCGCGGGATTCCCTGGAGGTGCTGCCGCCCGGGTCCTCCAAGGGGGCGGCCCTGCGGCGGATGGCGCGCCTGCTGCGCGTCCCGCTGCGGCAGGTGGTCGCGGTCGGCGACGAGTTGAACGATCTCACCATGATCCAGGTGGCGGGCCTGGGGGTGGCGATGGGCAACGCGCCCCGGGAACTGCGGCGCGTCGCCGACTACGTCGCGCCGAGCAACGACGAAGACGGACTCGCGCACGTGATCCGCAGATTTGTCCTGCAGGAGGCACGGTGAAGACCGGCGGGGGATGCCCGGCCGGGACCTCGAGCGAAAGGGAGGGAGACATGATGCGAAAGGTGTGGATTTTGGGCCTGGCCCTCGTGCTGCTGGTGGGGCTGGGATCCGGGGTTACCGCACAGCAGCGCAAGATCGTCATCTACTCCGCGCTGGACTCGGAGGTGACCACGCGTGTGGTGAACGCCTTCACTCAGCGCACGGGGATCGCCACGGAGGTCCTGACCCTTGCTGCCGCGGGCACCCTGGCCACGCGGATCACGGTGGAGCGGGCGCGGCCGCAGGCGGACATCTTCATGGGGGGATCGATCGACTTCCACGCGCCGCTGGCCAGAGATGGCCTGTTGCTGGCCTACAAGAGCCCGGCGGCCAACGACCCGGCGATCGGCAAGGAGTTCGTTGACCCCACCGGCTTCTGGCACGGCTGGTACATCGGGGCGCTCTCGATCTACTGGAACACGGAGCGGCTGACGGGCCGGGCGCCCGCGACCTGGGACGACCTGCTCGATCCCCGTTTCCGCGGACAGTTCCTCATGCCCAGCCCGGTGACCACCGGCGGCGGGTTCATCTTCGTGGCCACCCAGATCTTCCGGCTGGGCGAGGACCGCGCCTGGCAGTGGCTGAAGCAGCTGGCCGCCAACGCGCAGCAGTTCACCCCGACCGCGCCGGCGGGTATCGCGCTGGTCTCCCGCGGTGAGGCGATCGTGGGGATGAACTGGGGACACGACGTCCAGGCTATGGCCCGCAACCAGGGCTTCCCCGTGGGTCTGGTCTTCCCGCCGGATACCGCCACGGAGATCGGCGGCGTCTCCATCATCAAAGGCGGGCCGAACCCGGACGGCGCGAAGGCCTTCGTAGACTTCCTGATGACTCGGGTGCCGCAGGACATCAACGCCCAGTT
>LDXQ01000130.1 GCA_001443485.1 Candidatus Sysuimicrobiota bacterium CSP1-3
ACACCTCTTCCTTGTCGCAGTGGGGTACTAGCGCATGACGCGATCGACACCGCGCACGCCTGCCGCTGGCGGCGGATCCCACGCGACGAGGGGAACCGTCGCCCGATGCTATAATGTCCACCGGGCCCGTAGCTCAAGGGCAGAGCAGCGCCCTCATAAGGCGCCGGTTCCTGGTTCGAACCCAGGCGGGCCCACCAGCCTTCTTGGCCCGTCTTCCGTCACCGCGTCTCCTCGCCCGGCCCGCGCGCGGGCTTGAAAGACGTCCTCCCCCTGGTGCAGGATGGGGTCAATGAGCACAACCATCGAGACCGATCTGCTCGAGCGAGGGCCGTTCCTCGTCGAGCTCGGGCAACGGCTGGAGGAGTCTCGTGTGGCCGGCCGCCTGGTGCTTCTGGGCGGCGAGGCGGGTGTGGGCAAGACTGTGCTGCTCCGCCGGTTCTGTCTCCTCCACCGCGAGACGGCGCGCGCTTTCTGGGGCGCCTGCGACCCGCTCTTCACGCCCCGGCCGCTCGGGCCGCTCTTCGACATCGCCGAGCGGACCGGCGGGGTGCTCGCGGCGGCGCTCCAGCAGGGGGGTAAGCCGCACGAGGTGGTCGACGTCCTTCTTCGCGTTCTGCAGTCGCCCAGGCCGATCATCATTATCCTCGAGGACGTCCACTGGGCAGACGAAGCGACCCTCGACGTGCTGCGCCTGGTCGCCCGCAGGGTCGAGGCGGTGCCGGTTCTCTTTGTGGCGAGCTACCGGGACGACGAGCTCGACCGCTTCCATCCTCTCCGAACCGTCCTCGGGGACCTTGCGACGTTGCCCGCAGTCAGCCGGCTGCGGCTGTTGCCACTCTCGCCGGCATCGGTGGAAGCGCTCGCCCGGCCGTACGGCGTTGACGCCGACGATCTTTACCGCAAGACCGGCGGCAACCCGTTCTACGTCACGGAGGTGCTAAGCGCGGGCGGGGCGGAGGTACCCCCGACCGTGCGCGACGCCGTGCTCGCGCGCGTCGCGCGCCTGCACCCGGCTGTGCAGAGGCTCCTCGAGTACGTCGCCATCGTCCCGGCGCGTGTGGAGCTCTCCCTGCTCGAAACGCTGGCCGGCGACGCCTTCACAGGCCTTGACGAGTGCCTGTCGTCGGGAATGCTGCAGGTCGAACGCGCTGCAGTCGCGTTTCGTCACGAGCTCGCCCGCCTCGCCGTCGAAGACGCGATCCCCGGACATCGCCGGATCGAACTCCACCGCAGCGTGCTGTCTGTGCTCGCCGCGTCCGCCGCGCCGGATCCGGCCCGGCTGGCCCACCACGCGGAGGCGGCCGACGATGCGGAGGCGGTCCTCCGGTACGCGCGGGCGGCTGCCGAGCGCGCGGCGCTCGCCCATGCGCACCGTGAGGCGGCGGCGCAGTACGCCCGGGCGCTCCGGTTCGCCGAGGACCTTCCGCTGGAGACACGGGCGGACCTTCTCGAGCGCCGCGCTTACGAGTGCTACCTGACCGACCAGTTCGATGAGGCGATCGAGACGCAGCGGCGCGCCCTCGAGTACCGTCGAAGGCTCGGCGACCGGCTCAAGGAGGGAGACTCGCTGCGCGTGCTTTCCCGGCTGCTGTGGTGTGCCGGCTATACGGAGGCGGCGGACAAGGCGGGCCAGGAGGCGTTGGCGCTGCTCGAGCGGTTCCCGCACACCCACGAGCTCGCCATGGCGTACAGCAACCTCTCGTCGCTCTGCATGAACGCGGAGGATCCCGAAGGAACCCTAGCCTGGGGCACGCGCGCGATGGAGATTGCGCAGCGTCTCGACGACCGTGAGGTCCTTGTCCACGGGCTCAACAACATCGGCACGATGGAGTTGCTGATAGGAGCGCCGGAGGGCAGGGAGAAGCTCGAGCGGAGCATTGAGCTCGCCGAACAGGCGGGGCTCGAGGAGCACGCAGGACGAGGGTACATCAACCTCGCCTGGGCGATCGCGCGCACGCGCGCGTATGCGCTCGCAGACCGCCTCACGGCCGGGATCGAGTACTGCAGCGAGCGGGGCCTCGATCTGTGGTGGCTCTACATGATCGTCTACCGCGCCCGCCTGGAGCTCGACCAGGGCCGATGGACCGAAGCCGCCGACTCCGCCGCGTTCGTCCTCCGCCATCCCCGCAGCGCCGCACTGCTCCGCATCCTCGGGCTCGTCGTGCTCGGGCTCGTGCGCGCGCGGCGGGGAGATCCGGAGCACTGGCCGCCGCTCGACGAGGCGCGCGCGCTGGCGGAGCGGACCCGTGAACTGCAGCACACCGCGCCCGTCGCGGCTGCAAGGGCCGAGGTCGCATGGCTCGAGGGCAATGCGGGGGCCATCGATGACGACACCCGCCGCGCGTTCGAACGGGCGCTGGAGGTCGGCGATCCGTGGACGACCGGCGAGCTCGCCTACTGGCGCTGGCGCGCCGGGCTGCTCGAGGCGCCACCGGCGCGCGCCGAGAAACCGTATGCCCTCCAGATCGCCGGCGAGTGGGAGCGCGCCGCGAAGCTTTGGACTGAGATGGGCTGCCCGTACGAAGCGGCGCTCGCCCGCGCGGACGCCGACGACGAGGCGGTTCTCCGCCGGAGCCTGGAAGAACTCCAGCGTCTCGGCGCTCGGCCCGCTGCAACGATCATCGTCCGCCGCCTGCGTCAGCTGGGGGCCCGAGACATCCCGCGCGGCCCACGGCCTGCCACGCGCGCCCATCCTGCGGGGTTGACGTCTCGAGAGATGGAGGTCCTCGAGCTCATCGCCAAAGGGCTGCGCAACACCGAGGTGGCCCAGCAGCTTCACCTGTCTCTCCGGACGGTCGACCACCACGTCTCTGCGGTCCTCGCGAAGCTCGGGGTCCGAAGCCGCACGGAGGCGGTGGCCGAAGCGGCCCGCCGCGGACTCCTCACGCCAACGCCGCAGGCCCACGCCTGAGAAGGGCCCGGCGCTGAAGCGCCCGCCGCGCAGCCCCCCCGCACTGTAGTCTCATCGAACCTCGAGGAGGCCCACCATCCCGGCCTCCCTGTGCCCTTCGATTGTGCAGGCGAAAGGGAACCGGCCGCGCACCCGGGGGAGAAACGTCAGCGTGGCCGTCGCGCCGGGTTGCAGCCGCACGAATTCCACACCGTTCGCCTCGACCCGGAGCGCCGTGTGCACGACGACCGCGAGCGTCTTGTACAGGTAGACAGTTTCGAACTGTGGGCCGATCTGGCCCTGGTTTGCGAGGACCAGCTGCACCTGGCGGCGGGCGGGCAGACGAACAACCGCCGGGCGAAAGATGA
>LDXQ01000131.1 GCA_001443485.1 Candidatus Sysuimicrobiota bacterium CSP1-3
TGCGGGCCGGCCCGCAGCTGGGCCAGGGCCGCCTGAGCCCCCCGGTGAGCAGCCTGGGCCTGATCGACCTGGCGGCGGGCGGATTCCACAGCCGCCCCGGCGCGCTCGGCCTCCCGCTCCACAGCCCTGAGCGCATCTTCCGCTTGGTCCGCCGCCGCCCGGGCCTCGTCTTCATCCACAGCGGCGATGAGCGTGCCCGCGGAAACGGCGTCGCCCTCGCGCACGGCAACGGTCGTCAGCCGTCCGGGCGCGTCGAAGGCCAGTTCCACCGTCCGCGTCTCGAAGATCCCGGTGACCGGTAGGGTGAGCTCAAGGGTCCCCCGCTTGATGCGGACACCTTCCACCTCCTGGACGGAGCGGGGGAAAACCTCCCGCAACGACCAGACCAGCCCCGCGGCGGCCACCGCCAGGAGGATGAAGAAGGCCAGCCCTCGTTTTCGCATCAGCGTGGAATCCCCAGGTGGGGCGAGTTTTCTGCCCGACCCATGCGTAATTCGCCTTTTTCCGGTGACTTCATGCTTTCAGGCCCATCCGATGGCTTCCGCACTCCACAGACCCCCACATGTTGCGCTTGACATTCCCCGCGACCACATGATATGGTTTCGCCTCGAATGCACGGTCCGGGGGAGTAGCATGGATAGGAAGGGATTAACCGAATAGCACGCGCCGGGCAGCGCCCGGCGCTTTTTTTGTGCCCTGAGACGTCCAGAGCATGGCAAGACACGGGCCACAAGGGGGGATGCCGAGTGCGTGACCTGATCGAGTTCCGGGCGGCCATGACCGACGCCGTCTTCGACTTTGTCCGCCGGGAGGGGTTCGTCGAGCTGGACACCCCGGAGATTACGCCGGGGACCGGCGCCTGCGAGAACGTCCCCACCGTCTTCCGTCTCGACTTCCTCGGCCGCCTGCAGTTCCTCCGGCAGACCGCGCAATTGGACCTGGAAGTCGCCGTAGCCCGCTGGGGTCTCCCCCGCGTGATCACCCGGGGCCGCTCCTTCCGCGCCGAACCGCGGGCCGACGGCCGGCACCTCTGCGAGTTTCTCCTCATCGAGGCCGAGGCCCGGGACTGGGAGCTGGATGACCTGGTCGCCCACGAGACGCGGCTGGTCCGCCACGTCATTGAAACGGCCCTGGAGCACCCCGCGCTCCCGGCGGAGCGGCGGATCTGGCTCGAGCGCGACCTGCGCACCTTCAATGTCATCAGCTACGCGGAGGCGATCGGCATGCTGGGCCGGGGGTGGGGGGACGATCTCTCCGCCGCCGACGAAGCCCGCCTGACCGAGATCCTGGGGATCGTGTCGGTCCTCCGCTACCCCCGCGAGATCAAATTCTTCAACATGCTGGACACCCGGGAGAACGGCGCCGCCACCGTGGAGTGCTGCGACCTACTGCTGCCGCTGGCCGGCGAGACCTTCGGCTCCTCCGCGCGGGAGTACGACGTGGACATCCTGCGGCGGAAACTCCTCACCTCCTCGATGTACCGGCAACTGCTCGATGCGGGCGGCGACCCCGAGGTCTTCGAGTCCTACCTCCGCCTCTTCGAGGGGAATCCGGTGCGGCGGGCGGGATACGGGCTCGGCTTCGACCGGCTGATCCAATACCTCTGGGGCGCCGAGGACGTCACCGCGGTGATTCCCTTCCCGGTGGACGCGCGGTACGGCCGCTCCTACGCCGTGGCCTCATGAAGCCCGCCCCGACCGTCACTGCAACGGATCCCGCTCTCGCCGTCACGGTGGCGGGGATCCCCTTCGCGGTGCCGGTTCTCGCCGCGCCGGGGCCGCTGGGGTTCGGGCGCGAGGTGCAGAGTGTCGTAGACCTGCGCGCCTACGGCGGGTTCATCACCAAGTCGCTGACGCTGGAACCGCGCGAGGGGCACCCGCGCCCTGACCTGGTGGAAGTGGAAGGCGGCTGGCTCAACGCCCTGGGCCTGCCGAATCCCGGCCTGGCCGGTTTCGTGCACAGGGATCTGCCCTTCCTGCGGACGCTGGGCCTCCCCATCATCGTCAGCATCGCGGGCCACACGATTGAGGAGTTTCAGCAGATCGTGGAGGTGCTGGACGACGAGGAGGGTGGGGCGGCGATCGAGCTCAACGTCTCCTGTCCGAACGTGCGCGTGGGGCGGCTGTTCGGCAGCGATCCATCGCTGACCGCCGGGCTTGTCACCGCCCTCCGCCGCATGACGCGGCGGCCGCTCTTCGTCAAACTGGGCCCGTTGGTCACGGACATCACGGCTATCGCGAAGGCTGCGGCGGATGCCGGTGCGGACGCGCTCTGCTGCGTGAACACCCTCCCCGGGCTGGCGATCGACGTGGAGTCGCGCCGGCCGCTGCTGGGGGCCGGCCCCGGCGGGCTCTCCGGTCCGGCACTGCGTCCACTGGCGGTCTGGAGCACCTGGCGCGTGGCGCGGGCGACGCCCCTGCCGGTGATCGGGGCCGGCGGCGTGCGCACCGCGCGCGACGCGCTGGAATTCCTGCTGGCGGGTGCTCGGGCCGTAGCCGTGGCGTCCGCGGCGATTACTGATCCCGAGGCCCCACAGCAGATCGTTGCCGGGCTGCGCGACTACCTGCGGCGGCACGGGCTGGCGGATATCGGTGCGGTGATCGGCCACGTGGATGGACTGGAAGGGGTGGAAGTCGATGGCGCCTGAACTCGTCGTGGCTCTGGACGTCCCGGCGCTGGAGGAGGCGCGTCGCCTGGTCGCGCTCCTTCGTCCCGCGGTGCGCTGGTTCAAAGTGGGAATGGAACTCTTCACGGCAGCCGGTCCCGCGGCCGTGGAGGCGGTGCGGGCGGAGGGTGGGGCGGTGCTATTGGACCTCAAGCTCCACGATATCCCGCACACCGTGTCCGGCGCGGTGCGCAGTGCCGCCCGGCTGGAGGCGGAGATGCTCACGCTGCACCTGGCCGGCGGTGCGGCGATGATCCGTGCCGCCGTCGATGCTGCGCGTGGCGCCGGCACGAGGCTCCGCCTGGTCGGCATCACGCGCCTGACCAGCGAGCCCGCCACCACATCGGAATTCGCCTGGTCGGTGACGGAGACGGCCCTCGGCGCCGCGGCTCTTGGACTGGACGGCATCGTCGTTTCAGTCCACGAAGCGGCCG
>LDXQ01000132.1 GCA_001443485.1 Candidatus Sysuimicrobiota bacterium CSP1-3
AAACTCGTGCACGGGGGCGTCCGGTACCTGCCGCAGGGGCACATCGGGCTGGTGCGCGATGCCCTGCGCGAGCGCACGCGGCTGCTGCGCCTGGCGCCTCACCTGGTCCGCCCTCTCCCCTTCCTCCTTCCTCTCTACGCCGGAGCGCGCCGGCCCCTGGGTCTGCGTCTCCCGGCGGTCGTGCGCCCGCTCATTCCGCTCGGGCTGCGCGCCGGGTTGATCACCTACGACCTCTTCGCCCGCGACCCGGCGATGCGCCACCGGCCGGCATCCCGCGCCCAGGTGGAACAGGAGGTCCCCGACCTGCGTACCGACGGCCTCCGCGCGGCGTTCGTCTACTACGACGCCCGCACCGACGACGTGCGTCTGACGCACGCCGTGCTGGCGACCGCCCGGGCCCACGCCGCGGCCACAGTCAACTACGCCAAGGTTGTCGAACTGAAGCACACCGGCGGCCGGATCGCAGGAGCCCGCATCGAAGATCGGCTGGCCGGTCGGGTTTTTGAAGTGGACGCCCGGTTCGTGGTCAATGCGACCGGCGTCTGGGCCGAGCGCGTGGCGGCGCTGGACGGGCCGCCGCCGTTCCGCCTCACGCATAGCGTGGGCACCCACCTGGTCCTGCGGCCCGGCGCCGTGCGGACATCCATGGCGGTGGTGATCCCGGAGACCGACGACGGACGCATTGCCTTCATCGTCCCCTGGGCCGGCCGGTTCGTCCTGGGGACTACCGACGTCGCCTACGCCGGTGACCTATCCTCACCCGTCGCCTCACGGGAAGAGGTGGCCTACCTCCTCGATCACGCCAACCGGTATCTGCGGCGACCGCTGGCAATCAACGACGTTACTGCCGCCTTCGCGGGCGTCCGTCCCCTCGTCGCCGCGGCGGAAGGCCTGACGGCCGCGCTGTCACGCGACCATCAGGTGGTGATCTCCCCGGGCGGGCTGATCAGTATCGTCGGGGGGAAGTTGACGACGTATCGCAAGATGGCCGAGGACACGGTAAGTGCTGTGGCTGCGCGCGAGGGCAGGCGGCGGCAATGTTGCACGGCCGGCCTCCCGCTCGCGGGCGCCGACGGCCTTGCAGAGGCACGCGCCGCGTTGGCGGAAGCACCGCTTGCGCCGGACCAACTGACGCATCTAGTGGAGCACTATGGCTCGCCTGCCCTGGAAGTCCTGGCGCTGATCCGCAGTGACCCCGTGCTGGGCCGGCGGCTGGTGGACAGCCTACCCGTCACGGCCGCCGAGGTCGTCTACGCCTGCCGCGCCGAGATGGCCGTCTCATTGACCGACTGCCTCTACCTGCGCACGAGGCTAGCAGTCCTTGACGCGGCCGCGGCCGACACCGCGGCATCTGCAGTCGCAACACTGATGACGCGGGAACTGGGATGGGATGCGGCCGAGGGGGAGCGCCAGCATCGGGTGTACGGGGAACGACGGGACCGTGAGCGGGTCCTGCTGTGAGCCTCGCGTAGTCACTCCCCGCTCTTCGTGCCAAGCACAAGGTTGAGCGTATCCGCAAGCCGGAGTACCCGCACCCCTCCGATAGTGTGTCCGAACAAAGGACCGAAGTGCGCCCGATCTCCGGTTACCAGCACCTCGGCGCCGGCGTCTGCAGCGGCGGCAAGGATCGGTGCGTCTTCTTCCGGGAGGCCCTGGCGACGAGCCCAGGCTGCCCGTGAAGGAGCGGCCTCCGGGACCATGGTGGCGTTGTGGAGCAGACGTTCCAACCGCTTCAGTGCGTCGGGATACGGGACTTCAGCGTTGCGCCTAGCTTCTGTGACCGCATGAGGAGACGTGAGCAGTTCACAAAACCCTTGCTCTGCGAGGAGGAATAGGGCGGCCGAGCGTCCGTCAGGGCTGATGGCTGCGGCGAACAGCACGTTGGCGTCGATGAAGACACGCATCAGGTGGCCGAGCGAATCCGCCGCTTGACCCGCCGACTCTCCCGGGGCGTAATCCGGTCCTCCGCCAGGAACTCCTTGATGCGCTTCTGGCCATAGAGCTCGATGGGATAGACCCCTGCGGGCCTGAGCAGGATGCCTCCCTCTGGGGTGACGTCCACCAGCAGCAGGGCCTCGCCGCCCAGCCCCAGGCGCCGCAGCACCGCTCTGGGCAGCGAGATCTGGCCCTTCTTGCCTAGGCGCACAATCTCCATGGTGCCCTCATCATATGAGAATTGGCCGAAGCCGGCAAGCCGGATTCCGGCTTTCCGGAGGCATTCTCCGGAATGCTGACTTGGGCCGGCTGCTCTAACTCGTAACCTCCCCGCAACCGCAGCGGTCCTTGTAGTCGCAGAACTTGACCATCCACGGCGGCTGGCACGCCGGGAGTTGCTCGGGTGGGGCGCCACGCTCCAGGAGGGCCAACCTCCGTTCCATCTCCGCGCGGATCGCCCCCAGGTTCTTGAACCAGATGTCGTAGACCATGAACTTGTCGTCGGGGATCAGCGAGTAGTAGACGATCAGCCGGCCCCGCTCGCTCTTCGCCAGGGCGCACTCGAACGCGAGGCGGTCGATGTAGTGTGGGAAGACCTCGGCCAGGCGCTTGCGCTCGACCATCTCTTTCTGACCCTTGTTCGTTCGGAGGATCACCGGAGCACCCTTGAAGAGCAAGATTGAGGCACGGATGGGCCCGAGGGTGACCGGAACTCGCTTCGACGCCCCGGGGAATCCGTACCAGACCGCGTCGCCAAGCATCTGATCAAACCCCTGACGCTGGAGGGAGGCCATGCGCTCCTGCGCGTCCGGCTCTTCCTCCTCCCCCGGCGTACGCCGGAACGCCGCCTTCCGCGGGAACACCAGGTCGTTGAGCTTGATCTCCGGCCCGGGCTTTTCAAAAGTGATGCTCTCCATCAACCGCGCCGCGAGATCGGGGTTCTCACTCACCCGCACCGTGTTCGGACCCGCCAT
>LDXQ01000133.1 GCA_001443485.1 Candidatus Sysuimicrobiota bacterium CSP1-3
TAGCGCATCAGGTAGACGTTGACGCCCAGCGTGTCCGCGGCCAGCGGATGCTCCCCTACCGCCCGCAGGCGCAGCCCGAAGCGGGTGCGCCGCAGCACCCACTGCCCGATCAGCACGAGGAGCAGCGCCACCGGGATCACCGGGGAGACGCTCTTCGCCAGCGGAGCGAGCCCGGGGATGTCCCGCAGCAGCGGGATGCTGATTGGGGTGAAGCCGTTTATACCCGGCGACTGGGTGGACACCCTGAAGAAGAGGATGTTGAGGAACCGGGCCAAGCCCGCGGCCAGCAGGTTGATCGTCACGCCGCTGATGATCTGGTTGACGTGGAAGGTGATGCTGACGACCGCATGGATCAGGGCGAAGAGCGTGCCCACGAAGGCCGCCGCCAGAATGCCCACCAGCGGCGCGATGTTGGGGTGCGCGGCAGTGAACTCGGGGAAGCCGCGGGCCACGAAGAGCGTCACCGCCGCCCCCCCGAAGGTGCCCATGATCATGATGCCTTCCAGACCGATGTTCACCACGCCGCCGCGCTCGGAGAAGACGGCGCCCAGCGCGGTGAGCAGGATGGGTACGGTGAGGCGGATCGCCGAGGCGATCAGGGCGGCGCTGACGAGGGTGAGCAAGAGGTCCATCTAGTCGCTCCCCTCCCCCGCCCCGGCCGGCGCCACCACGGGCTGCAGCGGCGGTGTCACCTGGGCCTCCCGCTTGCGCTGCGCGCGGATGTAGCGGGTGAGCAACTCGTAGCCCACGACGATGGCGAGGATGATCAGCCCCTGGAGGATGGTGATCACTTCGCGCGGCGCGCCGGCGAAGACCTGGATCCCCTGCGCGCCACGGTCGAGGAAGGCGAAGAAGAGCGCGGCCACGATCACGCCGATCGGGTTGTTCTTGGCCAGCAGGGCAATGGAGATCCCCAGGAAGCCGTAGCCTTTGGGGAAGTCGATGTCGTAGTAGCCGAAGTACCCGAGGACGTCGCTTAACCCCACCAGCCCGGCCACCCCGCCGCTGAGGATGAACATGAGGAACATGATGCGCTGATTGGCAATGCCGGCCCCTTCGGCGGCGTCGGGGTTCTGCGCCACCGCCCGCACTTCATACCCGAAGCGCCAGCGGCCGAGAATCCACCAGAAGAGGACGCACAGCGCCACGCCGACGAGGAGGAGCCAGTTCAGGCGGGAGGACTCCGGCACGCGCAGACCGAGCAGATGGATGAGCGGCAGCAGAGAGGGGATCTGCGCCCCCGGTGCGACGTCGGGGGTGCGGACCCGCGGCGTGCCGGCCTGCGCCGGGTCGCGCAGCAGGCCCGGCTCCAGCAGGTAGAGGACCAGGGCGCCGGCGATGGCGTTCATCATGATCGTGGTGATGACTTCGTGGGCGCCGCGCCGCAGTTTCAGCACGATGGGCAGCAGCGCCCAGAGCATGCCCCCGGCCACGCCCACCAGGAGAACCAGCGGCAGGTGGATGGCCCGCGGGAGCCCGGTCACGGCGAAGCCAACGTAGGCCGCGGCGATGGCGCCGATATAGTACTGCCCCTCCACACCGATGTTGAAGAGGTTGACGCGGAACGACAGCGCCGTGGCCAGTCCCGCCAGGATCAAGGGCGTCGACTTGTACAGGATGGAGCCGATGCTGTCCGCGCGCGTCAAATTGAACCGGACCATCAACCCGTAGACTTCCAGCGGGTTCTTGTGGATGGCCAGGAGGATCGCCGAGCCGACGAGCGCGCCGAAGAGGATCGCCAGCAGGAGGGCGACGATCTGCAGGAGGAAGAACCGCGCACCCGAGCTCATGGGGGACCGGCCGCGGCGCCGGCGCGCTGCTGCTTCGTCCCGGTCATGTAGAGCCCCAGCTCCTGCGGGGAGGCCTCGCCGTGTCCGAACTCCGCGACCAGTTCGCCTTTGTACATCACGCCCACCCGATCGGACAGGGAAAGGACCTCCTCCAGGTTGGCGGAGACGAGGAGGACGGCCATCCCCTGCGCCTTCGCTGCCATCAACTGCTGCTCCACGAACTCCGTCGCGCCGATGTCCAGCCCGCGCGTGGGTTGGGCGGCAACGAGGACCCGCGGCGCAAAAGCGAACTCGCGCGCCACGATGACCTTCTGCTGGTTGCCGCCCGAGAGGGCCAGCGCCGGGGTCGTCGTGGTGGGGACGCGGATATCGTAGGCGCGGATCCGCTCCTGGGCAAACGCGTCGATGGCCGGCAGGTCGAGCAGCGGCCCGTTGGTGAACCGGGCCTGCAGATGATAGCCGAGGACGAGGTTCTCCCGCACCTCCATCGGCAGCACCAGCCCGCGGCGCTGCCGGTCTTCGGGGATGTGGGCCACGCCCAGGAGCTTGATCGCGCGCACGGTCTGCCGCGTGACGTCCTCCCCGTCGACGCGGATTTCCCCGGCGGCCACCGGGCGCAGGCCGACCAGCGCCTCCACCAGTTCCGTCTGCCCATTGCCCTGCACGCCGGCAATGCCGTAGACCTCGCCCCGGCGGACCTGCAGGCTGACGTTGCGCACGACCGGCCGGCCCCGCACCCCCCACACTACCAGGTCACGGATCGACAGCCGCACGTCCCCCGCCGGGACGTCGGGGCGCTCGATCTGCAGCAGCACCGGGCGGCCAACCATCATCTCCGCCAGTTGCGCCTTCGTGGTGGCCGCGGCCAGGACCGTGCCCACCACCATGCCCCCTCGCAACACAGTGAT
>LDXQ01000134.1 GCA_001443485.1 Candidatus Sysuimicrobiota bacterium CSP1-3
GGGCGAGCAGGATCATGCCGGCGCAGGTGCCAAAGATCGGCGCCCCCGAGGCCGCCAGCTCGAGGATCGGATCCCGCAGTCCCCAGCGGGCGACGAGCTTTCGTATGGTCGTGCTCTCGCCCCCGGGCACGATCAGGCCGGATACGCCCCGGAGGTCCGCGGGCAGGCGGACCTCCACGCCCTCGACGCCGATCTGGCGCAGGACGGCGAGGTGCTCGACGAAGTCGCCCTGCAGCGCCAGCACGCCGATCCTCATCGGTCGCATCCCATCATCGGGCGGCCCGGTCGCCGGTGCGCTCCCCCTACCAGCCGCGGACCGCCAGCCGCTCGCCCTCGGGGATGGCCGCGATCTCGATGCCGCGCATCGGGGCGCCCAGGCCCTTCGAGACCTCGGCGATGATCTTCGCATCGTCGAAGTGGGTGGTCGCCTGCACGATCGCATTGGCCATACGGGCCGGGTCCTCGCTCTTGAAGATGCCCGAGCCGACGAAGACACCCTCGGCCCCGAGCTGCATCACGAGCGCCGCGTCCGACGGCGTGGAGATGCCGCCGGCGACGAAGTTGACCACCGGCAGGCGCCCTTCCCGGGCCACCCCGGCGACCAGCTCGTAGGGAGCCCCGAGCTCCTTGGCCGCGACGAATAGCTCGTCCTCGCGCATCGACTGGAGCCGGCGGATCTCGCCCAGCACGTCGCGCAGCTGGTGCACGGCCTCGACGATGTTGCCGGTGCCGGCCTCGCCCTTGGTGCGCATCATCGCGGCGCCCTCGCTGATGCGCCGCAGTGCCTCGCCGAGGTTCCGGCAGCCGCACACGAAGGGCACCTTGAAGGCGTGCTTGTCGATGTGGTTCGCCTCGTCGGCGGGGGTGAGCACCTCGGACTCGTCGATGTAGTCGACGCCCAGCGCCTCGAGCACCTGCGCCTCCACGAAGTGCCCGATGCGCGCCTTGGCCATGACCGGGATGGTCACCGCGGCCATGATCGCCTCGATGAGGGCCGGGTCGCTCATGCGCGCCACGCCGCCCGCGGCGCGGATGTCCGCGGGCACGCGCTCGAGGGCCATCACGGCGACCGCACCGGCGTCTTCGGCGATCTTTGCGTGCTCGGCGGTGACGACGTCCATGATGACGCCGCCCTTCAGCATCTGGGCGAGGCCCTTCTTGGTCGCCCAGGTCGATGTCTCGACGCTCATGCGTACCGTTTCCTCGGTGTACGTCGCGTGGGCTGGCGGTCGGGCTGGCCCCGGGGTCCTCGCCCGTTCGAGTCGACCGCGTCGCCTCGCGCACCTCGATTATCGCACGGGGAAGTGGCAGAACCCGGGAGCGTGGCCGGCTCGAAATGGGCCCCGTTCTGGCTCCTGCGGCCCATCTCCCCCGGCCCTCTCCGACCACCCTGTCGCCCCCGGCTCTCTCCGGCCGCCCTGCAATCTCCCGCGGCCGTGTCGCGGTCCTGCAATCTCCCGCGGCCCTGTCGCCCACGATGTCAGTAGTACTGTCACGCCGCAGCAGATCCCGGCGCCGGCGGCGTTCGCGTGGCCCTTGAGCGACGGAGCGTCAGTAGTACTGGCAAACCGCATGCCAGGACGCGTCGCGGACCCGGTGCGGGCCGCTCCCAGGCCCCGCGCGGCTGGTGATCGCCCGACAAGCGTGCCCGGCGACAGTAGTACTGACATGCCGGACCGCATTCGCCGCCGCAGCCGCCGCACGCCGACCCAGGTCGCCGCCGACCGCCGGGCCGACGAGGTCGCGACCTACCTCGGGCGGGCGCTCCGAGACGCCCGGCGCACATCGCGGAAGACGCAGGCGGAGGTCTCGTCCATCGCCGGCGTTTCCCGCTCGCTGATCAGCGAGATGGAGCGCGGGCATGGCGCGTCCATCTCCCTGACCGTCTGGACTCGCGTCGCCAGAGCGACGGGAAGCGATCTGCGCGCGTACCTCGAACAGGCCACGGCCACCGACCAGCCGCGCGACGCCGTCCATCTTCGCGCGCAGGAGCTGATCGTCCGCACGGCCGCGAGAGGCGGCTGGCGCGCCCAGCCCGAGAGGGCGATCGACCTCGATCCCGGGCGTTCGCGGTTCGGGGACGTCCTCTTGACACGAGCGACGGACCTGGCGCTCGTCGAGGTCATCGACTGGCTCGACGACGTCGGCGATGCCTTCCGGAGCTGGGACCGCCGCCTGGCCACGGTCGAAAGCCGTGCCATCGCCCTGGCTCCACCCGGCACGGACGCCACGACGCTCCGAGCCTCCGGCGTCTGGGTGCTCCGAGCGACGAGGACGAACCGGCGCCTGGGCGCCCTCAGCCCGGTCGCCGATCGATCTCCTCGCGGAGCGCACCCAGCACCTCCAGCTCGATCAGATCCTTCGGCCGACCGGCCGCCCGCTTCATGGCCACGAGGTCGTCAAGACTCGCGACCAGGACGACCCAGCCCATGATCTCGGTCGTCAACGCACGCTGAGCGAGCTGGCCGAAGTCGAGGCCCGGATCGGGATGGGCCAGCAGATCGAGATCGCCATGGCGCGTCGTCAGCGTCACGACGTCCGCGGCCCGGAGCGCTCGCCTGTCGAGCGGAGCCCTCACCACGTCGGGCGAACCGCGGCGAACGGCGGCCAGTTCGCCG
>LDXQ01000135.1 GCA_001443485.1 Candidatus Sysuimicrobiota bacterium CSP1-3
CGGACATGCGTTCCATTTGAGCTGCGGA
The DNA here is from genome assembly GCA_001443485.1 of Candidatus Sysuimicrobiota bacterium CSP1-3. Classification (GTDB taxonomy): domain Bacteria; phylum Sysuimicrobiota; class Sysuimicrobiia; order Sysuimicrobiales; family Humicultoraceae; genus Humicultor. Next base: position 29 of record LDXQ01000135.1, read on the forward strand.
TCGTCAAGGGCAAGGGTGAGCGGTTTCTCGGATGGTGATTCTGCCCACGCTGGGGTCCCGGAGACACCGAAAAAGACACCGCAACAGAGTACAAAGAGCCATCGAACCAGTGCCGATTGCTGGACCATGGGCACCTCCTCCGAACCACATTTTGGGGCCCCGGAAAGAGAATTACGCGGGAATCGGCCCCGTCACGCCCGCCAACGCGCCGGCTAACGGCGGAATGCCACGAAACCTCGAAGTCACTCTTCCGTATTTCGGAAACCTCAAAAGTCATTTCCGTTACGTCCCGGCGTTGCGGCGAAAACGCTGCGACGCATCAGGATTATCTTTAGCGATGCATGCGCGGAGGGGGAAGATGCGTATTCCGGTGAGGTTGACCAGTTCCACAAGAACCGGAGGACGAGAGGCCGGAGGGTCGTCACATCTCTTCACTCCAATTTCCCCAAGCCGCCCGGGCCAAGGCGGCGGAGGGCCGCGATTCAGTCCTTGTCCTTAGAGTCCAACCTGATCAACCGCGCCGGGATTTCGATCGGGAGGGGGCAAGGGTGCGCCGGCTTGATCCCCGATACCCCTTTTTCAGCCCCAAAAAGCCGGTTGTTTGCACGGGGTTTGCGGTCCAGCACAGGCAGTCTCGTTCATTGCGAAATCGGGCACGGGGAAGACGACCCTGCTGGAAAAGGTGATCGCGGAGCTGAAGAGTGTACGTCGTCATAAGGAATGAGAATTTACGAGGGCTGATCTAAGGTACGATTTCTCCTTCCGGCCTTCGCGTTTGGGTGTTCACCGCTCTGCGTCGGGCCAGCGTTTCATCCTTTAATCTCGCCCGACGCAGAACGCCTGCGTGGATAGCTTCAACGGCAAATTCCGGGACGAATGTCTGGACCAGCACTGCTTCACAAATCTGTCGGATGCCAAAGAAAAGATCGAATCGTGGCGGCAGAGCTATAACACCGTCCGTCCCCACAGCTCTCTGGATGATGTGACCCCGGCCGAGTTCGCCGGTCGGGTCGAGGAGCAGAAATCAGGTGAAATTCCCCTCGTCCAATTGGTATAAAAACGGGGGGCAGGTCAGCTTGAATGCAATTGCAAGACAGGGGTGATCCAGCGGGATTGGGGTTCCTTTGCCTACTCGATCGCTTTCATGCTCTTGACGAAGTATTCCGTTTCCCCGAAGCAACTGGTGGGAACACCGACGTGCTGTTCGTAATACAGGACCATTCGCCGGCCCATGGCCTGGTTGATCTGCGCTGCCACCGCATCGTTCCGGACGGAGAAGTAGAATTTCTCGGGCATCGACCCGGGGACCGCAACCATGGCCAGTTCTCCCTCCCAGGTCTTGCAGACCCACCCCTTCTTGGATAACTTCTGCAGGTAGCCGGCACGCTCTCCCTTGGCATAGCTCCATGTCAAGGAGACCCAGGTGTAGCCGGCAAACAAAAGCGCCGCCGCCAGGAAAAAACCGACTATCCATAACCCCACACGGGATTTATCCGTTTCCAATTCCACGTGCTTGAGCCCTCCGGAGGATTGGGTCGAGGAAATTATACCGGACCGCCTGGGAGGGGTCTACTGCGATGAACCAGCCCTCCTGAAACCTCTCCAACCTCCGTGCTTCGCCAAAGAGCGGTGGGTTTCCTTATCCGCCCCTTCCACCTCGACGCCAGGCGAGTGCATGGATTTCGTTTTGCATCCCGTAACACGGTCCCTATACTGGCAATGAAAGGCCGCCCGAAGTGGGGGCGGGCGGTGTGCCGGCCACACCTTGTGCCGCTTCGCCCGTTGACCACGGATGTTGAGGGAGTGGCTCACGACGAGGGAAACCCTCCACGGGTACCAAGATATGGCCAACGACAAACCACGCATGTTTGGATGCCAACCGCAAAACTACTCGTGCAATATCCTCTGGCTTCCGTCGTCGTCCGATCGGCAACCCCTGTGTTACCAGGTACATACCGGCAATCGAGGAGGCAATCATTATCGTTGTTTCCACCCGGCCCGGCCACCCTCCTGTGCCACCGTGATGTCGTTTCAGAGGAGAGCGATGGCAGGCCTACTGGTCCTCATGACCGCGCTGCTTTGGCAGCGCCCCCTCGCGGCGGCCCCGGTCCCGGTGCGTTTCGCCGAGGGATCCCTCCATGGGTTCCTCGTGCTGAGCACCCCCAAGGAAGTCCTCATTGCTTCGGGCGATCTTCTCCAGGTCGGCCGGGACGGAGAAGTCCAGAGTCGTCTGGTGTTCCACTTCAAGGATGGATCGGTATTCGACGAGACGGTTGTGTTCACCCAACGGAACGTCTTTACCATGCAGAGCTACCACTTGGTGCAGCGCGGGCCGGTATTCCCCGAGGACACCGAGATCTCGCTGGAGCGGGCCTCCGGGAAGTACCAGGTGAAAACCAAGGCCCACAAGGACGGACGGGAGAAGGTGCTCGACGGCACGATCGATCTTCCCCTCGACGCCTACAACGGTATGGTCCTCACCGTCTTAAAGAACCTCTCCAGCGAGGCCGGCGAGACCGTCCACATGGTAGCCTTCACGC
>LDXQ01000136.1 GCA_001443485.1 Candidatus Sysuimicrobiota bacterium CSP1-3
CTATCTGGGGTGCCTACTTACCTGTCCAGAGGTTTCCCATGATTAATTTGACATAAATGATAAATACGCCGTACACTAACCATGATAAGATTTCGAAGGCTTCCCCGGGCGACGGAAGAGAATCGGATGCCAAGGACGGAAAACCACCGGCGAGCGCAAACCACTCGGTCGCGCCCCCCGTCCGACCTCTGGGATCTGGACGAGCCGCCCCCCACCCCGCACAACTCCATCCGCTTGTATCTTGAGGAAATCGGGAAGATCCCCCTCCTTACGGCCGCGCAGGAGACTGAACTCGCCCAGCGCATCGAGCGGGGAGACGAGCCGGCCAAGCAACGGTTCATTGAGGCGAACCTGCGGCTTGTGGTGTTCGTCGCCAAGAAATACCTTCGACACGACAGGCTCCTCCTGGACCTGATTCAAGAGGGAAACCTGGGGCTGATCCGCGCGGTCGAGAAGTTCGACTGGCGCAAGGGCTTCAAGTTCAGCGGCTATGCGATGTGGTGGATCAGCCAGGCCATTGCCCGGGCGATTGCGAATCAGGGCCGGACCATCCGCATTCCGGTCCATGTCGTTGAACTGATGAAGAAGCGAGCGGCCGTCTCCCGGGAGCTCGGGCAGCAGCTGGGACGGGAACCCACGCTGGAGGAAGTCAGCAAAGCGATGGGCCTGCCACTGGCGCGCCTCCGGGAAATCGCAAGCATCGACCAAGAGCCCCTCTCCCTGGAGATGACGATTGGCGATAGTGACGACACCCGTCTGGGCGAACTCATCGAGGAGCAGAACCCGCACGTTCCCGAGGATGCGGCCTTCCTCGCACAACTCCAGGCGCAGTTGGACCGCGAGATGGACGTCCTGACGCCGCGCGAGCGAGAGGTCTTGCGGCAGCGGTTCGGCCTCAACGGCGAACACCCCCGCACCCTCGAACAGGTAGGTAGAGAATTGGGCGTGACGCGCGAGCGGGTCCGCCAGATTGAGGCGAAAGCCCTCGATTTGCTCCGGCGCCACAGATCCGACCGGCTGAGGCACTTCGTCGGTAGCGCCGGATCGGGGTAGGCTGGGGGAAGTATGATATGATGCACACAAATCAAATGCTGTGCCCTCGGGCGTAGAGGCCCCCGCCGAATGCAAAAAGGAACGCGCTGGCGGATCTTGGAGCACGTTCACCGCCGAGGGCAAGCCGGAGTGGCCGAGCTTGTCGCCAGCACAGGCGTAAACCCGAGCACGGTCCATCACCATCTGGCAAAGTTGGAGCGCGAAGGTCTCATCCGCACCGAGGAAAGACGGCACGGACAAGGACGGCCCCGGCTCGTCTGTTTCCTGACGGAGCTGGGCCAGACGCTTTTCCCCCAGGGATACCGCTGGCTGGCCGAAGAAATCCTCCAGGCGATCACCACACAGGATGGGCCTACGAGGGTGGACCTCATCTTCGAGCAGGTGGGAGCGCGCCTGGCGGGGCAGTACCTCTTACGTCTCAAGGGGAAGGACGCGGACAACCGCCTCCGAGAGGTCGAGAAGATCCTGACCGAAATGGGATTCGACACTGCCGTTCAACGCGCTCCGCGCGGCGTCCGGCTGTGTAACCGAAACTGCCCGGTGTTGGCCATCGCCCAGAGATACCCGCAACTCTGTGCCATGGAACAGCGACTTATCCGCATGCTGCTGGGGAGGGAGACGCGGCGCACCGAGTATCGGCTTGACGGGGCGCCGGTCTGCACTTACGTCGCCGCTTCACGGAACTGAAATCACCAGTCCAGCCCGCCAGGAAGCAACGAGCTACGCTCTAGCGGCGCGGGTCCAGCACCATCTGTTCGCGCTCCAGGAAGGCGGCCACATCGAAGGGCCGGTCCACCTGAACCTCCATCCGCACCAGGGAAGCCAGCGCGTCGACCACCGCCAGGTCCCACTGCCGCCCCGCCCCATCCACCAGGATGTCCCAGACCTCCTCGGAGGAGAGGGCTTTCCGGTACGGCCGGTCGGAGTTCATCGCGTCGAAAGCATCCGCCACCGCCACGATCCGCGCTTCCAGCGGAATCGCCTCGCCCCGCAGTCCCTGCGGGAACCCTCCGCCGTCCCAGCGCTCGTGATGGCTGCGGGCGATCCGCTCCGCCATCTGCAGCAGGGCGTGGCGACTGCCGGAGAGCATCGCCGCGCCGATGGAGGTGTGCGTCTTCATCACCTCAAACTCATCGGGGGTCAGGCGGCCGGGCTTCAGCAGGATGGTCTCGGGGATGGCGATCTTCCCGAGGTCGTGCAGCGGGGCGGCCAGGCGGATCAGTTCCACCTGACCTTCGGGGAGCCCGAGAACGCGCGCCAACAGCGCCGAAGTCTGTCCCACGCGTCTGACGTGCTCGCCGCGCGAGAGGTCGTCGCGGTATTCCGCCGCCAGCGCCAATCGCTCCAGCGTCTCAACGTGACACTCCTCAAACGCGCGCGTTCTCTCCCAGATCTTCTCCTCGAGCACCCGGTTCCGATCCCGCTCCTGCAGGCGGAGGAAGCGGATC
>LDXQ01000137.1 GCA_001443485.1 Candidatus Sysuimicrobiota bacterium CSP1-3
CGTCCGGCGCCGCTTGCCTCGCCCTCGCGCAGGTCTACGCGTGCTGCAAACCGGGCATGCTCCCGCTAACGGGGAGGACGCGATCGTGGCCGTCCCAAAGATGCCGAGCAGTCTGATCAACGAGTGGGCCGAGCGGATCGTCGTGGCGCTCCTGGACCAGCAGGCCTGGTTCCGCCACGCCCTCACCCATGCGGAGATCCAGATCCTCACCGGGCTCAATGAACTGCAGGTCTCGCGAGGATGCTGGCACGGCCGCCTGCACGGCCTGCTGAACTTCGCGCAGAGCACCGGCCAGGTCCGCTACACCCTCACGCCGCTGGGCGTAGCCATCGCCCGCCGGCTGAAAGCCGGGCCGACCGACACCGCCGCCCTGCCACTGCCTTCCGACTCAAACGTCGTCGTCTCCGAGTCCTGAGTCCAGCGGCGTCGCCTCGACTTCCGCAGCCCCTTCCGCCGTTTCTTCCAGCGGGCCTTCACCGTCCCCGATCACGGCGCGGGCCAGCGCCGTGATGAAGTGCGGCTCGGGGAGGGCACCCACGAACTCGTGCGTGTCGTTGATCACGATCTTCGGCACGGCGTAGACGTTGTAGCGCCGCGCCAGTTCCGGAAACTCCGTGGCCTCGACGATGTCCGCGGTGACGCGGGGACTCTCCACTGCCAGGTGCGCGGCCAGCCTGGCCGCGCGGGGACAGTGGGGTCAGGTGGGGGTGACGAAGATCTGCAGGTGCGCGGCGGCGGGCAAGGCCGCCAGGACGCTGCGCGTCGCCTCGCTCACCTCGCCGCGCCCGCGGGAGACGGCGATGATCGTCTCCAGCAGGGTGACGAACTCATAGCCCGCCGGCAGGCCGAGGTAACGAACGCCGTAATCCTCCCGCCCCAGGAAGACGATCGCCGGCACCAGACGGACATTGTAGCGCTGCGCCACGTCGCCGTGCGAGAGCAGGCCGTACTCTTCCACCTGGATCTTGTCGGAAAGCTCGGCGACCTCCTTGAGAATCTGCCGTGTGTACTCCGCGATCTGCCAGTCTTCGCCGGGCAGGGCCAGGCCGCCGGTGGCCGGCAGAAAAAGCAGCAGCTTGACCGGTGAGTCAAGGTCAGCGGCGAAGCGGCGGCGAATAACCTCCGCATCCTGCGCGTTGAGGAACGGCATCGGCGCTCCTTTCAACGAACGCGATGGCTGACGACCTCTACCAGCGTGACACCCTCGTGCTGCAGCACCTCCGCGGCTACCCGGAGGAGCTGCGCCACTATAGTAACCTGATCAAGCAGGCGCACCCACGAGGCATGTCTGCCCTCGACTTCGTCCTCCGCCGCCCCGCCGCCAGCGACTCCTTCATCGCCGCGATCTGCCGTCTGGTCGCCGCCGGCGAAGCGGTGTTAAGCGCGGTGGAGGCGGCGGAGCGCTTCGGGGTACCGCCCCGCACATTCCTGGAAACGATCGCCGCCCGGCCGGACTTCCCGCCGCCGCTCTTTGCCCATGACGAGAAGCGGGTCTGGCGGGCCGGCGACGTGGAGGTCTACCGGCAGCAGTATGGGGAAGCTCCGCCTGCTGGTGACATGTAAGCACTGCGGGCGGGAGTTCGACACCGGCCGCCGCATGGACCGGCGTTCGTTCGAAAAGGGGACGCTCGCGGCAAACTACCACACCTGCCCGCACTGTGGGACGCGGGAGACCTACCGCAAGCGGGACTACGCCGTGCGCGAGGAAGTCCCGGGCCCGGCGGACCACTAGGATCAGACCGGCGTGCCGACGCTCGCGGTGACCGCACTGAAGATCGGCCGGCTCGCGGGCGGCCTATTGTCGGGACTGTTGCTGTTCCACCAAGCGACGCACTTCTTCCAGCAGGCGCAGTGTCTCCGCTTCGAAGCGCTCTGAGATCAGGGCGAACTTCGCCTGCTGCTCCACGGTGAGGATGCCGTTGATCTGCCGCAGGATGCGCTGTCGGCGCTGCTCGATCTCGACCCGCAGCGCCTGCAGTTGCGCCACCTTGATCTTGATCGTCTCCTGATCGGGCGGGCGCTGCGCCAGAGCCTGCCGCAGTTCAAACTCCAGCGCGCGCTTGCGCCGCCCTAATTCCAAGCGCAGGTCCTTTAGCTGCTTGATGCGCGGAAACAGCCGAGCGATCTGCTGCTCGGTGAGGTCGAGTTCATCGACCAGACGCCAGATGAGGAGGGCCTCGATGATCCGGCCGACCCGCTCCTCGGGGATCGGCGTCACCTGCGCGAGGACGGGGATTGCGACGAGGACGACCACCAACAGCGCCAACAGCGCGCGACCGCGCATCACGGTGCCTGCGGGAGGGGCTCCAGGAGGGGTTCGGCGTTCTCCGCCCCCAGCCCCGACTGCCAGATCTGGACCGCCTCATCGAGATGTGGCATCAACGCACGCATCG
>LDXQ01000138.1 GCA_001443485.1 Candidatus Sysuimicrobiota bacterium CSP1-3
CCAGGAGCAGCGGGCGCGTGCCTTCCAGGGCGCAGACAATCGCCGAGCCCGGCGCGGCCTCCGGCCGCTCTGCCAGGAAGACGGCGGAGGGGTTGAGCACCTCGACCAACCCGTGGGCGCCCATTTCGAAGACCCCGATCTCGTTGGTGGAGCCGAAGCGGTTCTTCGTCGCCCGCAGGATGCGGTAGGCGTGGTGCCGGTCGCCTTCAAAGTAGAGGACCGTGTCGACGAGGTGCTCGAGCACACGCGGGCCGGCCAGCTGCCCCTCCTTCGTCACGTGGCCGACGATCAAAATGCTGATGCCCTGCCCCTTGGCCACGGTGAGCAGCGTCCCGGTGCACTCGCGGACCTGCCCCACGCTGCCCGGCGCCGATGGGATGTCGGGGCGATAGACGGCCTGGATGGAGTCGATGACGACAAGGTCGGGGGTGTGTGTCTCGAGCGCTTGCACGATGACGTCCAGGTTGTTCTCCGCGAGCAGCAGCAGTCCGGACGGCAGGGTACCCAGCCGCTCGGCCCGCATGCGGGTCTGCCGCGCCGACTCTTCGCCGCTGGCGTAAAGCACCTTCCGTCCGCCAGCGGCGACACGCGCCGCCACCTGCGTCACCAGCGTGGACTTACCGGCGCCCGGCTCTCCACCGATCAGGATCAGAGACCCCGGGACGATCCCGCCGCCCAGCACGCGGTCGAATTCGCCGATCCCCGTCGATGTCCGGGGTTCGGCCTCCGCCGCGATCTCGGCAACCGAGACAACCTCCGGCGGGGCGACGGCGCGGAGGCGCGTTCCGCCGTCGGGCACCACCTCCTCGACGAAAGTGTTCCACTCCCCGCAGTCGGGGCAGCGGCCCAGCCACTTCGGCGAGGTATAGCCGCAGGTCTGGCACGTATGACGGACGCGCGCGGTCGGCATCTCTAGATGTATCGGCCGGAGGGGTAAAGAAAAACGGGACCCGCGTCTCCGGGTCCCGGTACGCATCGACGGAACGCGGTCACTCGGCGAGGGCGGGTTCGCGCTTCTTCTCGAAGACGATCTGGCCGTCGCGGGCGTCCACGACGATGGTGTCGCCCGACTTGAAGCGGCCGCGCAGCAGTTCGTCGGAGAGCGGGTCCTCCACCAGCCGCTGGATGGCGCGGCGCAGCGGCCGGGCGCCGAAGGTCGGGTCGAAGCCCTCCTTGGCCAGGAGTTCCTTCGCCTCCTCCGTGACTTCCAGGTCCATGCCCTGGCCGCGCATCTCCCGGCGCACGCGCTCCTTGATGATGCTCACGATGGATCGGATCTGGTTGTCCGTGAGCGGCCGGAAGACGATGGTCTCGTCCAGCCGGTTGAGGAACTCCGGCCGGAAGGTGCGCCGCAGCTCCTCCATCACGTGGTCCTTCATCCGGCCGTAGATCTGCTCCTGATCCTCCTTGGCGTCGCGGGTCAGGCGGAAGCCCATCCCCACTTCCTTGTTCAGAACGGGAGCCCCCACGTTGCTGGTCATGATCAGGACGCTGTTCTTGAAGTCCACGGTCCGCCCCTGGGCGTCGGTAAGACGGCCGTCGTCCAGGATCTGCAACAGAACGTTGAAGATCTCCGGGTGTGCCTTCTCGATCTCATCAAAGAGGACCACGGAGTACGGGCGTCGGCGCACCGCCTCGGTGAGCTGACCGCCCTCCTCGTAGCCCACGTAGCCGGGCGGCGAGCCGACCAGGCGGCTGATCGTGTGCCGCTCACTGTACTCCGACATGTCGATGCGGATCAGCGCGTTCTCGTCGCCGAACATGAACTCCGCGAGCGCCCGCGCCAGTTCCGTCTTGCCCACGCCGGTGGGGCCGAGGAACATGAACGAGCCGATCGGCCGCCGCGGGTCCTTCAGTCCGGCGCGGGCGCGGCGCACCGCCTTGGCCACGGCGCGCACCGCGTCCTCCTGCCCGACGATGCGCTCGTGGATCGACTCCTCCATGCGCAGGAGTTTCTGCGTCTCCTCCTCCACCAGGCGCGTCACGGGAATGCCCGTCCAGGAGCAGACGATGTCGGCGATGTCCTCCGCGCTCACCGTGGAGAAGTCATGCCCCTTCTCCTTCTTCCAGGAGGACTCCAGCTCTTCCAGCTTCTGCCGCAGCACGCGCTCCTTGTCCCGCAGCTGCGCCGCGCGTTCGAAGTCCTGGCTCTTGATGGACTCGTCCTTTTCGCGGCGCACCCGGTCCACCCTTTCCACCGCGGTGCGGATCTCTTGCGGCAGGAAGGAGGCCTGCAGGCGGATCTTGGAGGAGGCCTCGTCCATCAGGTCGATGGCCTTGTCCGGGAGAAACCGATCGGAGATGTACTTATCGGCCCGTGTGGCTGCGG
>LDXQ01000139.1 GCA_001443485.1 Candidatus Sysuimicrobiota bacterium CSP1-3
AAGCAGTTCCCCTCGCCGGAGACCTCGGCGCCCCCGACGAGGGCGCGGCGCACCACCATCCCGTGCACGCAGAACGTGACGTCCCGGTAGGGGAACGGGTAGCCGCCTTCGTGCCCACAAGTGAAGATCAGGCTCTCCCCGTCCCGGCGCAGGCGGAACCGGTCGAGCCGTCCCGGTCCGTACCCTTCACCCGCGTCGGAGTAGAGCAGCCCCCCGCCCTCCTCATCGGCATACAGGTGTAGGACGAGCCGCTTCTCGCGGCTCCCCGCGAGCGTCTCCTCCAGCGGGAGAACCGTCCCGCCCCGGACTAAGAGGGGGATCCGTTCGAGCGGTGCGTCGAGCGCGACCCGGCCGGGCCCGCGGTGCATCGTGTCGTCGTGGAACTCGTACCAGGTTCCCGCGGGCAGCCTGACGTCGCGCGAGTGCGCGCCCGGCTGCAGGACGGGGGCGACAAGCAGCGCATTCCCGAGCAGGAAGGCGTCCTGCACATCCCACAGGTCCTGGTCCTGATCCTGGAGCCAGAAGAGCGGGCGGACCAGCGGGTGTCCCGTGGTGCTCGCCTCCCAGGCCAGTGTGTAGAGGTACGGGAGCAGCCGGTAGCGCAGGTTCAGGAATTCGCGCACGATCGCCAGGGTACGCTGCCCAAACGACCACGGCTCCCGCCGCGGGGTGCCTTTCGCGGAGTGAGTGCGGAAGAACGGCAGGAACGCCGCCAGCTGAAACCAGCGCACGTAGAGCTCCCCGGACGGGGACCCGCTGAAGCCGCCGATGTCGGGACCGGTGTAGGGCACGCCGGAGAGCCCCAGCCCCAGAACCGTCGCCACCGTCTGCCGCAGGCCGCGCCAGCTGCCCTCCACGTCCCCGGTCCAGTTCCAGGCGTAACGCTGGATGCCGGCCCACCCGGAACGCGTGAGGACGAACGGCCGGTGCTGTGGGCGCTGCCGACGCAGGGCCTCGTAGCCGGCCCGGTTCATCAGCAGCCCATAGAGGTTGTGCGCCTCCCGGTGGTCTCCGCCGCGTCCCTCCATGCTGTGCCGTGCCGGTTGCGGTAGCGTCGGATCGCCCCAACCGGCGAATGTGGCCGGCTCGTTCATGTCGTGCCAGACGCCGGCGACCCCCGCTTCCAGCAGCGGCCGGTACTGCTCCCCCCACCACGCCCGTGTGCGTGGGTTGGTGAAGTCGGGAAAGGCGCACCACCCCGGCCACACCGGCGCGCGCACGGGACGACCGTCCGGCAGGGTGCAGAAGAGGTTCTCCTCGGTGCCGCTCTCGTACACGGCATAGCCGCGATCATGTTTCACCCCAGGGTCCAGGATCGTCACCAGGGCGACGCCGCGCTCTTCCAGTTCGCGGACCAGACCCGCCAGCCCCGGAAAGCGGCGGCGGTCGACGGTGAAGACGCGGAACCGGTCCATGTAGTCGATGTCCAGGTGGATGGCGGAAAGCGGGAGGCCGCGGGTCTGGAATCCTTCGACGACATCGCGCACCTCGCGGTCGCTGGCGTAACTCCAGCGGGACTGATGATAGCCTAGCGCCCAGCGCGGCGGCAGGCCGGGCCGTCCGGTGAGTTCGCTGTACCGCTCCAGCGCGCGCGGCGGTGGTCCCGCGATCACGTAATAGCGGAGCGCTCCTCCGGAGAAGATCGCCTCGGCGGGGTCGCCGAAGCGGAACGTCGCCCGGTGCGGATTCTCATAGAACATCAGGTACGAGCCCTCGGCGTGCACTCCGAGGTAGACCGGGATACACAGGTAGATCGGATCATCGCCCGGGTGAGTGCCGGCACCGGGGTCGCGGTTCCACATTTCGTAGGCACGCCCCCGCAGATTCAGAAACCGGGTCCTGTTCCCCAGGCCGTAGAGGTGCTCTCCGGAACGCAGCCGCGCGCGGTGGACGAATTCATCACCGCTGCGCTGCGGCGGCAACTCCTCGCGCAGGAGCCGCTCGGCGGCGTCGCTCACCCGCAGCTCTCCTTCGCCGCCGACTTCGACGCGCAACGCGTCGCTGCTCACTTCCCACCCCGGCCCGCGCTGCGCCAGGCGCACAGGAGGCGGGGGCCACTCCGTCTTC
>LDXQ01000140.1 GCA_001443485.1 Candidatus Sysuimicrobiota bacterium CSP1-3
CCGCCTGAATCTGGAGGGCGAGCCGCCGACGCTGGACCCGGCGAAGATCGATAACCGGGCAGCCGGCACCGTCTCCAAGCAGCTGTTCGAGGGGCTAGTCCGCCTGGACAAGGACGGCAACGCCATCCCGGGCGTGGCCGAGCGCTGGCAGGTCAGCGGCGACGGAAAAGTCTACACCTTCTTCCTGCGCCGGAACGCCCGTTGGTCCAACGGAGACCCGGTGACGGCCCAGGACTTCGTCTACTCCTACATTCGTCAGTTGGGACCCAAGTTCGGCGCGCCGCTGGTGGATAACCTTTTCTTCCTGGCGAACGCCGAGCAGTTCAACGAAGGCAAGATCACCGACCCGGCGCAGGTGGGCATCAGGGCGCCGGACGACTTCACCGTGGAGATCCGTCTGCACACCCCGGCCCCGTTCTTCCTCAAACTCCTGGCCTTCTTCTCCGTGATGCCGGTCAGCCAGAAGGTGGACCAGCAGAATCCCCGGTGGATGAACGAGGCGGCCACGTTCGTGTCCAACGGCCCGTTCCGACTGGCGCAGTGGGTGCACGAGCAGCGGATTGTCCTGGAACGGAATCCCAACTATTGGGGCAGAGACCAGATGAAGCTGGACGCCATCGAGTTTACGATGGTGCCCAGCCGCGCGACCGCCTACCAGATGCTTCAGACCGGCCAGTTGGACATCGTGACGCCGCCCCCGGAACTGACGGGACGGTTGCTCGCAGAAAAGAAGGCGCAGGTCTTCCCGGAGGCGCGCACGTACTTCATCCGATTCAATAACAAGGTCGCGCCGTTTACCAACGCCAACATCCGGAAGGCCTTTTCGCTGGCCCTCAACCGGGGGGCCTTCACCCGGGTGGTGCTGCAGGGCGGGCAAATTCCACTGCGCGGGTTCATCCCGCACGGCCTCAGCAGCGGGACCGGAGAGTTTCGCAAACAGGCCGGCGACCTCTACAAAGACAATGACGCCACCAGGGCCCAGGAGCACCTGCAGGCGGGGCTGAAGGAACTGGGCCTGACCGCGCTGCCCGAAATCACCATGCGGGCCTCCGCCCGGGAGGACCTGCGGAAGATCGCCCAGGCGGTCCAGGCGCAGTGGAAGCAGGCCTTGAAGGTCCAGGTCAACATCGAGGTGATGGAGCACAGGGCGTACGTCGCCGCCGTGCGATCGAAGGTGAACTATGTGCTGGGTCCGTTCAGCACGGGGGCAGATTACGATGACGCCTTCAACCTGATGGGGCAGTTCGTCACGGACGACTTCTTCAACTTCACCAACTATACGAATCCGGAGTACGACCGATTGATGCGGGCGGCCGCAGTCGAGACGAACGCCCAGCGGCGCACTCAGCTGATGATCCAGGCAGAAAAGGTCCTGATTCAGCAGGACATGGCCATTGCCCCATTCTACACAAACACGCAGGTGGCGCTGCAGAACCCGAAACTGAAGAACGTGTACCGCTATGCCGTAGCGGAGGATGACTATCGGGACGCGTTCTTCGAGCCGTAGGGCTATACCGGTCGGGCGGGGCGATGCTATGGGCACACGGCTTGCCCTAAGCCGCCCCGCCCGCTACTTTCGGGGAAGATGGCCGTCTACCTGATCCGCCGCCTCCTGTTAAGCCTGCTCACGCTGTGGGTCATCATCACCCTGACGTTCGTGCTCATGCACGCGATCCCCGGCGACCCGTTCGCGAGTGAGGCACGCATCTCTCCCCAGGCGCTGGCCAACCTGCGGCGCTT
>LDXQ01000141.1 GCA_001443485.1 Candidatus Sysuimicrobiota bacterium CSP1-3
GAACACCGCGGGCCGGCGGCTGCGCGGCGGCCACCTCCACGGTAGGCCCGGTGGTGCGGGGAACGACATCAGGCGGAGACCCGATTTCACATCAGGCCGGTGCGCTCAGGCGCGAGCCACCGGCACCGATCAGGCGCGGAGCGATCATCATCCAAAGGTTTGCTCCGACCGCGGCGCGAACAATGAAACGGACGGGCACACCGGAGGGGAGGACGCATTATGGAAGGCCGGGAGATCATGACGACGGACGTGGTCAGCCTCGCGCCGGATATGCCCGTCGAGGATGCCGGGGAACTGCTCCTCCACTACCGCATCCACGGCGCGCCGGTCGTGGACGCAAACGGTCAACTCGTCGGTATGGTCAGCGTCGTCGATCTGGTCGGGCGGGTCGGCGAGACGGTGGCTGACGTAATGAGCCCTGATCCCGTGGTCGCCTCCGCGGACGCTTCCGTTGAGGAACTGGCCGGGATGATGCTCGATCAGATGGTGCGGCGGATTCCCATCGTCGAAGGGGGACGCGTCGTCGGCATCGTCAGCGCCAGCGACATCATCCGGGTCTTCCTGAGTCTGCACGAGGCCCCCGCTCGCCCGGGCAAGGAAGAGGCCGCGGGGCAACGGCCAGCCGTGGCGCGCCAGCGCCCCTCACAGTCTTAGAACACTCACTCCACGCGCGGAATCCTGATCAGCAGCACCGGCCGCGCCGCCTGCGCCACAATGCGCGAGGCCACGCTCCCCGCCCAGACCGCGGAAACGCCCGAGCGGCCGTGGGTGGCCATCACGATGAGGTCCGTGTCGGGACGCGCCAAGCGGTCCAATAAGACGCGGACCGGTTCACCCCGCTTCACCACCGCGGACACCGCGATCCCTTCTCGCGCCAGTCGCGTCTTGACCCCTTCGAGGTACGTTGCGGCTTGCGCCGCCTCTGCGTCGAGGAGGGCGGCTCCGGCGGTCGGCATCAGTCTGGCCGCCGCCGCGCGGTCGTCGGTAATCGTGGCCACCGTCGGCACGACCATGATCAGCAAGATCTCCGCGCTGAACCCGCGGGCGAGGACCACCGCCGCGGGTAGCGCCGCTTCTGCCATCTCGCTGCCGTCGAGGGAGACGAGGAGGCGCCGGACGGTGAAGGTCTCTTCGCGACGCACCGCCGTCGGCGCCATCAAGAGAACGGGAATCGTACCGCGCGCCAGCACCTGCTCGGCGACGCGCCCGAAGAGCAGCACGCGCACCTCGCCGCGGCCGTGGGTGCAGAGGATGATCAGGTCGGCCTCGAGGCTCGCCGCCCGGCTGGCGATCACAGCGGCGACATCGCCGCCCTGGTCCACCAGCCCTTCCGCGTGCACGCCCTGCGCGGCCATCCACCCCGCCACCCCGCGGAGGTAGGTCTCCGCCTCCGCCGCCTGGGTGAGGTGCACATCGCCATGCACCGTCGCCGGCGCGGCCGGTTCGACGACGTGCAGCAGCGTGACCTTCGCGCCAAGCGCCCGGGCGAACGCGGCGGTCACGGGGAGCACCGCCTCTGCCAGACGGGAACCGTCGAGCGGAACCAGCATGTGCCGGAACATGCTGCTAGCCTCCCATCGCGATCCGGTAGAGCAGGAAGAGGTTGAGCGCGATGATCACCGCCGTCAGCGCCGCGGCCAGCGCGGTGGTGCCGGCGCGGTTGACCAGCCCGCCCATGAGGCCCCGTCGGCTGGTGAAGAGCACCAGCGGCACCAGCGCAAAGGGC
>LDXQ01000142.1 GCA_001443485.1 Candidatus Sysuimicrobiota bacterium CSP1-3
TGCCCGTGACGAAACTTTCCGGCGGCGTCGGCTTCCGCGTCTCACCGACCGTCTTCTTCGACGTGGCGGCCGTCTATAACCTGACCACGGAGGCGTTCGAGGACCTAGACTACACGGTGACCTTTCAGTGTGACTGCCTCACCGTCGCCGTGCGCTACCGGCAGATCCGGCAGGAGATCTCCCTCAATGTCATCCTGGGGGTGTCAGACCGCCTGACCTTCACGACGCCCCCGCCGTAGTCTGGCCGCGCCGGCGGAGATCAACCCCAGCAGCATCCACATCCCCAGGCCGATGTGAAATCGCATGACCGTTCCATCGACCTGCTGGTGTACCAGGACGCCGACGAGGGCGGCCACGACGCCCGCCGCGATGACGCCTTCGTCGGCGGGAGACTGCCGGATCCAGCGGGCGCCCCACCACAGGGCCAGCGCGATCACGCTGGCAAAGGAGAGGACGCCGAGCACTCCGCCCTCCGCCGCGATGTTCAGGAAGATGTTGTGGGCGAAGGGGCGCGAGGGCACGGGCTCACGGTCCTCGGGCAGCCGGTAGCGGGGATAGACCATGGTGAAGGTGCCCAATCCCGTTCCCACGACGGGATGATCGCGGAAGATCTGCAGCGCGGCCCTCCATATGGCGATGCGATCGCGGTTCAGTGTGAGGTCCGGAATCGACTCGGCCCGCGCCCCCAGCGCCGGTACCGCGCCGGTCAACCCAAACCGCCCGATCGCCAGGGTCAACAGGAGCAGAGCGAGGAGCAGAAGGCGGATCGGGCGGGGCACGCAGGCCAGGAAGACAGCCAGTCCGGCCAGACCGCCAAGCCACGCCCCACGGGCGAAGGTAAGGACCAGGCCGATTGCCGTCACCGCCGCCCCCGCGCCGAAGATGAGGAACCCCCATCCGCGCCGCCGTACCGCCAGGGCGAGTAGCAGCGGTAGTCCCAGGACAAGCATTGTCCCCAACGCGTTGTAGCCTCCGCCGGTGTCCGCAGGCATGCCGGTCACCCGGTGATTGACGATTCCCCACACAGCGGCGGCGACCGTGCCGGCCGCCATCGCCTCCACCATTCGCATGGGGAAGTCAGACATGCGCGCAGCGGACCGGACGACGACACCGTATCCCAGGTAAATGAGGACGCCTAGCAGTGCGGTCGAGCCCGCAGCCATGCCCGGGAAGGGGGAGAACAGGGCCGAGAGGGTGGTGGCGGCCAGGAACAGGAGGATCGGGAGATCGAGGGGTGTTCGCGCCCAGAGAAGCGACCGCCCGCTGGCCGCTGCGGCGAGGGCAGGAGCGACGACGAAGAACGCGCTGGGGGCCGCGAACCCGGCGGCCAGGAGCAAACCTGTCGCCAGCACCGCGGCGCTCTCGAGACGTTCAAGTTGGGTGATCATGGTCATCCCCAGGTCCCCGACCGCGCCGGGTGTGTGTAATTATAAGCGGGCAAGTGGTGCTAGGGAATCATCATCCCGGAGCGCCTGGCGTAGCACCGGTGCGCCGGGCGGAACGAGGAGATTGCCTCACCGGACGGAACATTAGGCAGCGGATTCAGATTGACGGGGGAGGATCCGATGGAAGCTGTGAAGGCCGTCCCCGGACACATCTTTCGCGAGTACGACATCCGCGGCGTCGTGGGACAGGACCTCAAGCCGGAGATTGCCTACACTATCGCCCGG
>LDXQ01000143.1 GCA_001443485.1 Candidatus Sysuimicrobiota bacterium CSP1-3
CTTGTTGGGTCGCTCAGTCAAGGTGTCCCTCTCCTTCTTCTCCCGAGTCTACCCGATGATAGTATCGAAACATAGCCCCTTTAATGTGGATTACACGCACGTTAATGTCCTTCAAAATGCCTTTGTAGTCCTGGTTTCCGAGAGGCAGAATTGTTGGGCGCGGCCGAGAGCGGGCCGCGAAGACTGAGCCGGTCAACTCGTATGGTCAGCCCGGCCGGTCGACACGGCTTCCTCGCTTGATTAACGGCATTCCTTCAGCGCAGAGGGGGCAGGCCTCCGGCGGATACGTCGGCAGGGGCAGGCGCACAAGAGCCTCCACGGGCAGGTCGCCGAGACGATCGGTACCCAGACGGTCCACCACGGCGGCAATCCCGACGACGTCGGCGCCGGCGGAGAGCAGTGTCTCACGCACCTCGAGAACGGATCCGCCGGTCGTGATCACGTCTTCCACGATCAGCGCGCGCTCGCCCGGTGCCACGGAAAACGAGCGCCGCAGGGCCATCCGGCCGTCCACCCGTTCGGTCCACACCGCGCGCGCGTTGAGGTAGCGGGCGACTTCATAGGCGATGATCACCGCCCCGATCGCCGGTCCGGCGACCAGTTGAATCTCGCGATCGACGAACGGGCGAGCTATCGCCGCGAACACGGACGTCGCGATGCTGGGATGCTGCAGGAGCCGGGCCACCTGGATGTAGACGGGGCTGTGCAGTCCCGAACTCAGGAGGAAATGGCCCCGCTCCACCATGGCCACCTCTTCCAGGAGACGAGACCAGTCGCGGTCGTCCTGGATGGGGAGATTCAGCGTCTGCTCGATCCGCATGGTCCTACACCGGCGCGGCCAACGCGGCCATCTCGCGCATGATCGCTACGGCGGCCTGCAGGGGATCGAACGCGCGGATGATCGGGCGGCCGACGACGATGAAGTCACACCCGGCGTGCGCGGCCTCGGCGGGCGTGGCCACCCGCGCCTGGTCGTCGGCGCCGGCGCCGGCCGGGCGAATCCCCGGGGCCACGATCAGGAATCCGGGCGGGCAGGCGGCGCGCACCGCGGCGGCCTCGTGCACCGATGCAACGACGCCGTCCACTCCGAGATCCGCGACGCCGACGGCCGTCTCCGCCACCGACCAGGTGAATTCCGATGAGGTGGCGGGCTCGCTCGTCAGGCGGGTAATCCCCAGGAGCCGCAGCCCGGTGCCGGCGTCACGCGCAGCATCGACGGCGGCGCGAATCATCGCCGCGCCGCCGGCCAGGTGCAGTGTGAGCATCTCCGCTTCCAGACGCGCGGCGCGGCGCACAGCGCCGGCCACGGTGTGCGGGATGTCGTGGAGTTTGAGGTCCAGCAGCACCGCCCCGCCCTCCGCACGTACCGCCTCCACGGCCGCGGGACCGGCTGCCGTGAAGAGTTCCATTCCCACTTTGAACCAGCGCACCGTGGGACGAAGGAGCGCGACCAGGCGACGCGCCTCCTCCAGCGCCGGGACGTCCAGAGCCACGACGAGTTCAGGCGCCATCGACTTCCACTCCTTCCAGTCCTTCCACCTGGCCGATCACCGCACTGATGTCCGCCAGCCCGTGCCGCCGCAGGTAGTCGCGCAGCCCGGCAACGATCCGCTGTGGGGTCTCTGGATCAGTAATCGCCGCGGACGCCACGGCTACGGC
>LDXQ01000144.1 GCA_001443485.1 Candidatus Sysuimicrobiota bacterium CSP1-3
GCCCCTTCGTCATGGGGGTCTTCGCGCGGCCCCCACTCACCCTCCCGCCAGTTTTCGGGGATGGGCGCGCCGTCCAGCCGCAACAGCATCAGGCGGCAGTAGTGCGAGAGGTGATGCACCATCTGCCAGATGGAATGCCGTTCGGGGCCACTATGCCACGCCGCCTGCGCCGCGGTCAGCCCCTGCACCGACTCGCGCACCGGTTTGAACCAGCGCTCCTTGTCAAAGGTCTGCTCCAGCCCCGCCAGTGCCGCCTGCTTGAGGTCTTCACTCATCCCGGCCCTCCGGTGGTGGCGCGTGCCGCAGCGCGGCATCGCGCCGCAGGTGATCTCTCCGAAGAGTTCGGGGCCGGCGTGCGCCGGCCCCGCTGGACTACGGCGAATCTTTCTGGACTATCCGTGCCGGTGCGCGTCCCGCAGCACTTCCTCGCGCGAGACCTTCGTCCCGTGCTCCTTCTGCATGTGCTCCTGGGCCTTGCGGACCAGTTCCTCCTCGCTGTTGGCTTCCACCGGATGGCCCATGGAGCAGGCCCAGTGCATCTTCATCTGCATCCCCGATCACCCCCTGGCTGCCTTTGCCTCTAAGAACCCGGCCGCGGGATGGGAAATTCCCCGGCGGAGGTGGCGCGCAGCCGGTCCAGGACCCGCATGTTGGCCACGGCGTCCTCGGGCGGGAAGTGCGGCCGCCCGCCGGTCAGCACGCACTCCCCGAAGTGGTCGATCATCCGAGCGTACTGGTCCGTGCCGGGAATTTCGATCCGCTCCTCCTGACCCTTCCGCCGCACGAAGATCACGGCCGGATCCTCTCCCGGCAGGAAGGGCCGGGGCAGGGTGATCACGCCTTCCTCGCCCAGGACCTCGCAGAACTGCCGGTCCGGAGCGCGCAGCCCGCAGTCCAGCAGTGCCGCCGTGCCGCCGCCGAAGACCAGCATCCCCGCGAGGCGGACGTCCACCCCACGCTCGTACACCGCCGCCGCGTGCACCGCCTGCGGTTCCCCCAGCAGCAGGCGGCTGATGTTCACGCAGTAACACCCCACGTCCAGCAGACCCCCACCGCCGAGTTCGGGGATCAGGCGAATGTCGTTCTCCGACCCGACGGTGAAACTGAACCCGGACCGGACCAGCCAGAGGCGGCCGACGGTGCCGTCGCGCACCAGCTGGCGCACGCGTTCGATCTGCGGGTGAAACCGGTACATGAACGCTTCCTGCAGGAAGACACCCGCCGCTGCAGCCGCATCCACAATGGTCTGGGCTTCGTCTGCGTCGCGCGCCAGCGGTTTCTCGCAGAGCACGTGCTTTCCCGCTCGCGCCGCGCGGATCGACCACTCCGCGTGCAGGCTGTTCGGCAGGGGATTGTAGATCGCGTCGACGTCCGGGTCGGCCAGCAGGCCCTCGTAGGTCCCGTGCGCGCGGGGGATGCCGAATCGGGAGGCGACCTCGGCGGCGCGATCCGCATCGCGGCTGGCGATGGCGGAGACCACGCCGGTCTGCGATCGCTGGATCGCCGGGATCACCCGGCGGATGCCGATTCGGGCGGTGGAGAGGATGCCCCAACGCAGGCGGGTCATGGACGGCTCCGTGTCGGTGGTGATGGAAAGGAGTACCAGCCGCGCCCAGCGTACGCT
>LDXQ01000145.1 GCA_001443485.1 Candidatus Sysuimicrobiota bacterium CSP1-3
TCCGCCGCGCCCACTGGCGAAGAAAATTCCGGGTGCTTATCCCAGCGGAACAGTGGTAAACAGCGCGATCCCCACGCCGTCGGGCGGAATCGGCCGGAACGGCCCAGGCGTTCCGCCGGTAAAGAAGTCGGTCCCCGGAATGCTCAGTGTGTAGCCCGCAATTTCGCCAGGGTTGACGAACCCTGCGGGGCCAAGGTTGCCCACGACCTTAAGGGTTGCCCCGCGGATGGTGGCCGGCGACGGAACCAGCCGGAAAATGTCCACCACCATTTCGAGAATGCCCGCGGCAGCCACGCCGTAGGTGCCTATCTGCTTGTAGCTCACCAGCAGTCTGGCCTTCCACGTCCCTGAGGCGATGAGGGGCACTGGCGGGGCGGCGGCCGGCGCGGTCCAGTGGTTGAATGGTCCGCCGCCCTCCATCTGTGAACCTACCTTCGATGGATCGAAGCTTCCCTGGCCCCCCATGGCCATCGTGTGCGCCGGCTGCGCGAGCGTCCCTGCCGGACCGGCGCGGCCGACGGCAAGGAACGTGAAGTTCGTTCCACCCTGCGCCCAGGCGGGTTTGGCCAAGGCATTAGCAAGAGTGGGAAGTGATGCCACCGCAATTGATCCTAATCCAGCCTTCTTCAGAAACTCTCTGCGATCAATCTTCATCGCGCCTGACCTCCTTGAGTTTGGCATCGGTCCTCATTGACCGAATCAGAGTGTTGGGGGGGGCGCGAATCTGGCGTGGCTTTGGGGGGGAGTCGCCACAATACGCGAACCCGGTTTCTGCCCAGCGCTCCAACATGCTCAACCGCCCATACGCTGGATGGAGCCGGAGCGAAGGAGTCAAAAGCGGACCTCCGAGGTGATGAGAGGTGATGAAGGGAAGAAGGCGTCAGGCAGCTAGAAGAGGCGCTTTTGGCTAGCTAAACCACTCTTATTTCTTGAGAAGTGGGGATGTTCCTTCTTCTTGAAGATGATTGGCTAACTGCCATAATTCGGCGTTGGCTTCTTCGGCGCGGAGGCTGCACAGTGCCTTCGAGCCTGGCTGGCGAGGGGCCCGGATGCCAGGCCAGAGGACTTCCTATTCTGTGACCGCCGGGGCCGCGGCCTGACCCGCAGCCACGGGACGCACATCCTTCACCACCTGTCCGTGAGAGCGGGGTTGCCCCGCAAGATCGGACCCCACGCGCCGATCAGACCTGCTCGGCGACCCAGTACTGTTTGGACCACCAGGGGGCGCAGGCTCAGACGCCGGGGAGCTGCTCAGGTACAGCCATCTGGGCGACGCCGATGGCGAAGTCGGCCATGCCGTAGTAGACATCGATGCGGCCGTCGCCGCGCGGATCGAGCCCTGTGGGGAAGACGACGTTGGGCACAATGCCGTACCGCTCATCGTCTGATTCGGGCTGCAACACCGGACTCCGCGAGCGATAGCGGACCATTCTGGGATCCCACCGGTCGAGGACCATAACCCCCGCGCTGTAGTGCACATGAGGCTGGTGGTCGACCCCTTCGACAATCCGCCCCCGCACCCCATGGTACACGAGGAGCCAGCCGTGCGGCGTCAGCACCGGCGCCGGGCCGCCGCCGATCTTC
>LDXQ01000146.1 GCA_001443485.1 Candidatus Sysuimicrobiota bacterium CSP1-3
CCCGCTCCTGCGCCGGGAAGTCCACCTTCGCCGGCACCGGTCGAAATCGAGGCATCACCGTTCACCTCTGCCCATAGGGCCCCGTCGAACTCGCAGCAAAACAAAAACGCCCGCCCACCAGGGACGGGCGCACCCGCGGTACCACCCTCGTTCCGGCTCTCCGAGCCGACACTCGTTTCGAGGACGGGAGCCGCACTGCTGCTCCGATCCCCTACCCAGGGTCACGGTCGGGGGCCGGCGGGTCTAGTAGGCGCGCACTCCGTTCGACCCGCGACTCCGGGGTGATCTTCGACCGGTCTGGACGCCGCCGGGCTCACACCCACCCCGGCTCGCTCCACGCGCGGCGACCGGCCTACTCTTCCCCGTCATCGCCGACTTGTGGGCATTCTACCAATCGCGGCTGAGTAGCGTCAAGCGCGCGTCTGGGCCGCGGTGGGAACATTTCGTGCCACGTGGGGATCGACAGGTCCTGACACCCCCAGCCGCGTATGCTAGCGTTATCGGTGAAGCTGCAGTCCACGTCCTCTGTTCCCTCGGACAGGGCGATCGGACATCTATTGAGGATGAGGTGGGCGTCGTGGCTGTCAGAGAGTTTGACGTGGTCGTGGAGCAGGATACCGAGGGCTATTACGTCGCCTCCGTTCCGACGCTGCCGGGATGCCACACCCAGGCCAGATCGCTTGACGAATTGACGGAGCGGATTCGCGAGGCCATCGCCCTCTGCTTAGAGGTACAGGGCGAAGCCGTGGAGCCGCTGGAGTTCATTGGGGTGCAGCGCGTCCGAGTGGGCACGTGAATAAGTTGCCTGCGCTCACGGGCAGGCAACTTATTGAGATCCTCTCGGTCGCAGGCTTCCAGGTCATCCGAACGAAAGGCAGCCATCATTTCCTTCGGCATCCCGATGGCCGGGCGACCGTGATTCCGGTCCACAGCGGCGAAACCATCGGCCCTGGGTTAGCGGGGCAATCGCCCTAGCTCGAGGTAGCGCTCCAGCGCGTCGAGCCTGGCCAGGATGCGCTCACGGTCGAGCATGGAGCACGGCCTCCAGGTAGTCGTAGTAAATGTGCCGGAAGTCCTCAAAGGCCTGCACCGTGCGGTACGCCAATTCGTAGAGCGCTGCCTCATCCTTGCACAGCAGGACCTGCTCCTCCTGGAGGACACGCTGGTGGAGGTACAGCGGAGGTACAGAGGAAGCTCCTGGAAGCCCTGAATGTCCAGGTCAACCCCAGCTAGGTACTCCAGCCGCTTGGCAGGCGTCCGCTCGACGGCCTGGGGCTGGAGCACGAGGCAGACGTCTACGGCCGACGCCGGGGTCACGTCACCACGGCCCACGCTCCCAAAGAGGAGGACCGCCAGCACGTCGGGATCCTCGCCGACGCGGATGGCCAGTCGCTTCAGTTGATCCGCACCTGGCAGCACCTGTGCCCCCTCCCTTCGGCTTCATTCTACGCGCCCGCGCGGCGGCGAGGCTATGCGGGCAGGACCCTCTCTGGCAGGAAAGTAAA
>LDXQ01000147.1 GCA_001443485.1 Candidatus Sysuimicrobiota bacterium CSP1-3
GAACGGATCCCGCACGATCGCATCGACGAGGTCGAGGACACGCAGGGCGACCTTCCGGTCCGTCTCGACCCAGCAGTGCAGATCCTCTAGGAACTCGGGCTGAAAGACAATCTCGCGCCGGGCCCGGGCGGGCCGACCGCCGGGCACACGCTCAGCGCTCCTCGGTCAACTCGAACTCCCGACGCAGCGCGGCCACGGATTTCCGCGAGCCCTTCCCCTGAAGGGCTCGCCCCAGCGCCCTCAGCAGGCGCTGCGCATTCCGCGGAGCCCTCAGCAGATGGGCTGTCTCCATCAAGCCCGAGAGTTCGTCCGCGGCGATGAGCGCGACGCGTGGCGCCCCCCGCCGAGTAATGATGATCGTCTCGCGGTCTGATGCCGCGCGGTCGAGAAGCTTGGCCAGATTCGCCCGCGCCTTCGTATACGTCGTCTGGATCGCCATGACGTGACCTCGCGCACGAAAAGCATTCTGTACAGGAATACTGTACAAGTCAGGAGCGTGCCGCGTCAAGCCACTCCTCCGGGGTCCCGCAGACATCGGGGTGTCCCGACAAGCAAGGACACCGATGCGGTCGCTCCGGGACTCGAGTCCGTGCGCGTGGGCGAGGCGACGTACGAGTTGAAGGTGGAGGTCCGCTTCTAGGGCAGCAGCAGGATCTTCCCCGCGACGCCGCGGCCTTCCAGGGCCCGGTGCGCCTCCGCCGCTTCGGCCAGCGGGAAGGTCTTGGCGATCCGGACCTTCACCTGTTCCGACGTGATCCAGTCGAACACGGCGCGCGCTCGCGCCAGCAATTCTTCGCGGTTGCCGGCGTAGTGGGTGAGCGTTGGCCGCGTCAGATAGAGGGATCCCTTGGCCATTAGCGTGAGGGGATCGATGGGCGGCGCCGCGCCGCTGGCGTTACCGAAGAGCACCAGGTAACCGCGCGGCCGCAGGCAGTTCAGACTCTTCTCCGCGGTGGTCTTCCCGACCGAATCGTAGACCACGTCGACACCGCGGCCCCCGGTCGCGCGCTTCACCGCTTCCTCGAAGTCTTCCTTCGTGTACAGAATCACCTCGTCCGCGCCTGCCTCGCGCGCGAGCCGCGCCTTCTCCTCGCTGGAGACGGTGCCGATCACCCGGGCGCCGAGCCGCTTGGCTACCTGCACGAGCAGCCGCCCCACACCCCCGGCCGCGGCATGCACCAGCACGGTCTCACCTGGTTTGAGCGGATAGGTGCTGTGGGTCAGATAGTGCACGGTCATCCCCTGCAGGATTACCGCGGCGGCGGTGCGGCCGTCGATGGCCGGTGGCAGCGGCACAAGGCGCCACGCCGGCACGACGACGTACTCGGCGTAGGCCCCCAGGTGCATCGCGTAGGCGACGCGATCTCC
>LDXQ01000148.1 GCA_001443485.1 Candidatus Sysuimicrobiota bacterium CSP1-3
TCCGTGTACGCGTAGTACTGCGCGTCCTGGACCTGGCAGAAGTACGGGCCGTAGAACAGCTCCTGCATGCAGAAGACCTGGGCCCCCTGCTTCGCCGCCTCGTGGGCATAGCGCTCGTGCTTCTGGATCATCGTTTCCTTGTCGCCGGTCCACTCCGCCTGGAGCAGCGCCCCACGCACGATCCGCGGCATCCGATCCCTCCTGGGTGGGTTGAAGACTGGTCGGTTCGAGGCGCTGAGTGTAGTACGCGGGCGGGCCGGCGGCCGACGGTTCAGCCGCCGAGCAGGTCGGCGATCAAGGCGCCCACCACGAACCCGGCGGCGAAGCCGGCGCCGGCCATCGCGACGCTCACGGCCCATCCCCAGGCACGACCGAGGAGCATGCGGGAGGCGATCGCCGCGATGATCCCGACCGGCATGAGGAGGATCAGGAGCGCGGCCATGAACGAGAGCCACGACCCACTGGCCGCCGCGCCGCTGATGTAGTACAGAGCGCCGAGGATGGCCCACGTGATCGCGCTGCCAAGGCGCCGCGACGATGCCGGGGCGCGTTTTGCGCCCGCCGTCTTCGCGCGGCCCTGCCGCTGGGCTCGGCCGGCCGGTAGCGTCTTCGCCACCGAGGGTGGCGTGATCACCGACGAGACGATGCCCACGAGGGGCGGGGCGGAGCCGGGCGGCGTCCCCTCCGTGCCGGACATGCGAACCGCCAGGAGCGCGATGGCGCCGAGGATGACCGCGCCGAGCCCGCCGAAGACGATGACCGCCTTCATCGCGTCACTCGGTGGCGACGCGAACATCCCGAGGAGCGCGGCGGCGAGCCCGCCGAGGAGCAGCAGCCAGCCGAGGAGCGAGCTCATCGCAGACGCAGCGTAGCGCGCCGGGACCAGTCCGGTCGCCGTTCGCTACTTCCTCGGCTTCGGTTCCTTGGGCGGCAGCGAGACGGCGTAGCGCAACGATCGGTCGAGCCAGGAGCGGAGCGCCTCCGGGTCGCTCAGCAGCGCCGCCGGTGCGACGACGTACTCCTTCATCGGGCGCCCGGGCATCGGCTCGAAGGGCACCGCGCCGGGGAGCGCCAGGAACTCGGTCCGTGCCTCGTCCGGCAGGCGCATCACCAGGCGTTCCTCGTGCAGCCCGGCGAACATGTTCCCGTTCACGAAGACGGCCGGGTAGCCGAACATCTTGCGCCGCTCGGCCGGGGCGTCCCGCGGGGCCACCTGGTCAAAGAGCGCGACCAGCGACTCGGGGGCCTTCTTCCAGTGCATCGCCCCCATGTTGCCACGAGTCGGCCGGGCCAGGAAGGGCCGTGCCCGACCCCGCGCGCCTCCATGTCTCCGAGGCATAGGAATCGGGCCGG
>LDXQ01000149.1 GCA_001443485.1 Candidatus Sysuimicrobiota bacterium CSP1-3
CTTAGGTGCCCTTTCGGCGGGCCGAACCCGGACGCGCGATTCCCATGGAACGCCGTGCGGTCACCGTGCGGGTGGAGTGCGACGTGAAGCTCGATGGCCGGTGCATTCGCATCAAACAGGCCGCGGGGCTCATCGTGGACCAAGGGCGCGGGATCGACAACGAGTTTCTCAAGGCCGCCTCCAGTATGTGCAGCGATGGTACGATAACCCACGGCCCTAGCCTCCCTCCTCCATCTCCTTATGCTCGCGGGAGACGACGAAGGCCAGGTCGGCTCCGGTGATGTCCCGGATAATCAGGTAACTCTCCCGCCCCTGCTCGTCCGTTACCCGCCGCAGGAAGCCCGCCTTCTCCAGCGCCCGCGCTGCGAGCGTGATTTGATCCATCGACTGAAAGGCGTCCTCGCGCAGGGCGGCCTCCTCGAAGTGGTCGCCCGCGCGGAAGATAACATCCCCCATCCCCTTAAGCCGCCTGCCGCATTGCCCGCGTAGCCCAGACGGCCGCCCACAGCGCGCCAAACCCTGCCAGCAGGGCGACCAACCGGAGGAGCCAGCCGATGAACGGGACGGCCACCGCAATCGCAAACAGGATGACGCCCACGGTCATGGCCAGGTACGGCGAAGGCGGCGCGCCGCCGCGCCCCAGGCTGCGCATGATCCACTCCCCCAGCCACAGCGCCGGAAAGATCTGCCCGGGGTACAGCGTCGCCAGGTAGAGCAGAACCGCCGCAATCGACAGCGGGATCCCAATCAGGGTGAACGCCACCAGCAGGGCCGCCACCGGGACCACGACCAGCAGGATGAACCCGGTGAGCAGGCTCATGCCGAAGTGCCGGCTGACCCGCTCGACCACGCGCGGCACGCCGCGGGGCGCCACGGCCAGCGCGACGAACCCGATGGCGAGCAGCCACAGTGCCTCCATCACGCGTCCGGCAAACCGGAAGGCAAAGGGCCGGTAGTATCGCCACGGCGCAGTCGGCCGCAGGGTCCGCTCGATCCCACCAGTGACCTGCGCGCCGGATTGGATCTCCGCCGGGCGGTCCGCCGAATACCGCAGCTGTCCCTGAATCCGGGCGGATGGGAGCAGCGTCACATGGTCCGCCTGAACTTCGACGTTGCCCTGAATGGTGCCGCCGATGATCACGTCGCCGCCGTTCAGGAAGGCGTTGCGGGAAACACTCCCCAGCACCCGCACGCTCCCGCCCATCGCTACCAGGTCCCGACCGACTTGCGACGCCTGGTCGACCATCACTGACCCGCCCGCCAACACGGCGTCCGCGTTGATCCGGCTG
>LDXQ01000150.1 GCA_001443485.1 Candidatus Sysuimicrobiota bacterium CSP1-3
CATCACCCTAGCGTGTCTCCCCCGCCGGGTGTGACCCACCCGCGGAGAGCGAGTCGGTTGCGCGGGCCTCTCCGTGCCGCGAACAGGATGCGGGCCGTGCCGGTCGGCTGGGCGCGCTTCGGCCCTCTGAGTGGATTCATCGCCCGCCGGGTCCCGACCCTGCGGCCGCCGCTCCTCCTGCTCGCGTTTCCCCGCAGTGGCTCCAGTTGGGTGGGGGAGATCCTTGGGAGCGCCAAAAACGCCCTCTATCTACGAGAGCCCCTCAGCCAGGGGTTGAACGTGCGCAATGGGCGCAGGGGGACGGTTACGCTGCAGGTGGATGCCGCCTACGGGCGCGACATGGACCGTGCCTTTCTTGGCCTCCCCACTTTCCCCAGGCACGTCGTCCTCTTTCCGAAGCAGTGGAACCTGCGCGGCCGGCCGGCCGCAAGGGTGGTCATCAAAGAGGTCAACCCTCTGGCGGCGGAATGGTTGATCACGGCGTATCGCCCCCGCGTCATCTTGCTGATCCGCCATCCCGCCGCGATTGCGCTCAGCTATCGGCGGCTCGGATGGGGCTGGGACCGGTTGGACCTGGCACGCTTTGGACCATACCTGGACACCATCCTCAGGCCTTGGAGGACCCTTCTTGAGCGCGCGCAGGGCTTTTGGGAGTGGCACGGGGTCCTGCAGGGAGCCGCACTGCGTGTCGCCAAGGAGGCCCTCGACGCCTGGCAGGACCACCGAGTCGTCCGCTACGAGGACCTCTGTGAGGCGCCCCTCCGCCGGTTCCGAGACCTCTACGCGTTCGGGGGCCTGTCCTGGTCCAGCAGGATCGAAGCGGTCGTCGAAGGGAAGAGCAGCGAGGGAGATCGCGACGATCCTTACCAGACCACGCGGCCGAGCCGAGAGATGGCGTTCGCGTGGCGCGGCCACGTGGGTCAGGCCGACCTGGAACAACTTCGCGCCGCGTACACGGCGTTCAACCTGCCCTGGTACGCGACTTCCGATGACTGGTGATCTCCGGGGTTCGAAAACGTGGACCGCTGCGCGGGGCGGCCCTCCCGGTAACTGCGCCGCGCGTTCCGACCTGTGTCCATGAGGCCCCCGGCTAACGGGGGTCTCACTGTTTGGGTGCGCATCTCAGGAGACGCCTGGGTTCAGTAGAGGCTGTGCTGGGCGATGCGGAACTCCAGCAGGTCCTCGTCGGCTTTCAGGCCGGCATAAACCCAAACGAGCGGGATCAGCAGGCCGCCGCTGACGAAAGCGAGACCGAGCAGGATCAGGCCGTGCACCCACAGGC
>LDXQ01000151.1 GCA_001443485.1 Candidatus Sysuimicrobiota bacterium CSP1-3
TGCCTGAAGGGAGCGGACCCGTGTGCTAAAATCACCTGGCGGACGCTTCAGGGGCAAGCTCCATGCATCAGCTGCCGGGACAGCCACCGCTCGCCGCAGTCCGTGCAGGTCGCCCACGGGTTGCGGGCCTGCCCCGCGAGACTTCAGGAAAGCCGGCGCTCATCAGTGCAGGGGCGTAGTGTGCTGGATCAACTGTGGCGGCGCATCCGGCCTGTCGTCAGGTTGGACCAACTGGCTCTGGCGCGAGACCTGAGCGTGCCGCTGGCGGACCTGCCTCTCGCGAGAGGCATCACGGTTCGGACGGCGGCGCCGGAGGACCTCCCGCGACTTACCGCGGCGATGCAGCAAGTGTTCCGCCGCCCTCTTATAGAGGAATTCCGCCGCCCACTTCAGGAGGAATTCGAGGAGCGTCACGAGCGGGGGCACGTTTGTGGCATCGCGGAGAAGGACGGGGAAATCCGCCTCATGGTCTGGGTGCGGTTCGACGAGGCTTCACAGCTGCAGATGGGTGCGCACGTCCGGCTGCGGCCCGGCGAAGTCTATGCGTACGCCTTGTTTGCCCCGCCCGAGTATCGCCGGCGCGGCCTGGCCACGACCGTCGGCGACTTCATGCTGCGGTGGCTGGGGGAGCGTGGAGTGCATCGAGTCTATGCCTGGGCCAACTCGAGCAACGCGGCCTCCCTGAAGACGGTGCGGCGGTTCGGCTTCCGCCGTGTGGGCCGGGTGCGCCAGGTCCGCTGGAGACTGGGGCTACGCGCGGCGCTGCTGAACCATGTGGTCTACGACCCGACCGATCCTCTGGGAGAGTGGTGCTCCCCCCAGCGGCTCAGGTTCGCCGGAGGCCTCTCCGTTTTCCGCCGAGGACAGGTCCTCTAGACAACCGATAGTCCGCGCTCCGGTTTCTTTCGCTAGTCCTCCTCGCGCAGGTCTCGCATGATCCGTTCCCGGGAGATCTCCATTCCGTGGTCGTTGCGCATGTGCTCCTGGACCTTGCGCACCAACTCGTCTTCCGTTTCCGCCTCTAAATGATGCCCCAGCGCACAAGTCCACCGCTTGGGCACCTCGTCCCACCCCCTCACGACGACACGGAATAGGCCGAGCACCCGGGGGTTCGCCAAGACCTTCGGGAGGCCCTTGCCCGGCCATCGGTGGGTGACTGCGGCGGAGCTGCCGGTCGGGGTGGCAGGCCAGGAGGAAGCTGCGGCGCGAGGTACAATCTCGGCAATCGTGCATTCCT
>LDXQ01000152.1 GCA_001443485.1 Candidatus Sysuimicrobiota bacterium CSP1-3
TGGGACTGTTCCTGCTGCAGTATGCGGCCGTCGCCGTGCATGAGGGGGCACACGGCCTAGCGTGCCGCCACTTCGGCGCCAGGGTCAACGGCGCGGGCTTCCTTCTCTACATGGGCATGCCCGCCTTCTTCGTGGACACGACAGACATCTGGACGAAGCCGATCCGCGCCCGACTGGCCACCTCCTGGGCGGGACCCTACAGCGGCCTCATTCTGGCGGGCCTGATCTCCATCCTGATCGCCCTCTTCCCAGGGATGGCGGTGGCGGCGTCGCTGCACCGCATCGCGATCATTTGGATTATCATCCTGATCTTCAACCTCATCCCCTTCGCCGAACTCGATGGCTACTACATGCTGGTGGACTGGCTGGACGTCCCGCGCCTGCGCCCGCGGGCGCTGGGCTTCACCCGGCGAGACCTCTGGGTGAAGCTCCGCCGGCGCGAATCCTTCGCCCCGCTGGAACGGCTCTTCGTCTGGTTCGGTCTCGCCTCCGCGCTGATGACGGTCGTCCTGGTCTTGTTCGGATTTTTCTTCTGGCAGGTGCAACTGGGACGCCTCGTTGGCGCCCTCTGGAGCGCCGGTCCCCTGGGCCGCCTCCTCATTATCCCGCTGGCGTTGGCCATCGCCGTCCCATTTCTCGTCCTCCTCGTCGGGGGTCTGGCCCAGCAGGCCCGGCGCGGGGTGCGCCGGCTGCGTGGCTGGTGGGCCCGCCCCCGGCGTGCCACCATCCGGGACCGCCTCGCCCTGCTCAACACCGTGGCCTTCCTCGAGTCGCTGCCGCGCGAGGCCCGGGAGGAAGTGGCCCGCCGGCTGCGCCCCACGACCGTCCAGGCGGGGCAGGCGGTGTTCCGCCAGGGCGAGGAGGGAGACGCCTTCTACGTGATCCGTCGGGGGCAGGCGGAGGTGGTCCAGCGGCGAGACGGCACGGAGGTTGTCCTGCGGACGCTGGGGCCGGGGGACCACTTCGGTGAAGTCGCCCTGCTGGGGCGCGCGCCTCGGACGGCGGCCGTGCGCGCCCTCACGCCGCTCAATCTGTTCGCGCTGCGCCGGGGTGACTTCGATCGCCTCCTCGCTCCCCACGTCACGGCGTCGGAACACGTGGAGCAGGCGATCCGGGAGAGCGAGGATCTGTCCCGGCTTCCGCTCCTGGCCGACCTCTCCCCC
>LDXQ01000153.1 GCA_001443485.1 Candidatus Sysuimicrobiota bacterium CSP1-3
CTCGCTGATCTCCCAGGCGCACCGGAAGCGCGTGCAGGGCTACGTTGAGACCGGGGTGCGGGAGGGGGCGAAACTCCTGGTCGGCGGCACGCCGCCGGCGGATCCCGTCCTGGCTCGCGGGGCCTTTCTGCTACCGACGGTCTTCGCCGACGTACAGAACGACATGGTCGTGGCGCAGGAGGAGATCTTTGGTCCGGTGGCCTGCGCCATTCCGTTCCGCGAGGAGGAGGAGGTCATCCGGCTGGTCAACGAGTCACCCTATGGTCTCTCGGCCTCGGTGTGGACGCGGGATATCGGCCGGGCGCTGCGCGTGGCCCGCGGCATCCAGTCCGGTGTGATCAGCGTCAACTCCAACCACAGCGTGCACCAGGAGGCTCCCTTCGGCGGCTACAAGATGAGCGGCTTCGGCCGGGAACTGGGAATGCACGCCCTGGCGCTGTACACGGAGGTCAAGAATATTTTTATCGCGCTCTGAGGCGCGGTGAGAGGCTGTCAGAAGTAGTTGACCGTGATGCCCCCGTCCACACTCAGCGTTGCGCCGTTCGTCCAGGCTGACTCGTCCGAGGCCAGATACAGCGCCATGTAGACGATGTCCTGCGGCTGCCCGAAGCGCCCCATGGGGATGCGGGCCAGCCGGATGCGCTTGGCTTCGGGATCCGTCAGCAGCCAGCTCGTCAGCATCGGCGTCTCGATCGGCCCGGGGCAGATGGCGTTGGTGCGGATCCCCTTGGGACCGAACTGCACGGCGAGTGATCTCGTCAGTGCGATCACGCCGCCTTTGCTCGCCGTGTAAGCGTCCTGCGGCACGGTGCAGCCGACCAGCGCGACGAACGACGCGATGTTGACGATGGACCCGCCGCCCGCCCGCAGCAGCGCGGGGATGCCGTGCTTGCAGACGAAGTAGGTGCCTTTCAGGTTGACGTTGAGCACCCGGTCCCACACTGTCTCCTCTAACTCGGTGATCGCGCCGTCTTCGGGCAGAAAGATACCCGCGTTGTTGTAAAGGACATCCAGGCGGCCAAAGGTCGACTCGCCGG
>LDXQ01000154.1 GCA_001443485.1 Candidatus Sysuimicrobiota bacterium CSP1-3
CGGAGCTGGGTAAACCCAACCGGCCCAAGAACCCGGAGTCGCACCTGAGCACGGTGCACACCTGCAACCACCGCTTGGGGATCGCGCCCGCTGACTCTCAGGTGCTCTACCGGCAGATGCACTGCGGGGTCTATCGCAGCGACAATCACGGGGAGACCTGGCAGGACGTCTCCGCGGGCCTGCCCGACCGGCACGGTTTTCCCCTGGCGGTGCACCCGAAGGACAAGAACACCGTCTACGTCGTTCCCGCCTATCAGGGGACGAAGTGCAAGAAGCACAACAGCTGCATCATGGGGCAACTAGAGGTTTACCGCAGCCGCACCGGCGGCCGCTCGTGGGAAGGGCTGCGGGAGGGCCTCCCCGACGACGTGCACTGCGTCGTGCTGCGCCACGCCATGGACGCCGACAGCCAGAAGCCGGCGGGCGTCTACTTCGGCACCAGTACGGGGGAACTCTACGCCAGCGCCAACGAGGGCGATGACTGGCGGCTGCTGGCCGCGAGACTCCCGCGGATTCAGGGGGTCGTCGCCGTCGTGGCGTGACGCGGCGCGCCGGCGCGGCGCCGGGTTCGCTAGCCGAAGGCCAGGCCCAGGAGGTGGAAGAGCAGGACGCTCAGGTAGAAGACGCCTGCCACGCGCACCATGCGCAGGACGCGGAACGGGCGGCGGCCGGTCGGCGTCACGTACAGCAGGCCCACCGCCAGGATTCCCAGAGCGGAGAACTTCAGCACGATCGGCCACGGCGTGAAGAGGATGGGCTGCAGCACGCGGTTGGTCTCCTGCAGGCCGCGCTGCACGGCCACGTAGGTCAAGAGCAGGTCCAGGGCGTTTGCGACGAGCAACGCCCAGTACCAGCGCCAGATACCGCGAAGCGTCTGTTGTGGGGACATCTCCAGGGAATCGCAGTACTATTACCCCGTGCGCTCCCCTCTTCCTTCCTTTCTGGAAGTGAAGCGGC
Source organism: Candidatus Sysuimicrobiota bacterium CSP1-3 (assembly GCA_001443485.1). Classification (GTDB taxonomy): domain Bacteria; phylum Sysuimicrobiota; class Sysuimicrobiia; order Sysuimicrobiales; family Humicultoraceae; genus Humicultor. Next base: position 958 of record LDXQ01000154.1, read on the forward strand.
GGCCCGACGGCCGGCGGCAGGTCTTCCCCTGCAGCCTGCTGGCACGAGACGAAGGG